>DATAWX010000215.1:0-7033 GCA_036266995.1 Pseudonocardiaceae bacterium | reverse complement strand
AGCACCTCCGCTGTCGGGGCTGACCACGGGTGGCTGCACGGCCCACCTTAGCGACGCTCACCCGATGGAGGAGGCACACCGTGCACGGCATGCCCTGACCGGGGCCGACGATCTCGATCTCGACGAAGCACAGCACAGCACAGGCAAGAGGGGAGGAAGCCGCGCATGCTCTCAGCTCGCCGAGCAGTCGACGCCGCAGATGGTTAGCTCATTGAAATGCGGGATACCCCCCGCTATGGCTCGCGCCGAGGGGCTGCCCTCCCGCACCCCGGGGGTCCGGTGGCTGCCCGCACCACCACCGTTGGTCGTGACCGCACCCGCGACCGCCCAAAACGCCACCGCGCTGCGCCGAACCTTTCACCGCTGGGCCAAAGCCTTAATCGACAATGACACCATTAACGACCTCACCCTTGCCGTGTACGAAGCCCTCACCAACGCCGCCGAGCACGCCTTCACCACACACAAGGAACCCGGCACCATCTGGCTATACGCCACCATCGCCAACGACGAAGTCCTCATCACCATCACCGACAACGGCACCTGGAAGCCCCCCGACAAGCCCCCCGGTCACCGCGGCCGCGGACTCCCGCTCATCCACCAGCTCACCACCCATGCACACCTCCAACGAGACCCCCAAGGCACCACCGTCCGCCTACGACACCAGCTGCCCCCGCAACGCGCCGACTAGGTAGCGCCGTCGTCGACAGCGGTGGGCGATCCTGTCATCGCAGCTGAACCCAACCTGTCCGGTGTGCTGGTGGAGTGCTGTTCTTGGCATCATGCGGTCAGGGTAGATCCTTCACAGCGTCCGCCACGCTGTCGGTGAAGGTAAACAACTGCCCCAACCCCGCCACCTCCATGGCCCGGTTGACGACTCGGGAGTGGCACACCAACCACAGGGCGCGGTCTTGTCGAATGGCCAGTTCGTTGGCCTCGACCAACACCGACAACCCGGCAGATCCGATGAACTGCACACCATCAAGATCCACCACAACGACCTGGGCGGCGACCAGCTGCGCGGTCAGGAAGGTGGCCAGTTCCGGTGCGGTGAGCGTGTCGACCTCGCCCACCACGGTGACCACCCGCGCGTCAGGACCGTGCTCGTTCGCCTGCAGTCCCATGATGTCTGAGAAGGTGCTGGCCACAGCACGCAAGATATAGCCCGGTGCTGCAGCTCACAACCAGGCGGCGTACCCGTGCCTGAGCTGGCTCGCTGATTGATGCCGTCGCTCGGTGCCCCCTGGACCGTCACCATCGTCGCCAGCAGGGCCGCGACAGCAGACCAGATACAGGTACACGATCTGCCACAGCTGGTCATCATCAGCATGTCACCAACGAAGCCGCGTAATGAAGTCCCACAGTCGACCCCACAGGGGCGGCTAGCCGCAGGCCAGCAACCTACTCAGACAAAGGAACGCAGTAGCGACAAGCCAGATGGGGGACACGGGGAACCAGGCATGGACCAGACAGGAGCCAGAAATGGAACCGGACAGGAACCACACGAAATGCCTGAATACCCGAATGATCATGGTGTCGATGGTGTGACCGCTTGATCTGGCGCGCGGCTTCGGTTGAGGGGCAGCTCTGGTTGCTCAGGCGGGGAGGTCGAGTGGTTGCGCTGTCCGCGTGGCGTTAGGCTCCGTGATCATGTCCCTGCCGGACGAGCCAGGTAACGCGTCGACCGCTGGTGATCAATTGCGCCGGATCGATGCGGTCACTGATGCGGCGCTGGCGCATCTCAATGTTGAAGACTTGTTGCTTGAGCTGTTGGAGCGGGTGCAAGCGCTTCTTGAGGTCGATACGGCGGCAGTGCTGTTGTTGGATGCGGCTGCTGAGTACCTGGTGGCGACCGCTGCCAGGGGGATCGAGGCGGAGGTGCGTCAGGGAGTTCGTATCCCGGTGGGGAAGGGTTTCGCTGGTCGGATCGCGGTTGAGAAGAAGCCGGTGATCCTTAAGCGGGTCGATCACACGACGGTGCTTAATCCGATTCTTCAGGAGCGGGGGATCCGTTCCCTGCTCGGCGTGCCGTTGCTGAGCAGGGCCGGCATCCTTGGTGTTCTGCATGTCGGCACTCTGGGTGCCCGTCGGTTCACCGAGGAGGACGTCAGGCTGCTGGAGATCGTGGCTGACCGAGTTGCTTTCGCAACCGAATCTCGGCGTGCGGAGGTGGAGCGCACCGCGGCGACGGTGTTGCAGCGCAGCCTGCTGCCGGCGCGGTTGCCGACGGTGCCTGGTCTGGAGATGACGGCCCGTTACGTTCCCGCGGAGCTGGGTGGGGTCGGCGGTGACTGGTATGACGTGTTCGGCACTCCTTCTGGCGGGTTATGCATCGTGATCGGCGATGTGGTCGGGCGTGGCTTTGAAGCCGCGGCGGTGATGGGGCGGCTGCGTAGCGCGGTGCGCGCCCACGCGCTGTATGAAGATGATCCGGCGGAGGTGGTGGGCCGGCTAAGCCATCAGGTGCAGCGGTTCGATGGGCACAGAATGGTGGCCACGGTGCAGGTAGCGATGTTTGAGCCTCGGTTGGCTCGACTGCGTGTGGCCTCGGCGGGCCATCTTGCTCCGGTGTTGGTCATTCCGGGTCAGCCCGCGGCCGTGGTAGAGGTGGCGAATGGTCCTCCAGTGGGTGTGCGCAATGGGCCGCGGTACCCGGTGACGACGGTGGACGTGCCACCGGGCGCGTTGCTGTGTTTTTACACTGATGGTTTGGTGGAGCGTCGAGGCAGCGCGCTTGACGTGGGTGTCAAGCGCCTATGTGGGGCGTTGGTCGCTGGCCCGGTGGAGTCGGTCTGCGCGAGCGTGATGGCGCAGTTGATTGGGGGTGAAGCGCCTGGGGATGATGTCGCGCTGCTGGTGATGCGTCGCCAGGCCAGTGCCGGGAATGGTCCGTTGGAACTGGTGATGCCGGCGCTGCCAGGGTCGCTGAAGACGATTCGTGATGCGATGCGGGGCTGGTTGTTGGCCGTGGGGGCGGGCCCGCGGGTGGTTGTTGATCTGCTCCTTGCGGTGGGTGAGGCCTGCACCAATGTGGTCGAGCATGCTTACAGACGGGGGGGTGGCATGGTGGAGGTGTATTTAGAACTTCAGCTTCCGGATGTAGTGGCAACGGTCAGGGATACGGGTCGGTGGCGGCCGCCACGCGGGGGGAATCGCGGACGAGGAACGGTGTTTATGCGCAAGTGCGCAAGTGATGTGCATATTGATCATGGGCCGGGTGGGACCACGGTGGTTATTCGTCGCAGCCTGGCTGAGGCGGAAGCTCGGTGACGGTCGCGACGGTGGATGTCAGCACTGGGAGTGGATCGATTCGTATCAGTCTTGGTGGTGAGATCGATCTGGAAAATGCGGCAACCGTCGAACAGGAAATCCTGGGGGTGGTTTCCGACGGGTTCACGGCGGTGTCGGTCGATCTCACCAATCTCACCTACATGGATAGCATCGGGATAAGGATCCTGTTCGACCTTGCGTCTCGGTTACAGGAATCCGACATGGTGCTGGAACTGATCGCGCCTCGCGACTCGCCCGCCCGCCAACTACTTGACATATCGGGATTCGGGGCGCTCGCTACACTTTCGCCCCCAAGCAGCCAGCCACCAAGCGTGGCTGGCTAAGTCCGTGCGATAGCCTGAGCTTGTCGGCTACATCACTCGGTGGAGTGATCGGTTTGACCGAGCAGGTCTTGGCATGGTGGATCAGGACCGTCTCGTTGGATGGGTGCTCCCCAAACACACGCCGTGTTCAATCTCCCCGACAAATCGCGTCGACGATGTGCGCGTACGGGCGCAGCTGTCGTCCGGTCCTGGTGCGCATCCATGAAGAGGGCACTCCGCCGGCCAGATCGCCACCATCGAACTCGACGATACCACCCTCCGGATCTACCACCACGCAACCACGTGATCAAGACCGTTCCTGTACGGTGCCAAAATACGTCACTCCAGGGTTGACGTGGAGTTTCAGAGGCGGCCTGTGATCATGGGATGATCACAGGCCGTGCTGTTCCGACTGCTGTATCTGATCGGTGTCACGGTGTTTGGCTGGCTGCGGTTGCTTGCTCGCAGCGGCGCCGTCAAGGACGTGGAGATTCTGGTCCTGCGCCATGAAGTCACGATGCTGCGCCGTCAGATCAGCCGACCGCGGCCCGGCTGGCCGCAGCGGGCGATCCTGTCCGCCCTGACCCCCCTGCTCCCCCGCCCTCTACGTCGCCATCGGATCGTCACCCCGACGTTGCTGGCCTGGCACCGTGCCTGATCACCAGAAAATGGACCTATCCCCACCAGCCGGGCCACCGAGTCCTCGGCGGACGGATCAACGAGTACCGGCGAGCCGCCTAGACAGCCCGAGAAACATCTGGTCAAGCGCTATGCACTAGGTTTTTGGCGCCATACAGGCCGTGAGTCGCTTGCTAGCAGGGGCTTCGTGATCGGTGCCGGTACCAAACCTGCCGGCGCATGGCCGCTACGAGTCGGTCATGGGCTTAACGCGGCGACCGGAACAACTGCTCGTCGAGGGGTCACGCAGGCCTCCAGCGCTGTCGCTGATAGGCACACCCACACCGCGCTGTACCACTCGCCCCGGGCCCCCAGCGCGTCAGCACACCGCGACCCGGGCAGTGAGGTTCAGACCGTAGGCGAGGGTCCAACAGCTGTGATTGGCTAACAGCGAGAACGCCAAGCGAAGTCCTATCCATACTGCTCCGAGAATTCTTGGATCCGTGTGCTGCGTCGGTGGGCCTCAGGTGATCGGGGTTCCGCCGGTGACACCGAGGACCTCGGAGGTGATGTAGCTGGATTCCTGGGAAGCGAGGAACACATAGATTGGGGCGAGTTCCGCGGGTTGGCCGGCCCGTCCCATTGGGGACTGGAGGCCGAACGACTTGAGCTTGTCCTCGGGGAACGTCGCGGGTATTAACGGTGTCCACACAGGGCCGGGCGCGACCGAGTTGACCCTGATGCCCTTGTCCACCAGATTGCTGCCGAGTCCCTTGGTGAAGTTGACGATGGCCGCTTTCGAGGCGGCATAGTCGAGTAGGTGCGGTGAGGGGTTAAATGCCTGCACCGACGAGGTCGTGATGATCGACGAGCCGGGCTTCATGTGCGGAATCGCGGCCTTGACCAGCCAGAACAGCGCATAGACGTTGGTTTTGAAGACCCGGTCGAAGTTCTCGGTGCTGATGTCGAAGATCCCGTTGACATGCGACATCTGATAGCCCGCGTTGGACACCAGGACGTCGATCCGGCCGAATTCGGTGACCGCGCGGTCGACGACCCGGCGGCACTGGTCCTCCTCCCGCAGATCCCCGGGGACGTTTACGCCGATTCGACCAGCGTCGTGCACCAGCCGAAGGGTCTCCTCGGCATCGTCTTGTTCGCTCGCCAAATGTGAGATGAGAACGTCAGCTCCTTCGCGTGCGAAAGCAAGCGCCACCGCCCGACCGATACCGGAATCGCCGCCGGTGACGATCGTTTTCTTACCCGCGAGCCTGCCGCAGCCCCGATATGTACCCTCTCCGTGATCGGGGCGGACATCCAGTTCCCTGGTAGTCCCCGGATAGGTCACGGTTCGATCGCCGCTACCAGGGCTGGCATACTGATCCACGGGATCTTGCTGCGTGAACTGGTCACGACCGGTAGACATACCGCCTCCTCGACGTCGGTACTGGGCGCTCAGTGACTTTTCCTTCCGCCCTTACGCCCAGCAGCCGCCTTCTGCGCCTTGGTCCCGCCTTGCGAGGAATCGGTGTTCTTCTTGCCCGAACCTGAGGCTTTGCCACCCTTGGATGACGAGTCAGGGTCGTTGGCGATTCGCGCCGCACGTTCCTTGCTCATACCCTTCTTCCTCAGACCCTCGTACTGCTTATCGTCCTTGATACTCGGTCCATGATCCTTGGCCATGATCGCTACTCCTTGCTTGAGACTGCGCCAGGAGTACCCTGCGTTGAACGCTGTTATGCGTCGGCGCCCGGGTCGCAGCGCCAAGCCCGGGCGACTCGCTGCCTGGACTCTGCCGCTGCGTCAGTCTGTCCCCGCATCACCGTTCAGGCGGTAGGCCGGTGACGAGGAAGTTGACCTGGCGCGCGATCGCGACCGCGTGGTCGGCAAAACGCTCGTAGTAGCGGCCGATCAGCGCGGCGTCTACCGCCGGTTCCACTCCATGCGACCAGTCCTCAGAGAACAGGATCTGAAAGATCCGGCGGCGCAGCGCGTCCACTTCGGCATCGGCCTGCGCCAACCGGTGGGCGGACAGCGGGTCCTGGCTCTCGATCGCGCGAGCGGCGTCCTGCGCCAGGTTGGTGGCCAGCAGACCCATCCGCGCGAAGACAGGGCGGACGTCGCCAGGGATCGGCACGGCCGGGTGCTTCAGTCGCGCGATCTTGGCGATGCGCTGGGCCGTCGATCCACGTTCTCGCACCGCGCCGTCAGCTCGCGCTTGCCGGAGATAACCAGCTCGGCAAGCCCCAGGTCGCCATGATGAAGCGCGGTCGAGGCGGTGGTCATCGTCTGCCCGGAC
The DNA here is from genome assembly GCA_036266995.1 of Pseudonocardiaceae bacterium. Lineage (GTDB taxonomy): Bacteria > Actinomycetota > Actinomycetes > Mycobacteriales > Pseudonocardiaceae. The sequence continues at coordinate 526 of DATAWX010000215.1, read as the reverse complement.
AACCGAGTAATGTTGGCCAAGTCGCAACGCAGCATATTCAACTCGGCGTGGAAGGCCTCCCGCATCGCCCGATGCGTATTAGACGCAACCTTGCATCTGGTGCGTTAGCACACTGGCGCTGTGCTCACAACCTACGACAGCCCCTACCGGCGCTGCTCCGCTGCTGCGCGCACGGCTTCTAGCGCCTGACCTTCGGCGTTTGCGCTGGCTCGGCTCGTCGCTGCTGCTCCGACGCCACAGGCTCTGCCCGCGCGGTGGATGGTCGGTGGCGACGGCTTTTGAGGCTGTGGCCGGTGTCATCCGACGGTGAGGCGATGCCACTGTGGCCGATGGTGGGGTCGATGAAACAGTGAGCTGCAAGGAGAGCATCTAGCGCTGGGCGGCCTGTGGTGAATGGACCCCCTGTCGTATCCATCCGGCGGCGGTGTCGACGCAGAATCCGGCCGCGACCCACTGCGCGGCCAGCATCACCGGGTGCCGCCCAGTCTCGGCGGCCTCATCGGCCACGAGGTGTGCCAGTGCGATC
>DATAWX010000214.1:0-10459 GCA_036266995.1 Pseudonocardiaceae bacterium | reverse complement strand
GGGGTGGCACTGGTCGTCCCGGGTGGACCCGCAGGCCACGGGCACCACTTCGACGCGGCCTGTGGTGGTGTCAATGCGGCGCATGGCCAGCGGTCGGATACATACCCCGTGCTGCTCGGCCAGGGCTTGAACGACATCTGTACTCAGTGACAGCGCCGTGCGCTGTACCCGGGTCAATAACCGGGGGCCCACGGTGGTGGCCCGATCAGGCCCGATGTCAAGCATCAGGTGAGACCGCAACGTCAAGCATCAGCCGGGACCGGACACAGCACGCGATGACAGTTGGTGAGAACTTTCCTTCCTCCGGTCAAGGGCGGGCCTTCGGCCGCCGCGCTTGCTCGCCGGGCCGGTCCGGTCCTCGCTCCGCTGCGGGCGGCCGGCCCGGCGGCGGCGCGCGAATGGCAAAAGGCCCGGCGACCCGAGAACGAGAAGTCCTCACATGGGGTCGCCGGGCCTTGTCATGGTCCGGGCCAGAGGTGTTGCGTGGTTGGGTCCGTAGAACCGGCTGCTACGAGGAAAGGCCTCGCCCTAATCGTCTGGTTCGCCTGGTGGAGTGATCAGAGCAAGGTAGACGTGTTCCGTTGTGACCGCCTCCGAACAGGTCGCTGCGAGCAATGCGTACGCGAGTTCCTCGCCACCGTTGGGTTCTGAGAGCCACCAGGCGGCGGCATCGACCAGGGCAAGGCGCTGTACCGCGGATAGGTGCGCCTCACGCTCGCCAAGGACTGCGACGGCGGCCAAACGGTGCCGGTTGGGGACGACGCGTGAACCCCGAGGAGATCGCAAGATCGGCTGGTCACCGTCGCCGAGCACCGCGGCGGCCAGCTCCAGCGTCCGCGAGAGGTCCAGCTCGTCCAGGTGCGGCCGAGTGGGGTGGTGGAAGATCCGCGACACCGACGACCACTCCTGCAACACTCGGGCCACCGACCGAGCACGCCACGGCGTAAGCCGCAACACCACACTCGGAGATTCGTCACCGTCCAGGACGAGCGTGCCGCCGTCCAGCTCCACCACCTCACCATGATCGAGCACCACCCGGAGCCGGTCCGGATCGAGTTGCCTAGGGTCTGGCATCGGGTCTCCACCCTCCCTACAGGGTTGGCGATCAAGGCCGGGGGTCGGTGTTCGCAGCACCAGCCCTCGGCCGCTTCATCAGGGGACGGGTGCGCCTCCTGATTTCACTTGCTCATCCATCACGAGACCAGGTCCCGCGCCTGGTCCGCGCCGCCCCTCTGCAACTAGTCCCGACTGGCTGGGTACTGTTCTTGGGCAGGACACAGCAGCTCCCGTTAGTCGAGTCTCGGCCAGGATGCAAGCTGAGCGGAGTCAGCAAAAAGTCAGCAACCCACTGACACGCGATGCCATCAGGGCACCCGACGCGGAGATCCACGAGCACGTGACGGCACCTGTTGACACTGGTCATCACGCTCTACGCGCGTTCGGGACGAAGAGGCCGTGGGTTCGAATCCCGCCACCCCGACAGTCTGAAGTACGAGGTCAGCGGCTTGAGCCGTATGGTTTCATGATCGATTTCTGCGTCAGGATCGGCCCGTACAGCTGCGAAGTACAGTAGCGTCGAACGTCGCGAAGTCGATCTTGTCCCCTCCGGAACGGTCACCGCACGGTCGTGCCCCACCGAACCATGGCCTGGCACCTGTCGCGCCAAAACTTCGTGCTAGCGTTCTCGGACCGCAGTGTTGACAACTGTAACACCTCCTGCCTAACGTGAGAGTTGCGTGCATCCCAAACACCCGAAGAAGGAAATCAACGACGCACTCGACTACGCAGCCCAACTGGGTTTCGTGGTCGAGCAAACCGCAGCCGGCCACAAGTGGGATCGGATCAAGTGCACATGCAGAGCAATGTTTTCGGTCTGGTCGACGCCAAAGAGCCGTTCAACCATGGCCGGCAGATCCGCAGGTGGGTTGACCAACACAACCACGGTGACAATGAGGAGGGGTAATGACTGAGTGGACATTTCGACTGACCCTCCGCGGCATCGAACTGACAGACGAACAGCTCGACGCTCTCTATGAGGCTGGCTGCGACGACGGCTCCTTCTCCGCGGAACCTGACGGCACGGTCCTGGGCTTCTTCGACCGTGAAGCACCGACAGAACAGGATGCCGTCATCTCCGCCATCGTCGAGGTCGAGCAGGCCGGTATCGGCGCTCGGGTGCTCCGGGTCGAGGCCGACGACGACTGGCTGACTGGCAGCGAGATCGCAGCGCGAGTCGGCCGCAGTCGTCAGAGCATCGCTCTGCTGGCACGTGGCGAGCGTGGTCCCGGAGACTTCCCAGCCCCCGTCGCTCGGCAGCGTTCATCGAACCCACTCTGGAGCTGGGCTGAGGTCGAAGCATGGTTCCAGCGCTACGACCCCGAAGCCGTGCCAGCACCCAGACCGAGGCTCTCACCAGACTTCCTCGCCGAGGTCAATGACAGACTGGACCTTCGGGAACGCCTTCGGCACTCTCCCAACGCCCCATGGCGGCCAAAACTGAACGAAGCACTGCCACTCGGAGCCTGACGTCGAGCTAGCTAGTTTGGACCAGCGCACGACGTCCGCTGTACAGCTGCGAAATACAGCAACGAGGCTGACCAGCACCGTCCCATAGCGCCCCCAGCGGCCCGTGACGTGCGTAAACAACCTCCATCGACCAACCCCTGACCGCAGTTCGGGACGAAGAGGCCGTGGGTTCGAATCCCGCCACCCCGACAGCAAAATACCAGGTCAAAGGCCATTTGCGATCGAGTCGCGATGGCCTCGAGTGACCGACTGCGTGACTATGGAATTCTTTTTTTGTGTGGTGCTTCTTCTGCCGTGAGGCCATCTCGGCGGCTCCGATGGTGACCGGCGGTCAGTTGCGACTGCGGGAGCAGCCACGAGACCGAAGATCGAAAGGCGAAGCCTGCGACGTTGATCTCCCGGCGAGCTCTAGCAACCACCAGGTCAGGGCGCCGCACACCGATCATGGCCGGGGCGAGACCACCGTGCGCCCGCGGTGGATCCGTCCGCGACGATGGCCCAGGCGCCAGTGATCACTGTGATCATTGACTCCGCCAAATGCCGACGGGCCGCGCGCGCTCTTCGAACTGGTCGAAGCGGCCACAAGGACAGACCCGACGAACCAGTGAAGGCGACGCTCGGATCTTAGCGATCGGTCGGGGCATGAGCACATCGCCAAGCACATGCTCGGCCGATCCATCGGACAGTGGCTATGGAGAAGATCGGTTAACCCAGGTGGCTGCCACCGCTGCTGCAACCTGGACACACTGCGCCACGCGACGCGACCGTCATCGCTCGTCCCCCCTGCGCTGTGAAAGCGATGCCCACCGCCGGTGTCTGCCGGACTCACCACCTCAGCCACAAATGCACGGCCGACCATGACGCAGCATCGCCACTCCTGGCCGCGTTCACCACGCGTACAGCGGCAGATACGCGCGCTACGCGGCATGTGCGGACGTCTCGGCACCCGCCGCGGCTTGCACTTCCGCCAGCAGCAGATCGTCAGCTCCCGGAATCCCGACTGCGGCGGGTGCCACCGCTCCAGCAGCGGCATGCTCCAACAGCTGGTCCGACTGGCGTAACGGCATGGCTTGACTGAGCGATCTGTGTGTGAGCGCCGTAATCGGTTGAGCACGAAGAGTAGTTGACCGGCGCCTATCACCGGTGAACCTGCAAGAGAGGCTAAGCAGCAGTGACTACAAACCAGTCGCCTGGTGTTTCCGGCTCCGCACCGCAGGGGTCTGCCCGCTGCACTGACTTCAGTGTGGGTGACCGCGTCTTGGTGAGCTGCTCGAACCCCTCAACCCCCCCACGCACACGCCAGGTCGTCGACCTTTTCCAGCCCGTCACCAGCTCGGCGCCACCTGCGGCTGCCATCACTGACCAGCCGGTCACGCCGATGAATGGGCTGAATCAAGACGGCGAGCTGCGTCCCGCCCCGGCTCGGCAGTCGGGGTATGCCCGGGGCGCACGGCGGTGGGCCAGTTGGGGGGCCGGACTGGTAGTCGGCACACCGGGAGCCGCGGTCGCTCTGGCGGCAAGTGCCGCGCTGGTGCTCGTCGTGGGCGGGATGACCATGTCCACCACCTCGTCGTCCACCGAGCAACCAGTTACCGGACTCGCCCCAGGCCGGTTACCGGCTCCAGTAATGCCCGCGGTCAGTGACGAGCATCCAGGAACCGTTGCACCCATCGACACGCCGGCAGGGTTTGTCCAGCAGGCACCGGCCAAGGCGTACCCCCCAGATCCCCCTGCAGCGCCCGCACATCAGCAGCCTTTGCCGGCAGCCCATCGTGCCCTGCCAGCTCCGGCTGCTCCGCCGCCCGCGCCGGATCACGGGCCGGTGTCGTCGCCACCGCGATCATCGCCGTCCTCGTCAACGGTGACGACCGAAGATGCTGGATACTGGACGAGCCCTACCGACTCCCACGCGGGAATGGCGGAATCGCCGACGACCGATCCCGACGGGCCGCAGGGCGAGATCCCCTACCAGGGGGACCGGCAGTCCAAGATTGACCGGCAACGTGAGCTCCGAGCACAGCAAGCGGAGTACCGCTCAACGAGCAAAGCCCAAGAATCCAAGCTCAAAGAGCAGGGAAAGCAAGACAGACAGGCAGCGCGGCCAGACGCCAAGGCAGGGCCTCGTCCCTCACCCAGCTCCTGAGCCTGGGACCAGTCCATGCGCATGGACGAGGATCTATAGCAGCTCGGGTAGACGCTGATGGGGCTCGTCAGTCATGGCAGGGCACGCTGGATGGCCAGCAAGTTGTCCACCGCTTCGGCGATCTGGGTGGCGTCGGGAGCTGACAGCCGAGGTACGCGGTAGACAAGCAGAGTGACAGACTCGTGGGAGTCGAACAGATCAACGGGCACCGCAGTGGCCACCTCGTGCCAGCGCGGGTTGCGGGAGGTGATGAGGACCTGCCCCCCACCGCCGGGCAGAAATGGGGCCAGCAGCTGCGGGTTCTCGGCGTTGTCATAGATCAGTAACCACCGGTCCCGATCCCGCAAGGCACCGAGCAGCCGCGACACCGCAGACGTGGTGGCATCTTTGTCGTTGGCGAGATCGAGCGCACGGGCCAGATCAGCCAGGCGTTGCGGGATGAGGGAGGGTTGCTCTGCGGGCACCCACCACACCACGTCGTAGTCGTCGCCGTGGCGGTGGGCGTACTCGATGGCCAGCGCGGTCTTGCCGATCCCGCCCATGCCGTGCAAGGCGTGCGCCACCGTCGTGCCACCGGCCAGGAGCGAACGTCGTAGCTGCGCGAGCAACGTGGCGCGGCCGGTGAACTGGGCGCTGCGGGCGGGCACGTCCCAGACCGGGCCGACCGGCGCTCGCCCCGACTCGGCTCCCGGCAGCTCGACCAGCGCCTGATACACCGCCGTGTGCAGCGCCCCCGGGGCTGCTGACCTTCACCACGGTCAATCCGGAGTCAACCAGCCGGGCCCGGAACGACTCCTGCCGCCGGCCATGGTCGGGATCAACCAGGAGAGCCTCGGGCCTTCGGTCGCGTCATCGAGCAGGAATACCAGCCGTGGCAGGCCGGCCTCACCAGCGGTCTGGAACTCCAGCTCGGTGTAGGACAGCTCGGGGCGGTCGCGTACCGGCGCGCCATACCGGAAACCGACGACGGCGAGGAACACATCCGCGGCCCGTACTGCCGTGCGGCACACCTCGCTAGGCTGGGCGTCTCTGGCGGCGAAGTAGGCCATGTCCGTGATCGCGTCACCGGCCCGCGACACCGCCCGCTCGGCCGCATCCACAAAGGACCCGCCGCTGGGCAGTCGACGCAGCTCCGACGTATGACTTAAGAAGATCCCTCGCGGCTGCCCCACGCCGCACAGCATGCCACCCACCAGCACCGACGGGCGGCAGGCGATCAGCCGTGCCGGTCGGTGGCCTTGACCACGGTGGTGACGGTGGCGCGCTCGGGCGAAGCCTGCCAAGGCGAGCCGGATCGGCGTGCGGCCGATCCCGATCGACGGGCTTCCCGTGCTCGGGCGAAGCACCGTCATCCGATCCGGCACCGTCATCACGGGCGATGGTCAGACCTCGTTGCCCGACACCGACGTCATACTCATCGACGGAGTCGTTTTGTGTTCACCTTCCTCGACTCAGCCGCTTACGAGACGGAGCCCTATACCTTGCCGCCTTCGTCTGCTGCTGTTGGGTGATTAAGCCAGCTGGCCGGGCCCCTTCCCGGGTGCTCAGCGTTGGTTGACTTCCACGGCGGTGCGTACCGCGCTTTCCAGCGAGCCTTCAATCCATGCTGGTTTCAAGCTGGTGTGCTCACCGGCGAAATGCACTCTTCCCTCGATGCCACGGGTCGGTAGGTGGTACTCATGCAGCTGGCCCGGGGTGAAGATGGCGGCCTCGCCTAAGGCGTAGCGGGCGCGGATCCAGGACTGAGTTGCGCCAACTCCGGTGAACTCCTGATAGACCTGCGGACCGAACATTCTGGCCATGTTGTCCAAGGCGAAGGCGTAACGCTCATCGTCGGTGAGCGAGTCCCAGCGCTGGGCGTCGTCGGACCATGTGTAAGAGGCCAGTACCACCCCGCCGCGCGACTCGGGGACATGAGAGGGAAAATAGGTGAAGCGGTTGGGGCTGTCTGTGGTACAGCCGCCGCCAGTGAATCCCTGGTCTCCTTGCTCCCAGAACCGGTTCTTGAACTCCAAGAGTACCTTGGTGGCTGCGTCGTAATGCATAGCGGTGATCGCCCGCCGTTTCGGGTAGGACAGTGCGGGCACGAACTCGCAGAAACGTTGGGCGGTCAGCGGAATGGTGATGATGGCGTAGTCACCCTCAAACGTTTCTACCGGTGCTTCAGGGCCGCCGCGGTCCCCGTCCTCGGTGCCGGACTCTGCGGTGGTCTCGATTCGCACGCCGCTCGAGGTCTGGGTCAGTTTGGTCATCCGCCGGTTCGACTTCAGAGTGTCGGCTAGCGAGGTGGTGAGCGCATCGGTCAGGGTGGCCGTGCCGCCTTCGAGTTCCCAGTAACGAGAGGTGGGGGTGATGATCGCGTGGTCCATGAGGGTCGGGAACAGCGAATAGTGCAACCGGGACGTCATGTTGTCCAACGTGCCGGCCGCCTCGATGTCGGGGAGGCTCCACCCGGCCGACTCCACCAGGTAGCGGTGCGTGGAGTAGTCGTCGTAGGTGCTGATCAGCTTGGCCCATGCTTCGATCTGATCATCGATCGCGCCGGTAGGCGTGACCGTGACCGGGCCCAGCGCGTGGTCCACCGCGGCGCCTGTCGTGGTGGTCAGCGATGAGGAGAACAAGCGGTTCACCGCCGCCGGGTCGGCCGCGTACTGGGCCCGGGTCACCTTCAGTCCGTTGACCTGGATGAGGCTGCGTCCGGTGGACGCGGGCGCCTGGAAGCTCACCGGGGGGCCATTGGTCCAGGTCTGGCCGGTGAAGGAGCGATAGACCACCGGCGGCACTTGACCGGTCGGTTCGGCCCCGGGAGCGACATCAGCGTTGTAGAACGGTCGACGGCGGATTCCGAGCTTGTCTGTCAGCGCGAGCACCATGGGATGGAAGTCGGGCAGGCGCATCGCTCCCGCTTCAGCGTGCAAGGCTTTATCCGAAAACACTCCCCGGAACGTCTTGATCCGCCCACCGGTCCGGTTGGCGTTGGCCTCCAGGATCGTGACAGTGTGCCCGGCATCGCGTAAGAGCTTCGCCGAGACCAACCCGGCGATACCAGCGCCTACGATAAGGACCCTCTTCGGGCTGGTGGTTTTCGGCAACCCGTGGTCGATCAGAATCTGCAAGTATTGGAGTTTGAGGTCATCCTGGCGATCGCCAACCAGTAGCAGTGCGCGAGCGAGGTCCCGGCTCGTGTCATTGACAGCAGGAGCCGATGGGGCGTTGCGCGCCGAGCTGCAGGAGGTCGTGGCAGTGGCGGTCAATACCGCCGCAAGACCCAGAAAGCCACGCCGACCCATCGAAGGCATAAACGAGGAATCCATGGTCACCATCTCAGGCCCCCATACGATGCGGATGTCGATTCGAGTGCGACTCGTTTCTCCGGAGCGACCCCCATTGCGACGGCCCCGGTGCCCTTGCTTTAGAATGGCCAGGTGAGGCGGTGACATCGACCCCCAGTTGGGTAATCTTTATCCTCGATTGGGTGATCTAACCCTATAGTCAAATTTTCATCCGTCAGCTCGTTAGCACGAAGCGATCTTCAGCCCTCAACTCTCTTGACCTGCGGCGTGCCAAAACTCGGTTTGAGGCTTTGACCAGGTGTTCCTAGGATCTCGACGTTCTTGGCCGCGACGCTGCGAGTGAGTAGCCCGAGCCAGCCGAACAGCGTGATCGTGGCCAGATACAGCAGCCGGAACAACACGGCAGCTGATCATTCCATGATCACGTGGGGTCAACGGAACCTCAGCTCATCACTCCTGTGGCGAGTTTTGGCACACCACAGGTCAGGCGCACGCCCCGTGGTGGGGGTCAGTCCCGCAGCATGCGCTGGACCTGCGTGGTCGGTGGTCCCTGCTGGTCGTGCACCAGAGCGGAGCACCGCCGGGGGACCTGCGCACCCCCGATATCGGTCATGCCATGTGCGGATGCAGCATGCCGTCTCGCCGACCGGGATGGTCTAACGAGTACCGCTGGGCGATCTGCTGGCGTATCTCTGACTGGCCGTTGCTCGCCGCCGCGGACACGGCTGGCGCGGAGATCGCTGACCAATTCCGCGTCGTCATGCCCCCGGGGATGGTAATCATCGTGGGCGCTGGTGCGTGACGAACTGCGTGACAATCACCGCGTGCGGCGGCGGACTTCCGTGGATCCTGCGGGATGCTTCAGCAGGTCAACACGGCCGTAGTCTGTTGACCGCCGCTGAAGATGACGATGAACGCGCGTCATTGACGATGCCGACAGTTCGGCTAGCTTCGTCGGCATAGTGGCAGCGCCGTCGTCGCCGAGGGTCTGGTCTAGCGTGATGGGTACCCGGGCGTAGTGCTGGAGCTCGAGCACTTTGTCCGGGGTGACGTCCATCTGAGTGGCCAACTCCTCGGGAGTGGGCTCGCGACCCAGGTCCTGAAGCAGTTCGCGGTGGATGCGGCCCAGTTTGTTGATGACCTCGGTCATGTGTACCGGGATCCGAATGGTGCGGGGCTTGGTCGGCCATCGCTCGGGTGATGGCTTGGCGGATCACCAGGTGGCGTAGGAGGAGAACTTAAATCCCTTGGTGTAGTCGAACTTCTCGACCGCGCGGATCAATCCTAGGTTGCCCTCCTGGATCAGGTCCAGGAATGGCATGCCGCGGCCGGTATAGCGTTTGACCAGCGACACCACCAACCGCAGGTTGGCTTCCAGTAGGTGGTTTTTGGTTCGACCCCCTCCAGAAGCTCGGTTCCCATCCGGGAACCCTGCCTGTGGACTGTACGAGAAGCCGTCGCTTTAGGCTGGTTAAGTCATGCGGGCAGCACCGCTCTGCGCACTATCGAGGCGTCGAGGAGTGCACAAAGAAAATGGGGTCCGACCGATTTCGGCCGGACCCCCTTTCTAGAGGGAATGAACCTGTCTTGATTCCGATGTACGCCTACTCTTCGCGGCGACCACCTCCATCGTGACCGTTCCTCGACCTCCTGCGTGTTCTTGTGCACCTACCCTTGCGCTGCCTCGTGCGAGCGCTTCCTAACCTGTCCACCGTTGTTGTCGGCGTACTTTGTAACATCCACCACCAGCGCTGTCAAGACCGCGAGCCACTACCATTCCCGGGCTCCCGACACCGTGGAGCCGGTCCACGGGCTCGTGCTCCACAGCCCTGCTCGGCCCGTCAAGAACCGACCACGACTGATCGACTTCGCCCGGACACAGGCGCGGCGGGAGGACACCGGCTCGCCGGCAGCGCTGAAGTGTCAGGGGGATCGTCGGTTCAGTGGTCGCTCGGGTCCGCGCTGGACTGGCCGGTGGTCTGTTCGAGGTGGGTGATGCGCCGGTGGGCGGCGGCGAGTTGGTGTTCAAGGCTGACGATGCGGGTGGCCGCGGCCAATGGCATGTTCTGATCGAGCAGGGCCCGGACCCGGGTAGCCAGCGTGAGATCGGCCCGGCTGTAGCGGCGTTGCCCGCCCGCAGAGCGCCCCGGACTCAGCAGCCCCGCGGCATCCAGGCTGCGCAAAAACGCGGGTTGCACACCGAGCAGCTCCGCGGCGGTACCCATCGTGTAGGCCGGGTAGTCGATATCGTCGAGCTTGTCCGTGGTGCCGCCCTGGGTCGTGTCACAACTAAGCGGGCCCTGGCAGCCGCGATGAACCAACGGCTCCCAGGGCCCCTTAGCGGGGTGGGCTCTCCTCTTAGAGCCTGTTGGTAAATGATGTTGGTTGGGTTGGCCTGAGGTGACGGTGGGTAGCGATTTGATCACGGTGGCGTGTCGCGCCGGGCGTGAGAACGGGCTCCTGATAGCCGAGGAGTACCACCTACCCGACCGACCAG
>DATAWX010000213.1:0-9969 GCA_036266995.1 Pseudonocardiaceae bacterium | reverse complement strand
AGCACCTCCGCTGTCGGGGCTGACCACGGGTGGCTGCACGGCCCACCTTAGCGACGCTCACCCGATGGAGGAGGCACACCGTGCACGGCATGCCCTGACCGGGGCCGACGATCTCGATCTCGACGAAGCACAGCACAGCACCGCACAACGCGGCGGCCGCACCCGCCTGGAGTTGCGGCAGCACCGAAACCAGATGCACGGTGGCCGCGCTCTGCCCGCTCACGCCGGCCGATAGCGAACCAGCATCACCGGCTGGGCAGCCGGGACCGCCGCACCGCCACCGGGCCCCGCGCAGGTCACCCCCGCCACGTCACCGCCGCTAGGAACCGACCACCTGGCGATGTCACCGAACTCGCCATCGCCCTACCCCGCGCGGACTCACTAACAGCGCATTGAGGAGAAAGTAACGGGCCCCCACACACGGGTCAATGCACGTGTATCTGCTCACGAAGCGAAGCCGAGCGGACCTGAAGGCAGGAGAACAAAACCGGGACAAGGAAGGGGCTCCCCACACCGCGGCCGGAGCCGGAGGATTGGACTGAGCTAGATCGGAGCCAGACCATCACGGGGGCAACCCAGTCAGCAGGCACGCTCCGATCGTCGCACGCTGCGTCGGCGTACATCCCGTACCCGAAACCGCTGCCCGCCTCGGGATGGTTAGGCGGCAGTCGCGATGGGTACATCTCGCAACAGGGGGAGTAACGGTAGGAGATCAACAACCGTGAGGAGCGATGTGACAGTGGACGAGCGCGATCAGGACACTCCGGAGGAAAAGGTCGAAAAGGCCAGAGCCGGGTCGTTTCCCGCAGGTGTTCCGGAGGACGCAGACAAAGGGACCGGACGTTCGAAAGGGACTGGTCTGCCGCCCGGATCGGTCGGGAAGGCCCAAGACACGCCGCAGACTCCAGCTACCTGATTCGTACTGCCGTCCTGGCGGCAACCCACCACCGGCGGCGACGCGGTTTGTCAGCTCTGGTCGCCGCTGGCGGTGGGTGGATCTGGCAGAACCTCGAACAGACGGTTCAGTCCAGTTATCTCCAGCGGGGCTGCTACCGCCCGCCGCTGATGCCGCTGAGCTGAAGCTTTGTGTCTGCCGCGAGGGCATTCTGCCCGGTACAGATCACACCGAAAAACCGGTTGAGCCCATGAACGAGACCCGGCTGAGATCGATGCTCAGCCGATCAGGTCGGGTGGCGAGCAGTTCGCCGAGGCGGTCTTGGAGTGGTGGTCCGGTGCGGGCCCGGTGGCGTGAACGGAGCGCAACCGCGGGCCGTGTTCGCCGGAGGGCCCGACGGGGCGAGCGTGATCCTGACCAAGGTCATACACTGAATCCGGATCGTCCTCGTCCGGGTGAGAGCCGGCGCGCGAGATCACCGGGAGTGGGAGCTCCGCGATCACCTCGTCCACCGTCGAATCGAACCTCACGAGATGGGCCAGGCCTCTGGCGTGCAGCGGTCGGCGCAGCGCATCGCGCTCGACGCCGACGGTATGTAATTGCATCCCACACGCCAGCCGGTAGTCACCCCGGCTCAGGTGAGCGACTGGTGCCCGATCAACCCCTGCTGGCGGGGTACCCACGTTGGGTGCTGGCCGCGAAGACCCAAGCAGGCCTGGGCGGGATCGTGGCCGTCATGGGATCGATGCACCCGAACTCAGCCGCCGCGGACACCTGGACCCAGCACCAGGTGAGGTGGGACGTTTCAACGCGGTCTAGCGATGAGTGACCGAACTGTGCTGGTCGGCTATGACGGGTCCACCGGTGCGCGGGAGGCGGTGGCGTTGGCATTGCCGCTGGCGCGGTGGTGGAGGGCGGGTATTCATCTGGTCACCGTGCACCCGCCCATCGCGGCCCCCGGTGCGATTAGGAGCGCTGCGCACGAGTCGCGGGTCGCGGTCACTGCTGCGCAAGGGGCGCGGCTGGTCGGGGGCAGCGTCAAGTGCCGGTCCAGCGAGATCAGGGCGGCAACCACCGCGAGGGGTCTGCACGAACTCGCCACCGGAGGCGGAGCGAAGTGTGTGGTGGTCGGGCGGGCGCGACATCGGCCCCGACTGACCGCCAGTGTCGGGCGGCAGGTGCTGCATGGTTGCCCAGTGGCCGTGGCCCTCCCGGGCCATGGCCTGAAACCGCGGGTCGAGATCGACGACATCGTCTTGGCCGTCGATGCTCGGCTGGCCGAGCTGGCGGATCACCGGCCCGTCAATCTGAGACCCCCAGGGCATATCGGCCTGCAGCAACAGCTCGATCAGCTCATTGACTTCGCTGGCCAGGCGGCTGCGGACCCGGGTAGACGGATCCGCTTGTGCGCGCTGGTGGAACCGTCGGAGGAGTCGACCGGGGTGCCCGACCGGATCCAACGGGCAACCGACTATGCCCGCGAACGACTCGACGCCGACATCGAGGTGATGATCGCGGCGGTGGGCGAGCTCTCCGATCGAGTCGACTCCCGCGACCTGGTCGTGCACGTCGGGGACGCGTTCGGCGCGCATGGCTACCTCCAGCCCAGCCCTACCGACCTTCACCTTTTGCATGAAAACGGACTATCCCTGCTGATGTTGCCGCCCACTCCACCAGGAGCGATAACCGGGACGGCCCAGGGTGACGGCCGGCGGCACATGGCCGGTGGCGGTGACGTCGACGATGGACCCGGGGTCGAGGACAGCCATTCTTCCCGGGCAGCGAACCGCAGGAGCCGGCGGAGTGTGAGGAGCCGGCGGGACCAAGTGGAGATGGCCAGCGGTCGCTTCGCGCCATGAGGTCCGGTGCCCAGCCGAGCCAGTGGCGCTGCAAGTCGTGCAGGCACTGTTGCATTCAGCGCCCGGCCCGAGTTGGTCACACCTACCCGCCCAGGGTCCACGCAGCAAGCCTCGAATGCCCGGTTTGTCACGGTTCTTCACGGGGCCTGTTGAGGCTGCTTTGCTGGTTTGGGCGTTGGCGAGGACGCTTTTCGCCTCAGTGCAACTGTGCTAGCGGGCCTCATGGGCGATCTGCAGCTCAATCTCGCTGATGGGGTAAGCCCGCACCTCCATGACCGCATCGTGGGGATCGACATCAGGGTCTGACAGTTGGCGGCGCACGAGGCCGCCCCGCGTTGCGGGTCGGTGACGTACCCGAGCATGACGGCGACATCACGACGATCTCCTGTTCGCCGTGATGCGCACGGAGCGATTCGCGCGTCGGTCACATCCTCGGCAGGCTACGGGCGCTGAGCCCAGGACCAGGCTGAGCGCGGGAGCACCAATTGCGCCGTGGTGCGATAGGTGCATGGAGTTGAGGGAGCTACGCGGGTTCGTGGCCGTGGTCGACGAGGGCGCCCTGTCGGCCGCAGCCCGCCGGATGCATCTGAGCCAGCCAGCACTATCGCAGATGGTCACCGGATTAGAGCGGGAACTGGGCCTGCAACTGCTGGCGCGTAGCACCAGCGGAGTGCGGCCCACCGAGGCGGGACGAACCCTGTATACGGAAGCGCGCGCGGTGCTCGATCGCTACGACCTGGCCATGGCGGCGATGACCCGGCACAGCTCAGGCGCCGATGAGGTATTGCGGATCGGGGTTCCACTGGAGCTACCGCCTGAGCTGCTGTCGACTGCTCTGGCCGGTCTGGCGGCCGCATATCCGACCACCCGCGCGCAGGTGGTGCACCTGTCCACCGCTGCACAGCTGTCCGCGCTGCGCGCCGACCAGCTCGACCTGGGGCTGCTGCGCGAGCATCCGATCGGGCCGGAGTTTGACGCGGTGCCGGTTGTCGAGGAACCGCTGGGGGTCCTGCTGGCCAGCAACCATGCCCCTAACCTCACTGGGCCCAAGGGCATCCGATTGGACGCGCTGGCCGGGATGGACTGGGTCAGCTTCCCGCGCAGCGACAGCCCGGCCTGGTATGACGAGCTCACTGCGATCTTGCGCAGCCACGGCGTGGATCCCGGCTACGTCGCCACCGAAGGGCAGGGCCTCATCGCTGAGGTGAAGTTCGCCGCCGTGGCCACTGGCCGTGCCTTCGCGCTGGCCCCGGCGGGGTGGTCACAACCTCTTCCAGACACCGTGTGCTGGTCGCCGCTGGTGGGCCATCCCCTCGTGCGGCGAACCTGGGCGGTCTGGCGCGCTGAGTCACATCGACGCGACCTGGGGCACCTGGTCGCCAGCTTCCCGGCGGTGTAGCACCGCCGTGCCGCGCGGCAGCCGGAATCTTTCGAATCGCCGCTGGTTACGGATGGTATAGCCGCTGCTTATCTCGGCATAAGGCCAGTGAATGCCCGGACAGGAATCCTTCGGCCACGGCGGGCATTTCATCCACCGACGCCGGCTGTGTTTCCCAACGGCGATCGCCGGGACCGGCGACGAGTGCTGGAGAGGGTGAATAGTTTCAATGACATGGCAACTGTCTGGAACCTCGGCCTTGGTCACTGGTGCCACCAGCGGTATCGGTAAAGCGACTGCGATGGCGCTTGCCGAGCACGGCGCGCGGGTGGTGCTTTCTGGACGCGACGAGGTCCGGGGCGAGCAGGTGGTGAAGGAAATTCGCGCCGCCGGTGGCCAGGCGTATTTCGTGCGGGCCGAGCTGCACGACGAGGCCTCCGCCAAGGCGTTAGCTGCTCGGGCGAAGAAGCTGGTTGGCCCGATCGACGTGCTGGTCAACAACGCTGGAATTTATCCGTTTGGTCCCACCGAGCAGACGACCGAACAGAACTTCGACGCCGTCTTTGACGTCAACGTCAAGGTGCCGTTTTTTCTGGTTGCCGCGCTGGCGCCGGAGATGGCCGAGCGCGGCCGTGGGGCAATCATCAACGTCACGACGATGGTGGCGCAGTTCGGCATGGCAGGCATGGCGCTGTACGGCTCGAGCAAGGCGGCACTGGAGCTGCTGACCAAGTCGTGGGCCGCCGAGTACGGGCCACGCGGGGTGCGAATCAATGCGGTCAGTCCTGGCCCCACGCGTACCGAAGGCACCGCAGATATGGGTGAAAACCTCGATGCCCTCGCTGCCGCTGCACCGGCCGGACGTCCAGCCTCCCCACAGGAGATCGCGGATTCGATCGTGTTCCTGGCAAGCCAACGATCGAGTTTCGTACACGGAGCGATACTGCACGTCGACGGTGGGCGAGTCGCTGTATGACAGATCTGGCCGAATAACTGCCGCCAAGCCGTGGTGGGTTCACCGATGTTCCCCGGGCTGCGCCGTCCGGGAGTTCACGGATGCGGATGGCGAACCGTTCGGCGAAACAGTTCGCCCGCGGGCAATGCGGAGGAATCCTGACACGGCTCACGATCATGCCCTGGCGGCTGAGTACACCGATCACCCAGGTCAAAGGCGCAGGCCTTCTGGAATCCCACAGGTTCAGCGCCCCCAGGCCTTCGTCATCGAAGCAATCCTCAGTCTCGGGCTGATCAGCACGATCTTGGGCACGGCCTCCAGTGCCCAGAACATCGGCCCGCTGTCCGCGTTCGGAGTCGCCGCCTACATCGTCCTTGCTGGTCATGGCGACGCTCCGCGCTAGACAGCCCTTACAGCTCGATCAAAGTTCGATGCGCGAGCCCATCACAACCGTGCGGTCGAGGGGCAGTTTGAAGTAGGTGGCCGGGGTGGCCGCGTTGTGGGCGAGGGCGATGAACAGTCGCTTGCGCCAAGTGCTCATGCCCGGCTGGGGGCCGCGTTCGATGATGATGTGGGACAGGAAGTACGACACGGTGTCCGCGTCGAATTCGAGTTCTTCGCATAGGCCGCGGGACTCACGCAGCAGGTCGGGGATGTGCTGGTCGTCCTGGAAGCCAAGCCGGGCGAGCAGGTGCACGATGCCGTCCGCGGTGTGGCCGAGCTGGTCGATGGTCACCCGATCGCCCGGTGGGACGTGTGGGACGTTCTCCGACTGCACGCTGACGATCACGACCCGCTCGTGCAGCACGTGATTGAACTCGACGTTGGCCCGCAGCGCGAGTGGCGCGGTCTCCTTGGTGGGGTGGGGGAACACGGCGGTGCCGGGCACCCGGGGGATGCCGTCGGCGTTCAGCTTCTCCACAAAGTCCGGAAGTGGCCCCTCCACCTCGACGCGGCGGGCGGTCACGATTCGGCGGCCCCGCTGCCAGGTGGTCATCACCGTGACCACCACCGCGGCGACGAGCAGTGGCAGCCAGCCACCGTGGACGATCTTGGTCAGGTTGGCGGCGAGGAAGGTCAGCTCGACGCCGCCGAACACGATGGCGACTAGCACCAGCTTCCACCGCGCCCAGTGCCACGCGGTCGTGGCGTAGATGAGGAACAGCGTGGTGGTCAGCAGCAGGGTCCCGGTGACCGCCAGCCCGTAGGCGGTGGCCAGGCGGTCCGAGGAGCGGAAGACCACCATCAGCACGAGCACGCCGCCGAACAGCAGCCAGTTCACCGCCGGCACGTAGATTTGGCCGCTCTCCTGGGTGGAGGTGTGCCGGACGGTCAGGGGCGGAAGGTACCCGAGCCGGACGGCCTGGCGCGACACCGAGAACGCCCCGGAGATCACCGCCTGCGAGGCGATCACCGTGGCGCAGGTGGCCAGCACCACCAGCGGCAGCTGCGCCCAGCCCGGGGCGAGCCGGTAGAAGGGGTTGTCGACGGCGTGGGGGTCGGTCAGGATCAGCGCCGCCTGCCCCAGGTAGTTCAGTGTCAGCGCGGGGAAGGCCAGGACGAACCACGCCACCCGGATCGGGCGCCGCCCGAAGTGGCCCACGTCGGCGTAAAGGGCCTCGGCGCCGGTGATCGCCAGCACCACCGCGCCCATTGCCAAAAACGCGGTCAGCGGGTGGACGGCGAAGAACGACACGGCGTAGGTCGGCGACAACCCGAGCAACACGCTGGGGCGCGCGGCGATTGGCGGCACACCGAGGACGGCGAGCGTGCCGAACCACAGCACCATCACCGGTCCGAACAGCCGCCCGACCTGGTGGGTTCCCCAGCGCTGCACCACAAACAGCAGCGTCAGGATGGCGATCCCGATCGGCAGCACCGCCTCAGCGAGCTCGGGCCGGGCGACCTCCAGGCCCTCCACCGCCGAGAGCACCGAGATGGCCGGCGTGATCAGCGAGTCGCCGTAGAACAGCGACGCGCCCAGCACGCCAAGGGCCAGCGCGATCGAGGCGAGCCGGGCCGAGGAACCGGACACGCCGCGGACCAGCGCGGCGAGCGCCATGACGCCGCCCTCACCGTCGTTGTCGGCCTGCAGGATGAAGGACACGTACTTGACCGTCACGATCAGCGTGACCGACCAGAAGATCAGCGAGATGACCCCGTACACGTCGCCCGGCGTCGGGCTGACCGCGTGGTTGTCGATCGAGAACACCGTCTGCACCGCATAGAGCGGGCTGGTGCCGATGTCACCGAAAACGATACCGAGCGCGCCGAGGGCGAGCCCGAACAGGCCGCCGCTGTGGGCAGCCGGATGGTGGGGATTGCGGCCCGCCACAGCCGGCTCGGGTGCTAGCTCCGCCGCGCGGTCGGCGGCCTTGCCATCGGTCATCCAGTCAGTCTGTACCCGTTGGCCGCGCCGCAACGGACCGGAACCTCGGCCTGGATCAACACCGTTCGGCCCGCGCTGATCTAAGCCGAGCGGACCAGAAATGTTCGATAGAGGATGGTCTCCAGCACGGGTGCGATGGCAGGCCGGGAAAGCCCTGGACGGTGCGCGTGCGACCATGCCGTCCTTGAGCCGAACGGTGATCTTCGCTGGCATGTGGCTCGGGTACTCGCGGGTGTAGTCCTGGTCGGGTCGATGACCACCTTGCCCAGCAGCTGCTGGACGTCGGCGCTGCTGCGCGCAGCTCGGCACGGGGAGCCATAACGACACGCTGCCGTTACGTACGGCCTGCGACGCTGCGCGAGGCTCGGCTAGCGCGTTAGCGGTCGGGTGGCCAGCGGCATGGGCGCCGATCCTCCTCAACCGTGCCGCTGGTTCCCCGCCTTGTCTAGAGGGCGATGGGGGTCAGCTGTGGACCCGCAGCTCGGCGGCGACCCGCTGGATGAGGGCCACGGCGTCCGGGCCGGTGACGGCAGCCGCGCGCAGCAGGCCGAACGCCTTGACGTACACCGCTACTTCGTCCGGCTCGGCGAGTTGCTGCTCAGCCGTGAGCGTCTCGATAGTCCTCACGAAACTGAGGCGTGGACAGGCTTAATGGCGTAAGCCGTTGCTCTAGACGGCGTAGTTACGCGCTTCTCGGCGCCTCCAGCAGCACACCGGGCGCCGTCAGGCAACCAACTCTCTCAGATCCAGCTAAGGCGCTGGCTCACTTCCCTAGGGTCCAGTTCCCTCGGTGACGCTCCCCTTACTAACCGCCGCACACAGGAAGAAACCGCCATGTCCAACAACTGGTTGGGCGCCGTTGCACTCGTCGGCGCCAGCGTCCTGCTAGCAGGCTGCGGCAGCTCTCCGCCGAACCCGGTATCGAGTGGTTCGGGCCCCCCAGCCCAGGCCGCACCGACCAACTGCGATCCAGCGGTGAACGTCAACGTCGTCAACGACACCTACGACCAGACCAGCGTCAATCTTGATACTGGAAACACGTTGTTGGTCATGAACAAGACCAACAACACCTTCACGTTGGTGACCAAACCCGACGACGGGTTGCGCTACATGGTGCTCGATCCCCAGGAGATGGAACACGTTCCGTTCACCAAGCCCGGTAGCTACGTGCTGTCCAGCAAGGAACACCCCGCCACGGCGCTGACCGTCAACGTCTCCACGACCCAGCGCTACACCTGCGGCGAGCAAGCCGTAGCGGAGATCCACTTCGGGCCGCACCTCGCCTTCACTCCCCAGGACGTCAACGTCAACAAGGGTGAAAGCATCCAGATCGACAACGACACGAAACAGACGATCACCGTCGACAGCACCCCAGACCTAGGCATGGGAATGGGCCACCAGCTCTACCACCCGGGAGAACACCAAACGCTGCTGTTCAACGACAGCGCCACCTACACGTTCCGGGTGGAAGGGGCTCCTGGACGGACGCTGCGGGTCAATGTCGCTGACGCCGACGCCAAGTAACCCATCAGTGGCGGCTGCGCATCGTAACCTTTCCCTGCTCACACAGCGTTACAGCGCGTCCTTTGCACGGTGGGATCTGATCGCGGCTGCTACGAGGAAGGAGCCTCGATGTCGTCGTCTGGTTCGGCGGGTGGAGTGATCAGGGCGAGGTAGGCGTGTTCGGTGGCGACCTCCGTCGCGCAGCTCGCAGCAAGCAGTGCGTAGGCAAGTTCCTCGCCGCCGTTGGGTTCAGAGAGCCAACACCCGGCGGCATCGACCAGAGCCAGGCGCTGCACTGCGGACAGGTGCGCCTCACGCTCACCCAGGACCGTCACGGCGGCCAAGCGTTACCGATGGCAAATGACACGTGCGCCGCGAGGGGGACCGCACGATCCGCTCATCGCCGCCACCGACGACCGAAGCGGCCAACTCCAGCACCTCACCGTGATCGAGCACCACCCGGAGTCGGTCTGGATCGAGGTGCCTAGGGTGCCGTCGCAGGCGGCGCGCTGAGCGCGCGATGATGAGTTCATGTTGGCCTGGCGGATGCAGCGACCGGGGGCCATGAGTACCCGGCCGCTGGTGTCGGTGCGAGAGTCGGCGCCCCGACGCAGCGGTGACGAACTGCTGGTGCGAGAGCTGTCCTGCGGGGTGTGCCGCACCGATTTAGATGTCACCCAGGGTGACCTACGCGGTGGATGGTCGGTGGCGACGGCTTTTGAGGCTGTGGCCGGTGTCATCCGACGGTAAGGCGATGCCACTGTGGCCGATGGTGGGGTCGATGGTGGGGTCGATGGTGGGGTCGATGAAACAGTGAGCTGCGAGGAGAGCGTCTAGCGTTGGGTGGCATGTGGTGAATGGACCCCCTGTCGTATCCATCCGGCGGCGGTGTCGACGCAGAATCCGGCCGCGACCCACTGCGCGGCCAGCATCACCGGGTGCCGCCCAGTCTCGGCGGCCTCATCGGCCACGAGGTGTGCCAGTGCGATC
>DATAWX010000212.1:0-2955 GCA_036266995.1 Pseudonocardiaceae bacterium | reverse complement strand
GCGATCCATTTCCCGGCGTTACTGGACCGGTTCTGGCAAAACACTCGCCGTTGTGTCGGGTGGGACGTGCAGTACTTCGGCACCGTCGAACCCCAAAAACGCGGTGCCCCGCACTTCCATGCCGCGATCCGGGGAGCGATCTCTCGCGTCGAGTTACGGGCGATCACGGCGGCGACCTATCACCAGGTGTGGTGGCCAGCGCATGACCAGCTCGTCTACACCGACGAACGGATGCCTGTCTGGGACACCAGAGCCAATGCCTTCACCGACCCCGACACCGGCACACCACTGCCCACCTGGGACCAGGCCTGCGAGGAACTGACCGAGCCCGCTCACGTCGTGCAATTCGGGGAACAGGTGCACGTCAAGGGCATCCTGGGCGGCACCGAAGAAGCCGGCCGACATATCGGCTACCTCACGAAATACCTGTCCAAGAGCATCGGCCAAGCCGCCGGGCTCACCGAACACGCCACCGACGCACACCGCGACCACGCCCGCCGGCTACACGCCGAACTCCGCATCACACCCTGCTCACCACGCTGCCCCCTCTGGCTGCTCTACGGCATCCAACCCCAAGGCACCCGCCACTCCATGACACCCGGACGCTGCACAGGCAAAGCACACCAGCCCCAACACCTGGGCATCGCCGGACGACGTGTCCTGGTCTCCCGCAAATGGTCCAACAAGACACTGGATGATCACCGGGCCGAACGCGGCGCCTTCGTACGGCAACTCCTCCAAGATGCTGGCATCCAACCCGCCCACGGCCCCCAAGACGGGCCATACCAATGGGAACGCACCGCCCCCACCGACCCCGACATCCCACCCCGACCGGTGCTGCTGCTGCAGGCCGTCGCCGAACGACAACGATGGCACGCCGAATACACCGCCGCCCAACTCGCCACCAGCGGAGCACCACCCGGTGACGACCGTTCGGCAACTAGCGATCAAGCCGCGTGAGAGGCGAGAGGACAGCCATGAACAACGTGACCCCGCTGCGGGTGCCCGGCTCCCCCGCGGACAGGCCTGGGCGCGCATGTTCGGCTTTCGCGGTCGCTGAGATTACGGTCAGGTATCCGAGCGAACCGCCAACGTTGCTACCCGGCGCCGCGGGAGTGCTTCTCCGCATCCTGCGCTCGGTGGCAGAGTCAGACACCCGCCGCGCAACCGGGCGCCAGCGGGCAGCATGAGCGGGGGTCCGTGCGCTGTGTCAGAGCAAGCCAACGAGTGGGCAGTCCTGGACGACCTGTTGGGAGTGGAAACAGTCAACGCTCCCGACAATGGCGTGGGCGCGCTGGCGTTCTATGGCCGCTGCTCAACGGAGGACAACCAGGACCCCGAGACCTCACTGGCGTGGCAGATCAGCAACGCCCAAAAGTTCGTCGAGCCGCTCGGAGGCCGCGTAGTCGCCGAGTACTTCGACATTGGCCAGTCGCGCTCTGTCCCATGGGAACGGCGCGACGTCGCGCTGCAACTGCTCGCCGAGCTAAAGAACCCGAACCGCGGTTGGGCAGGCGTCGTCGTGGGGGAGGGCACCCGCTGCTGGTTCGGCAACCAGTTCTCGTTGACCGCGCCCCGGTTCGCGGCCTACGGCGTTGATCTGTGGGTACCGGAGCTGGGTGGAAAGTTCGAGGAACGCAACCCGTCGCACAAGATGCTGATGAGCGTGCTCGGCGGGATGAGCGAATCCGAGCGCCAACACGTCCAAGCCAGGGTCCGCGCCGCGATGGATGCCCAGGTGGTCAACGAGGGTCGCCATCAAGGCGGCCGCGCACCGTATGGCTACCTGGTCGTCGATGGTGGACCCCACCCGAACCCCCGCAAGGCAGCCGAAGGTTACCGGCTGCGGGTTCTTGCGATTGACGATGCATCCGCCGAGGTGGTGCGGCGGATCTTCGCCGAGTATCTCGACGGCAAGGGCGACCGGGCGATCGCGACTGGATTAAACCGTGACAACATCCCGTGTCCCTCGGCCCGCCGACCCGATCAGAACCGCCACCGGTTGGCCGACGGTTGGCAGGGCAGCACCGTCCGCGCGATCTTGGAAAACCCCCGTTACACCGGTTATGCGTTCTTCGGTCGATGGACCAAGCACGAGACGTTGCTCAACCCCGACGACGTCGCCGCCGGCCACGTCGTGAGATTCCGCCGATCCGGCACCGACCGAATCGTGCGGTCGAGGACACCCGCCCATCCAGCTGTGGTGTCTGTCGAGCAGTTCACCGAGGTCCAGATGCTTCGACGATCTCGGGCTGCTGGCGGATTGGAAGCCCGTCGGAAGCTTGAGCGTGGCCCGAAGGCGACCAAGCGCCCCTACCCCCTAAGGGGGCGTATCCGGTGCGGCTACTGCGGCAGACGGATGGAGGGCACGCCGAGACAAGGGCGCACCTACTACCGGTGCACGGCCCGGAGCCTCGCACCCGGCTCACCGATCCTTGATGATCATCCAAAGAACGTGTACCTGCCAGAACGAGCGGTGCTTGCTCTGGTCAACGCGTGGATTGGCGATCTGTTCGACAACGAGCATCGGGCAGCAACAGTGGAGCAGCTGGCCGCTGCGGATTCCTCGACCAGCGACAACGCTCGAATGGAGCAAGCCCGGAATAAGCTGCTCGACACCGAGAAGCGCCTACGCCGGCTACAGCAGGCGATCGAGGCTGGCGCGAATCCAGCGGCTCTCGTGGATGCGCTCAACAGGGCCGAACAGGAACGGCAGGCAGCCCACGCTGATCTCGATCGGATACCGGCAAGACACGTGCTGAGCTATGCCGACATCGCCGTGATGATCAACGAACTAGGCGACGTAGGGCAAGCTCTCGACCGGGCGGACCCTGCCGGCTTAGAAGACTTGTACTCCGCCCTCAGGCTGGAGATGATCTACGACGCCAGTGCAAAGACTGTCAACGTGACCATCCGACCAGCCGGTAGGGGTAGTGCACGTGTCCGAGGGGGGAC
>DATAWX010000211.1:0-5431 GCA_036266995.1 Pseudonocardiaceae bacterium | reverse complement strand
CATTCGCGTTCGTTCGCGGGCGTCCGCCAACGGTCGCGAGGGCGCTCCGGCGCAGGTCACGGATAGTGCCGATCGGAGACGGACACTGCACCGTAGTCCTGAAAATCGGAAGGTCGGCGGTTCGACCCCGCCCCTGGCCACTCGCCAGTATGTGGACTCTGGGCTGCGCTTGTGTGATGAGCTATCAGATCCACCCTGCACCACCTGTCGTTGATCATGCTACAGCTCTCTGAGAACACCGGGGGCGAGCCCGCGTCGTTGGCGACCGCTACACGTCGAAATGATCACGTCCAGTATCCTTTCTGCCACATGCCGAAAGCTGCCCGCGTCCTCGCCGCGCTCAAGCGCGATGACTGGACCGAGACCCGCCGCCGCGGGTCGCATCGTGTCCTGGTGAAGGACGATCGGCAGCGCATCTGGGCTTACCATGAGGGTGTTGACCTGGGCGGGCCGGCGATGGCCCGGATCGCCAAGGACTACGGCTACACCCTTGCTGAGCTACGCAAGCTATAGGATGGTGATCACATGAGCACCACGCTGCGAGCCGAGTTCTTCTTCGACGACGAGGCGAACACCTGGCACTACCGCGTGCCTGCTCTGCACATCAACGGCGGCGGCATGGCGACCCGCGAGGACGCCCAGCGCGAGTGCATGGACGCGATCGCGTTTGCGCTGGAGGGCGACCCGAGCGAGTACGACAGCAACACCCAGGCGATCGCTCTTGAGGTGTCCGTCGCTCCTGCCGCCTGACGTCGCCGGCTACGGATTGGGCACTACTCAGGCGCTACCGTGATGTCGAGGAACTGCTCCCCGAGCCAGGCATCGAAGTAGATCACGTCACCGTGTACCGCTGGGCGCAGCGCTCCACATCGCATCCCTGCTAGCCCAGGCAGCTGGCGCTCGCCCGACGTACCACCGGGCGGTGTCCAACGGACTGTCCAATAACTCCAGCCCTCTGGGTGCTTCTGGTGCCTCCAGAACCAAACTGCGGCATGCAAAATGCCAGGTAGTCCTACTCCTATTGGGTGGACTTGAACTGAAAATCGGAAGGTCGGCGGTTCGACCCCGCCCCTGGCCACCACGGCACATTGCAAATGCTCGCTGTGGTGGTCTTGGCTGTCCAATGTATGTCAGAGCACTCGCCGACCTGGCGGGCGTTGTTCCGCCGAGGTCCCGAGTGAGGTGCTTTATAGCGCCTGGTCAACGAGCTGTGAGCCAGCCTATGGCCCCCACAACAGGCGCGCCGCTGACGGGCGTTGTGAGGAAGGATCCGACGACGCGGTGTTGGACGGTGCGCGACCGAACCTCTCCCACACGTGTAGCACACCAAGTGCTACCATCTCGAGGGTGGAGCGCATCGGCATTCGTGAACTCCGTCAGAACGCGTCCCGGTACCTCGCGCTGGTGAAAGCGGGACATACCGTGGAAGTGACCGAACGCGGCGAACTGATCGCCCTCCTGGTACCTGCGCAACGCTCTCATACTGCACGAGATCAACTGATCGGCGCAGGAAAGCTGATTCCCGCGTCCTGCCCAACCGGCCGTGTACGGTCACCTCGGCCGGTGCCGATCGTCCCTGGCGAACCGACCAATCAGGAGCTGCTCGACGCCGAGCGCGAGGAGCGGCTGTGATCTACCTGGACTCCTCAGCGCTGCTGAAACTGATCCGGATGGAGAACGAAACCGCAGCACTGCGTGACTGGCTTGGCGAACGGCCTGAGCAACCGGTGGTGAGCAGTGAGCTCGGGCGAGTCGAGGTACTCAGGGCGGCACGTCGGGTCGGTGGTCGGGCCCTGACCGAAGCCCGTGCGGTTGTCGGCGACATCGACCTAGTCCCGCTCGACCGTGCGGTTCAAGATCTCGCCTCCGACATCGGTGAACCGTTGCTGCGCACCCTCGACGCTCTCCATTTGGCCTCAGCCGTGCTGCTCAGCGACGAGCTGACGGTCTTCATTGCCTACGACCAACGGCTTACCAGCGCGGCCCAGGCCGCTGGCGTGGTCGTTGCCACGCCCGGCGCAGCCCCGACGCCGTAAGACTGACCCACGGCTCGCAACGAAAACTGGGAACCAAAGGACGTGACTCGTGCAGTGGGTTAGCACGCCTCACCCATTGACGAAGATGCCTTCACCATTGGCGCCCTCGAGTCTGCGGAACCAGGACGCCGGAGGCGTAGCCGCAGCCTGTCGTCGGGTGGGCGTCCAACAAACTGTCCAATAACTCCAGTGCCCTGGGTGCTTATGGTGCCTTTACGACGCAACTACGGCAAGTAAAATGCCAGGTAGTCCATGGGATGACCCGCTCGGCGCGCTGGGCGCTGTCCCCGCTGGATGCCCGCGTGCACCTGGCAGCGCCCCGAACTTCGCCACCGTCGGGGCGACGGCTCGCTGGACATCCTCGGCGTCACTGACGTCGCCGGGAACGGCGAGGGCATGACCGCTGGCGTTCTCGATCTCCTCGACGACCTCGTCGAGTTTGTTGGCGCGCCGGCCGACGACGGTGACGGCCGCGCCGCGGTCGGCGAGCAGAAGCGCCGTCGCTCAGCCCATCCCGCTGCCGGCTCCGGTCACGATCGCTACCTTGTCTGCGAAAGTTGTCATTGCTGTGCCTCTGTTGCGATGGGTGGTCGACGAGTCTGGGCGGTCGCATCGGGCTCGTCGCTGGGATCAGTCGGTCGGGAAGTCGACTGGGTATTCCTGGCCGAAGTCAGCGGACCGGCTGACCGATTCCCACGTGGCCGCCTCGGTGAGTTGGTTCCGCGAATAGTTCTGCGCCATCTGGACGGCCCCGGCCCCGAGGATGAGATGAGAGGGCAGGTCCTGCCGCTTGACCACACGGACCAAGATCTCTCCGGCCCGCTTCGGGTCGCCCTCGGCGGCAGTCGAGCCACTGTGCATCCGGACTACCGCGCCGACAGTCTGGTCGTACTCCGCAGCGACATCCTGGATCTGCATCGACGCGCCGGCCCAATCGGTCGCGAAGCCGCCCGGCTCGACGACGAGGTACCTGATACCGAGAGGCGCGGTCTCGGCAGCCAGCACGCGGGTGAAACCGTCGACCGCGAACTTGGCTGCCTGGTAGGACCCGAGGCCCGCTGTGCCGCCGACCCGGCCGCCGATGGAGGAGAACTGGACGATCGTGCCCGCTCCCTGCGCCTTCAGAACCGGGAGCGCCGCGGTGGACACGTTGTAGACGCCCCAGAAGTTCGTCTCGAACTGGCGGCGGAAGTCGTCTTCGGGCCCGGTCTCCACTGGGGCGATGTTCGCGTACCCCGCGTTGTTGACCACGATGTCGATCCTGCCGAAACGGTCGACCGCCGCCGCGATGCCTGCCACCGCCGCCGACCGGTCGGTGACGTCGAGCGCCAAGGGAAGAACGCGGTCGCCGTACTGCTGCACGAGGTAGCCCAGTTGCTCCGGCGTGCGCGCCGTGGCGACGACCTGGTCGCCGGCCTCCAAGGCCGCGACGGTGAGGGCGCGACCGAAGCCGCGGGACGAGCCGGTGATGAACCATGTCTGAGTAACCATGACACTAGTAAAACACTGTTGCGTTATTAGTGCAACCATGTTGTGTTATGTTATGTGTCATGAAGCCAGCTGGCCCCCAACGCGCCCGCAGCGCGGCGGCCAAACAGCAGCGTGAGCGGGTGATCCTCGACGCCGCTCGGTCTCTCGCCGCCGAGCGCAGTGTGCGCGAGGTCACTCTGACCGATATCGCCGCCGCCGTTGGCATGCACAAGTCCGCGATGCTGCGCTACTTCGAGACGCGGGAGCAGATCTTTCTGGCGCTCACCGCCGAAGGCTGGCGCGAGTGGTCCACGGCAGTACGCGGGCGCCTGGCCGATCTCCCACACCTCACACCTGACGTGGTCGCGGCGGCCATCGCCGAGTCGCTCGTGGCACGACCGTTGTTCTGCGACCTGCTCGCTCAGGCGCCGTTGAACCTGGAACGCAATGTGTCGCTCGACGCGGTGTACGAGTTCAAGACGATCGTGCTCGCAGAGGTTGCCACGGTAACAGCTGAGTTGCGGCAACTCCTCGGGATCACCGAACACGCGGCCGGCGACGTGATCTCCACGGCCACCAGCATGGCCGGGGCGCTGTGGCAGATGGCAGCACCCGGTACCAGTCTCCGCACGCTCTACGAAACCCGGCCGGACTTGGCGCACGCGGTAGTCGACGTCCAACCGCAACTGACCCGCATCCTGACCGCACTGCTAACCGGGATCTCCGCGACGATGATGACGAGTGGGCCGTTCCTGAGCGCAGAGGCCCGTTCAGCGGTAGTTGCTGATCTCGATGAGGTTCCAAGCGGCGTCCCGGATGTAGACGCTGAGGATTGGTCCGGTGGTTCCAGTGCGTTCCACGGGCGTCTTCTTCGAAGGGCACTTGGAGATCGGCCAGCGCTGCGATCACCCGGTCGAGCGGGGCGGGAGGGCGGTGAGCACCTCAGTGGCGACCTGCCGACCTAGTTCCTGGCCGGCTTGGTGGTCGAGTCGAGTGTGTTGGCCGGCCCAGATGCGGCTGAGGCCGGCTTCGGTGGCGGCGGCGTCGAGGGTGGGAAAGCTGCCCAACGGGGGTGGTCAGGCCGGTTCGCGCTGTTGCTGGGGTGAGCAGGGCTTGCAGGGCCTTATGTTTGGCTGGGTCGTAGGCCACGCCGTCCTGCCAGCAGTGCCAGATGACGTAGAGCCAGGCGCGGGCCAGGATGCGCACGGCGTGCGGGTGGTCGTGGCCCCGGGCGATGGCGTCGGTGTAGAGCTTGGCTGCCCACGGGTTGGCCATGCGGCTGTCGCCGGCGAAGTCGCAGACGGCGTCGCGCAGCTGTTTGTCGACCGCCCAGCGGAAGCTGACGACCTTGACTTTGCCGGACTGGCGGGTCGAGGGTGCGGCGCCGGCCAAGCAGAACAGGGCCTCGGGGGTGGGGAACCGGGCACGGCAGTCACCAATCTCTGCCAGCAGGCGCGCGGCGCGCACCCGCCCGGAGCGGGGCAGGCTGGTGAAGATGTGCGCGTCGGCGTGCTCGTCGAGTTGCTCGCTGATCTGCTCGGTTAAGACCTTGATCTGCTCGACCAGGGCGCTCAGCGCGCTCGCCAGGGCGCAGGTGATCTGCGCGGTGGTAGCCCCGTACGTGCCGGTGACCCCGCGCGGCGCGGCGGCGAGCCGGGCGTACAGCACCTCGGGTGCGCGCCCACCGGTGTAGCCGACGCGGCGCAACCAGGCGCTCAGCCGGGCCGGGGAGAGCCAATCGGCGCGGTCCTGACAGTCGAAACGGGACAAAAACCGCAGGCTGATCAGGCTGTCCAGGTCGGCGAACAAGCCCAACGCGCCGGGGAACACCTGCTGCAGGTGCGCGCGCAGCTGATTCGCCAACGCGACTCGATGACCGACGAGATCCTTCCGCGCCCGGCACGCCGAGCGCAGCGCGGTCGTCG
>DATAWX010000210.1:0-36232 GCA_036266995.1 Pseudonocardiaceae bacterium | reverse complement strand
CGCCCACAACACTCGTGAGTGCGTAACAGTGTTCTAACACTGTTACGCACTCACGAGCCCCGCCGCGACCGCGGCGGGGCAGACTCCAGCCAGGACAGAAAACCGGTGAGGGTGTCCTGGCGCATGGCCAGCTCCAGCTCGTCAACGCCGGTGCGGCAGCGCAGCACGACCGCCCCGCTGGGCATCGCATAGCTCTCCGGCACCGTCAGACCCCGTCGTTCCACGATCTCCAGCTGGTCCCGGGCGAGCACTCGGTCCGGACCAGCCCGCAGGCTTGACACCCGGAACCACGCGAAGCCGTCACCCTGGTAGCGACCCACCCCTTGGTGCCAGCCACGACCGGCGTCCTTCGGGCGTGATCGCAACGCGATCTCAATCCCGCCTTGACGCACCAGTCGGAGTCGTCGCACCGCCAGAGCTCCGATGACCAGGGCCCCAGCTAGCAGAACCAACTCCAGGATCCGCCCTAGCCCCATAGCGGCCTGTCTCGCGCCCGGAAGAATCTCACACGGTTTGACCGACGGCCCGCACTCGCGCCTTGGCTCTGGCCCGTACCGAGTCGGCCTGCTCCGAGTCCTTGTCGGCGTCGGCGCGCGCCAGTGCATCCTTGGCCGCCTGCGGGTCGATCTCGTCGGCGAGCTCGGCCGCCTCGGCCAGCACCGACACCTTGTCACCGGTAGCCGACAGGAAACCGCCGAACACGGCTGCCGTCAGGGTCTCGCCGTCGGTGGTGGTGACCTTGACGATCCCGCCCTCGACGAGCTCACCGAGCAGCGGAGTGTGCCCGGGCAGGATGGCCAACTCACCCTCGGTTGTCTCGGCGAAGACCGAGGTCGCGTGACCGGACCACACCTCACGTTCCACCGCGACCAGCTCGACGGACATCTCAGCCACGCGCGTCACCCTGCCCTGTTGTCGGCCCTCCAGCGGATCTGATGAGTCTAAACGATCAACTCTTGGAGAGCTGCTGGTACTTAGCCTCCAGGTCCTCTAGACCACCACACATGTAGAAGGCCTGCTCGGGCATGTGGTCAAAGTCACCCTTGGTGAGCTTGTCGAAGGCCTCGATGGTCTCTTTCAGCGGCACCGTCGAGCCCTCCTGACCGGTGAACTGCTCCGCGGAGTACATGTTCTGGCTGAGGAATCGCTCCATCCGCCTGGCCCGCTTGACGACGACCTTGTCCTCTTCGCTGAGCTCATCCATGCCCAGGATGGCGATGATCTCCTGCAGCTCGTTGTACTTCTGCAGGATCCGCTTGACCTCCTGGGCCACCCGGTAGTGCTCCTCCCCCACGTACTGCGGGTCGAGGATGGTCGACGATGAGGTCAACGGGTCCACCGCAGGAAAGATGCCCTTGGCGAAGACACCGCGGGACAGCTCTGTGGTGGCGTCGAGGTGGGCGAAGGTGGTCGCCGGTGCCGGGTCGGTGTAGTCGTCGGCCGGCACGTAGATCGCCTGCATCGAGGTGATCGACCGGCCTCGGGTCGAGGTGATCCGCTCCTGGAGCTCACCCATCTCGTCGGCCAGCGTCGGCTGGTAACCCACCGCGGACGGTAGCCGGCCCAGCAGGGTGGACACCTCGGAGCCGGCCTGGGTGTAGCGGAAGATGTTGTCGATGAACAGCAGCACATCCTGATTCATCTCGTCGCGGAAATACTCCGCCATGGTCAGCGCAGACAGCGCGACGCGCATGCGGGTGCCGGGCGGCTCGTCCATCTGACCGAAGACCAGCGCGGTGTCCTTCAAGACGCCGGCCTCCTGCATCTCCAGGAACAGGTCATTGCCCTCGCGGGTGCGCTCGCCGACGCCAGCGAACACCGATGTCCCACCGAAGTTCCGAGCCACCCGGATGATCATCTCTTGGATGAGCACCGTCTTTCCCACTCCGGCACCACCGAACAGACCGATCTTGCCGCCCTGCACGTACGGGGTGAGCAGATCGATGACCTTCAAACCGGTCTCGAGCATCTCGGTCTGGCCCTCGAGCTGGTCGAAGGGCGGCGGCTTGCGATGGATGCCCCAGCGTTCTCCGGTGAACTTCGTGTCCGGGGCGTCCAGGCATTCGCCCAGCATGTTGAACACATGCCCCTTGACCTGCTCGCCGACCGGTACCGAGATCGCCGACCCGGTGTCGGTCACCGGGGCGCCGCGGACCAGCCCGTCTGCCGGCTGCATCGCGATAGCGCGCACGGTGTTGTCGCCGAGGTGCTGCGCGACCTCCAGCGTCATCGTCTTGCGCAGCGCCTCCAGCTCGATCTTCACCGTCAGCGCGTTGAACAGCTTCGGCAACTGGTCTCGGGGGAACTCCACGTCCACCACGGGGCCCGTGACCCGCACGACCCGTCCGATCCCGGCCTCCGTAGAGCCATCGACTGTCGCCTTCTCAGCTGTACTCATTAGTTATCACTTCCCACGGCGGACAGCGCTTCCGCACCGCCGACGATCTCGCTGATCTCCTGGGTGATGATGCCCTGGCGAGCCCGGTTGGCCTCGCGGGTGAGGTCCTGGATCAGATCGGTGGCATTGTCTGTGGCTGACTTCATCGCCTGCCGACGCGCGGCGTGCTCCGATGCCGCAGCCTCCAGCAGCGCCGCATATATCCTGGTGCTGATGTACTTGGGCAGCAGGTGAGCGAGTAGCTCGTCGGCATCGGGCTCGAACTCATACAACGGCGCCGGACTATCCGAGCGCGGGCGCTGTTGTTGGGTCGACCCGTCCTCGTCAGTCTGGTCCCCGACGTACTCGACCTCCAGCGGCGCGATCCGGCGAGCCTGAGGCGTCTGGGTGAGCATGGATCGAAACTCGGTGTAGACGATGTGCAGCTCGTCCACGCCAGGTACTCCGTCCGGTCCGGGAGCTCCACCCTCATCGTCGGCACCGGCTAGGAACGCCTGCACCAGCACGTTGCCCGCAGTGGCCGCGTCGACATAGCCCGGTTGGTCGGAGAACCCGGTCCAGGACTGCTCGATCGGCTGCTGGCGGAACGTGTAGTAGTTCACCGCCTTGCGACCGATCAGATACAGCGCCACGGACTTACCCTGCTCGCGCAGCAGCGCACGCAGTTCCTCGGCGGCCCTGATCAGGTTGGCGTTGTAGCCACCGCACAGACCCCGATCGCTGGTCACCACCAGCATCGCCGCCCGGGTCGGATTCTCCCGCTCGACAAGCAGCGGGTGGTCCAGCGTGCCAGCCGAGCTGGCCAGCGCGGACAGCACCTTGGTGATCTCCCGTGAGTACGGTCGGGACGCCTCGACGCGAGCCTGGGCCCGAGCGATCCGCGAGGTGGCGATGAGCTCCATCGCCTTAGTGATCTTCTTTGTAGACTGGACCGAGCGGATCCGGCGACGGAGGACTCTGAGCTGCGCTGCCATTACCGCGTCACTTCTTCGCTTTAGTTCTTGGGGCCTTCTTGGCGACCTTGACCGACTCGCGCTCGACCTCGTCGGCATCCATCGACTCGGCCTCGGCCTCCTTACCCAGAGCGGAGCCGTCCGCTGTGGTGAACTGCTTCTTAAATTCTCTCACCGCGTCCACCACCTGCTGCTCGGTGTCGTCGCTGAACTGCTTGGTCTCCCGAATCGTGTCCAGGATGCCCTTGTGATGGCGGCGGACCTCGGCAAGGAAATCCGACTCGAAGCGTCGGACGTCGGCGACCGCCACGTCGTCCAGGTGTCCCCGGGTGCCGAGGAAGATCGACACCACCTGCTCCTCGACCGGCATCGGCGTGTACTGCCCCTGTTTGAGCAACTCGGTCAGCCGGGCCCCGCGTTCGAGCTGACGTCGCGAGGTGGAATCCAGGTTCTCTGCCCCGAACGCCGCGAACGCTTCCAGCTCGCGGTACTGCGACAACTCCAGCCGCAGCGTGCCACCGACCGTCTTCATGGCCTTGATCTGCGCCGAACCACCCACCCGGGAGACCGAAACGCCGACGTTGATCGCCGGCCGGACGCCCTGGTTGAACAGGTCGGACTCGAAGAAGCACTGTCCGTCGGTGATGGAGATGACGTTGGTCGGGATGTAGGCCGAGATGTCGTTGGCCTTCGTCTCGATGATCGGCAGCCCGGTCATCGACCCGGCACCCAGCTCGTTGGACAGCTTCGCGCAGCGCTCCAGCAGCCGCGAGTGAAGGTAGAACACGTCGCCTGGGTAGGCCTCGCGCCCCGGTGGGCGGCGCAGCAGCAGCGAGATGGCCCGGTAAGCCTCGGCCTGCTTGGACAGGTCATCAAAGATGATCAGTACGTGCTTGCCCTGGTACATCCAGTGCTGGCCGATAGCCGAACCGGTGTAAGGCGCGAGCCACTTGTAACCGGCCGAATCCGACGCCGGCGCCGCGACGATGGTGGTGTACGCGAGCGCGCCGGAATCCTCCAGGGTCTGGCGGACCGCCGCGATGGTGGTGCCCTTCTGGCCGATTGCCACGTAGATGCAGCGCACCTGCTTGGCCGGGTCCCCGGTCGCCCAGTTCGACTTCTGGTTGATGATGGTGTCGACGCACACCGCGGTCTTGCCGGTCTTGCGGTCACCGATGATGAGCTGACGCTGGCCGCGACCGATCGGGGTCTGTGAGTCGATCGCCTTGATGCCGGTCTGCAGCGGTTCTTTCACCGGCTGCCGATCGATCACCGAGGGCGCCTGCAGCTCGAGGACCCGCTGTTCGTCGGCGACGATGTCGCCCAGGCCATCCAACGGGATGCCCAGTGGGTCCACCACCCGGCCGAGGAAGTTGTCCCCGACCGGCACCGACAGAATCCTGCCGGTGCGCCGGACTTCCTGGCCTTCCTCGATCTCCTCGAAGTTGCCCAGGATGACGGCGCCGATCTCTCGCACGTCGAGGTTGAGCGCGACGCCGAGCACACCGCCAGGGAACTCCAGCAGCTCGTTGGTCATCGCCGAGGGCAGCCCCTCGACCCGGGAAATGCCGTCGCCGGCATAGATGACCGTGCCCACCTCCTCCCGCGAAGTCTCAGTCGAGAAGGAAGTGACGTAGTTCTCGATCGCGCTCCGGATCTCGTCCGAGGAGATCGTCAGCTCCGCCATGACTATTGGCCCCTGCTCTCTTGTTTCTTTGCACCGTCTACGTCTTCGCTACGACTCATCGGGACATCCACTGGCGGGCCTGGCCCAGCCGGGCCGCCACGCTGCCGTCGATCACCTCGTCGCCCACCCTGATCACCAGGCCACCGAGCAGCTCGGGGTCGAGGTCGACCTTCAGTGAGATCGACCGCCGGTAGATCCGGTTGAGAACGTCGAGCAGGCGCTGCTCCTGCCCCTGCGACAGCGGGCCGGCCGCGGTGACGTGGGCCACCGAGCGTTCCCGCCGCGCCGCTGCGCGATCAACGAGAACTTCGACGATCTCGTCGAGGGAGCGCCGTCGTGGCGACCGGACCGCCTGCTCCAGCAGACGCCGGGTCACTGGGCGGGTTCGGTCGGCCAGCACCGTGTCCAGCAGCTCCACGCGCCGTGCGGCGGGGGCGGTCTCATCCCCCAACAACGTCTCCAGCCGCGGCTGCGCAACCAGGATCCGACCGAAGCGGAACAGCTCATCTTCGACGTCATCGAGGCTTCCGTCGTGCTCGGCGAGGCCCAGCAGCGCCTGCCACGCCAGCTCCTCGATTCCGTCGACCACATCCAGCGGCCGCGACCAGCGAGAACTCACCACGTCGCCCACGACGGCGAGGCTGATCGGGCTCACCTTCGCACCGAACAAGGTCTTGACCATGTCGCGCCGAGTCTGCTCGGGCGCCGCGGAATCGGCGAGGTACCGCCGGATCACGGGCTGCTCGCCGAGCACCGCGGCCATGCTGGCCAGGTCGTCACCCAGACGGTTGCGGTCTTGCGCGCTGGCGCCTTCAGCCCGGCTCTCCAGCCGTTCCCGGGCCGCAGCCAGAGCCGCCCTGCTGGCCGGCTGCATCAGCGCCTCCGCCGCGCGTGGGGTACCGCAGCCGCTTCGACGGTGCCGTTCTTCGGCACGCCGTCTGAATCACTTCGGGGGGCTGCCATGCCCTGCAGCTCGTCGAGGAAGCGGTCCACCGTGCCGGCTCGACGGGCGTCGTTGGCCAGCGACTCGCCGACGATCCGACCGGCCAGCGTCACCGCAAGCTTGCCCAGCTCACCTCGCAGCTCACGGACGATCTGCTCGCGCTGGGTGGCCAGCTGCTCGGCGCCACGATCCCGGATCCGGGCGACTTCCTGCTCGGCCTGCTGACGCATCTCGTCCTTGATCTCTTGCGCATCGGCCCGCGCGGCCTCCCGGATCTTGGCCGCCTCGACGCGCGCCTCGGCCAACGCCGCGGAGTAGCGGGCTTCGGCCTCGGCCAGTCGCTTGGTCGCCTGCTGACTTTCCTGAATCTGCCGGCGGACCATCTCCTGACGCTCGCCCGTGGCGCGTTTCACCGGGGGCACCACGTAGCGCCAGATCACGCCGAGCACGATCAGGAAGATCAGCAGCTCGACGAAGAATGTCGCGTTGGGGATCAGGAAGAGGTTGCCACCACCGCCACCCGGCGCAGCCAGGTTGTACTGAGTCATGGCTCCCATTCCTCCATACGAGATCACTTGTCCTCCCCGACCAGACTAGGCGAGCACGAAGACGAATAACGCCATGAAGGCGAGGTTGATGAAGTACATCGCCTCGACCAGCCCCACCGTCAAGAAGAAAATGGTGAACAGCCGGCCCTGCGCTTCGGGTTGACGGGCGACGCCCTGGATGGTGGCGCCGCCGGCCAGGCCGTCACCGATCGCTGCGCCGATCGCCCCACCGGCCAGCGCAAGACCGCCGCCGATGAACGCGCCGGCCAACTGGACCGAACCGGTGGGGCCGCCCCCCTGCTGGACGGCAAGTAGTGCAGAGAAACTCATTGTCTTTCCCTCTTGTCCTCAAGCTTGGTTTGGTTTACCTGGGTGAATGCCGCGTGGATGAGTAACGTCACAGCGACGTCACCACCGCAGACCGTCAGTGGGCGGCCTCCCCCTCCCGACCGGCCGCCATTCCGAAGTAGATGATCGTCAGCAACGCGAAGATCAGCGCCTGGAGCAGGCCGATGAACAGGTCGAACAACTTCCAAGCCGAGGTGGGCAACCACGAGATGGCAGCCGGCATCAGGGCGAGAACGCTGACCATCACGGTGCCCGCGAGGATGTTGCCGAACAGTCGCAGCGAGAGAGTGACCGGCTTGACCAGCTCCTCGATGATGTTCAGCGGCAGCATCGCCTTGTAGGGCTGAACGAAATGGCCGAAGTAGTGCTTGCCCTGGACCCGGATTCCGGTTGCCCACACCAGGATCATCACGAAGATCGCCATCGCGAAGGTGAGGTTGACGTCTGCCGTCGGCGGCCGGACGTACTCTTCGGTCGCATGTGGCAGCACCGCTAGCCAGTTCGATATCAGGATGAAGAAGAACAGGCTGATCGCCAATGGCACGACAAAGGGTGCGGTGCGGATGCCCATGTTGCTCTCCACCTGGCGCTCCACCTGCTCGGTGACCGCTTCGAAGGCGAGCTGCAGAGTGCTGGGCACCTTGGAAGTCGCCTTGGCCGCGAGGTAGAGGCCGAACGCGAGAACGATGACCGCGGCGATCAAGGTGGAGATCACAGTGTCAGCGTTGATCGTCAGGCCGAGCACGTGCCACTGAGGGTGCTGGCCAACCGACACGCCACCACCCTCGGCCAATACATGCGCGATCATCCCGGGGGACCCCCAACTCCGGACTGGCGCAGTTCCCGCACGAGCGGAACCGACGCAATAAAGATCATCAATAGTTGGAAGATGGCCAGCCCGGCGAACACCCCTAGACCTTCTGGCTGTAACGCCAAGGCCAAGCCGACCGCGAGTGCCGTGATCAGCGTGAGCCGAGCCAGCACGGACACCGCGAATCGCCGCTTGTTGGGATCACCACTGGCCGCGAAGCGCGCCGCCGAACGCTGCACGAGCGACGTGTTGAGCAGACCCAGCCCGAGGCCGCCGCAGAAAAACGCTGCCGTCAGCGGGTAGCCCATCGGCGTGAGCACCACAAAGCTGACGGCGCCCAGACCTGCCGCGATGGGCACGGCCCGGCGAAGATTGACGACCGATTTCGTCGTTGCAGTCACGTCAGGCGTGGTCACGTCAGCGCTTACTCCTTCAGAAACTTCGTGAACTTGGTGTAGATATAGATGCTGGCACCGACAATGCCGAGCGCCAATCCGGCGAGGGTGAACGCTGGAACGGAGCGCATCACCTGGTCAACCAACCATCCCAGGCCGAGCCCGATCACCAGAATCGCCGCCGTCGCGGCGCCGAGGCCGAGTAGTGTCGCAAGCTCCGGGCCGTTGCGTTCTTCCACGACCACCTACCTCAGCGGGCGCATGACGTCGCCCGCCGCCATCGCTCAAAGGCACTCCTCGCAGTCCAGGGGCAGGGCGCATGGCGGAAAATGCCACGTTCATGAGCACTGCCGATGGGCCGGCCTGACCTGAAATCCCACCCCCGGGTGGGACAAACCAGAAGCTATCACACTCACCCGTCAGCCCGGTGCTCGCCCCAGCCGCTTCTAGCTGCGCTTCTGCTGGGTGGGTCGGGTTTGGCGGCGATCAGCGCACGGGTAACCGGGGAATCATCGAACCCACCACGGCGATCAACAGCCCCAACGCGATCGACCACACCACCACGTAGACGTCGAACAGCGTCAGCGCAACGGCGCCGAAAGCGAGCAGCGCCGCCCACAGGTAGATCAACAGCACCGCCCGGCGGTGGGAGTGCCCGATCTCCAGCAGGCGATGGTGCAGGTGCATCTTGTCCGCGGCGAACGGGCTGCGGCCGGCGCGGGTCCGGCGCACCACCGCCAACAGCAGGTCCAGCAGCGGCACGAACAGCACCGCGGCCACGACGAACAGGGGCGAGAACAATGCCAGCATGTCGGTGGCGCCGTAGCCGCGAGGATCGATCCTGCCGGACGCGCTGGTCGACGCAGCGGCCAGCATCAGGCCGATGAGCATCGCCCCGGAGTCGCCCATGAAGATCCGGGCAGGCTGGAAGTTGTGCGGCAGGAAGCCCAGGCACGCGCCCGCGACCAGGGCCGCGATCAGCGTCGGCGGGTAGGCCGACACGCTGCCGCCGGAGCGGTACAGCAACTGCAGTGTGAACGCCCCGATGGCGACCGCGGCGATCAGCCCGATTCCGGCGGCCAGCCCGTCCAGCCCGTCGACGAAGTTCATCGCGTTGACCAGCACCACCGCAAGCGCGACGGTGACGAACACCGCCTGATCCTGCCCCAGGACGAGCACCGAACCGACCGAGCCGGCACCGCCGTTCCACGGCACCCAGAAGATGAACCACTGCACGCCATAGAGCACCAGCACTCCGGCGGCGGTGACCTGTCCGGCGAACTTGGTGAGCGAATCCAGCTCGAACCGGTCATCCAGGGCGCCGATCAGCATGATGATGCCGCCGGCGACCAGCACCCCCACGACGTCCCCGGAGAACTCGAAGGATCTGCGCAGCACGGGCAACTGGTGAGACAGCAGGACGCCGGCAAGGATGCCGCCGTACATCGCCACCCCACCCAGTCGCGGGATCGGGGCGCGGTGCACATCGCGCTCGCGGGGCGTCGCCACCGCACGGGTGTAGATCGCCAGCATCCGCACCGACCCGGTCAGCAGGAAGGTCACCACCGCGGTGGTGAGGCCAACCAGCAGGTACTCCCGCAGCGGCAGTCCAGAAGAAACGGGGACAGGTCCCACGGGGGCAGGCTAGCCCCGCGCTGGTTGCGCTCCCCCGGTAGCCCAGTCGCCGCCTTCCGGTTCTCTCCTGATCACAGCTTCGGAAGAACCAACCGCGCTGAGCGCGGTTGGTTCTTCCGAAGCTGTGATCAGTGGGCTGAGCGAGCCAGTCGGATCTCGTCGATGACAGCGTCGGGGCGGCCGACCAGGTCATGCCAGGTGAAGCGCAGGACTGTCCACTGCAGGTTCACCAGGGCGTTCTGGCGTCGACGATCGTCGACGAACCGGTCAGCCGTCATGTGCCAGGCCCAACCGTCCACCTCGATGGCGACCCGCTGTAGCGGGAACGCCAGGTCGATGAGGTAGCCCTGGACGGCGTAGCCCAACTCCCAATCGGTGATTCCCGCGGCCCGAAGCAGCCGGACCAGAAGCCGCTCGGCGTGCGAGGCGGCGCGGTCAGCCGCGACGGCAAGCAGTTGGGAGGCCTGCGTGGATCCCCGTCGGCCATGGTTGCGGCACTGCGCTCGGTGCACCGCGGGGAACTTCACCCGACGCTGCAGTGATCGGTCGAGTAGCTCGCAACCCTGGGGACCCAGTGCGATCGCCGCCTCCAGCACGGTGAGCGGTAGATCGGTGACCCACAGGTCGCGCACGGCGACCAGATCGGGATAGGGCAGGTCACGTCGGCGTACCGACACTCCAGGCTGCTTGCCGGGGTTCCGGGCGCGCCGAACCGTCACCTCCACCGTGGCCGGCAACGCCGGGCCGAGGTCGTGCCACCATGCCGCCGACACGCCGTGCGCCACCGCGTCCTTACCGGCCCAGAGCACAGCCGCCCGTATCCGCACCTCGTCGGTGTACGGGTGATCAGCGGCCAGGTACACACCGGGATGCAGCCGTTCCCAGCGCCGGCCGGCGATGCGGCGGTCGACCACATCCTGACTCAGCCCGGCCGCCCGCGCCTGCGCGCAGCTGATCACGCCGGATTGCCGTCGCAGGTACCAGTCCAGTTCCACGGTAGGGGAGATGCGCCGCGCGGTCTCAAGGTTGCTCATGATCGCGGTCTCGGAAGAATGAGCCGCGCTCACCGCGGTTGGTTCTTCCCAATTTGCGATCACTCGGGTCAGCGGGCTACCTGGATGGTCTGGCCGAGCACTTCGCTGATCTGGGCGGCGGTCACCGCGCCTTCCCGGAGCACCACCGGTTCGTCAGCGGTGAGGTCGATGATGGTCGACGCCATCTCGCCGGAGGTCCCGCCGTCGAGGTACACAGGTACCCGGTCGGCGAGCTGCTCGCGGGCCTGCTCGACGGTGGTCGCCGGCGGCTGGCCGGAGCGGTTCGCACTCGACACCGCCATCGGACCCACCTCGCGGAGCAGTTCGAGGGCGACCGGGTGCAACGGCATCCGCAGGCTGACGGTCCCCCGGGTGTCGCCCAGATCCCAGCTCAGCGACGGCGCGTGGGGAACTACCAACGACAGTCCACCCGGCCAGAACGCTTCGATCAGGGCGCGCACCCGGGCTTGAACACCCAGCACCAGACCATCCACAGTGGACCAGGAACCCACCAGTACCGGGACCGGCATGGCCCGGCCCCGCCCCTTCGCGGCCAGCAGGCCCTGCACCGCCATCGAGGAGAAGGCGTCGCAACCCAGCCCGTAGACAGTGTCTGTGGGCAGCACCACAAGTTGGCCGGATCGGACCGCTCCCGCCGCCGCGGCCAGCCCGGCGATCCGGCGATCCGGCAGCGCGCAGTCATAAACAGTGCTCACGGATCGGAACACTACGACGGCCTACGATCGGCCGGAATTCCGAGCGGCGTTGACAGCGCGTGATCAAGAAGGCACGATCCGTCTCCGATCACCATTCGGAGGCTCACGTGCTCGCGTACCGCTCTACCGCCCTCGCTGCCGCGGCGACCGTGCTGGCACTGGTGGGGTTCCCCGCCAGCTCAGGCGCCGCCATCGGGAAGTCGCCGAAGCACTATGTGGCGCTCGGTGACTCCTATACCTCCGGCCCGGTGATCCCGGTGCAGCGAATCGATCCGATCGGCTGTGAGCGCTCCACCAACAACTATCCGGCGCTGCTCGCCCGGACCCTGCATATCCACGACTACACCGATGTGAGCTGCAGCGGCGCGAAGACCGTCAACATGACAGCTCCGCAGACGGTGCCGCTGGGTGTCAACCCACCACAGTTCGACGCCCTGCGCCGGGATACCGACCTCGTCACGCTCACCATCGGTGGCAACGACCTCGGTTTCACCGAGATTATTTTCACCTGCGCCCAGCTCAGCGTCACCGACC
The DNA here is from genome assembly GCA_036266995.1 of Pseudonocardiaceae bacterium. Classification (GTDB taxonomy): domain Bacteria; phylum Actinomycetota; class Actinomycetes; order Mycobacteriales; family Pseudonocardiaceae. The sequence goes on along the minus strand of DATAWX010000210.1, from coordinate 24,230 downwards.
CGTTCGGCAATCCGTGTCAGCGGGAGGCCACCGCCGGCGGCGGGGATTTCTACGCCCAACGCATCACCGAGACGGCACCGAAGGTCGCCCAGGTGCTGGCGGGCATCCGGGCCCGGTCGCCGCACGCGACCGTGCTACTGGTCGGATACCTGCGGATCCTGCCGCCGAGTGTGGGATGCTATCCAGTGTTCCCGATCGCTCGCGGTGACGTACCGTATCTGGACGGTTTGGAGCAGCGGTTCAACACCATGCTGGCCGACCAGGCATTCAGCCACGGCGCGGCGTTCGTCGACTCCTACGGGGGCTCAACGGGCCATGACGCGTGCAAGCTACTGCCCGGGCAGAAATGGGTGGAGGGCACCGTTCCCACCAGCCCGGCTGCCCCGGTGCACCCCAACGCCCTCGGCATGCAGGAGGTGGCGGCGTTCGCGCGGGAGACGCTCGCTAACCTGGATGAGACAGCAGCTGTGGGCTGATCATCGTGGCGCGCCGGGCGCTGGCGAACCGCGGCCGGCCAGCGAGGTCGACGTGGTCGGCCACGTCGGTGAGCACCCGTCGGGCGGCGAGCAGCGCGGGGACGGCCACTGCGTGCGAGTCGTCGTGTTCGATCGCGATACTGCCACCCTCGCGGAGCAACCTGGTCCCGGTCCGCACTACGTCGGGGATCACGGCGAGACCATCGTCGCCGGCGAACACGGCGGCGGGCGGCTCGTGCCAGGCCGCCTCGGGTGCCAGCTTGGCACCCTCCGGAACGTAGGGCGGGTTGCACAACACCAGATGCGCCATTCCCTCCAGTGCGCTGAGCAGTCCAGGGTCGGCGACGTCGCCGGCGTAGAGCGCCACCTGCGTGTCGCCGGCCGCAGCCCGCGTGTCGGCGTTACGCCGCGCCCAGCTCAGCGCCACCGGGTCACATTCGACGGCGTGGACTTGCGCGTCGGGCCTGGCGTGCGCCACCGCCAGCGCCAGCGCACCGGACCCAGTGCAGAGATCGACCACCAGCGGCTGCGTCACACCATCCAGTGCGGCCAGGCCCCAGGTCAGCAGCATCTCGGTCTCCGGGCGCGGGATGAACACCCCGGGTCCGACCGCGACGTCGATGGGACCCATGGCGGCCGTCCCAGTCAGATGCTGCAACGGCACCCGCTTGGCGCGGCGAGAAACCAGCAGCTGCAATGCCTCGACCACGGACTGGTCGACCAGTGGGACCATCGGCAGCCGCCCTCGCGGCACGCCGACCAGGTGCGCCGCGAGAAGTTCGGCGTCCACCCGCGGCGACTCCACCCCGGCGTCAGTGAGGATCCGCTGCGCCTCGAGTACTGCCAGGCGCAACGGTTGCCTGCTCACGAGCCCCGCAGGCGCTGCTCGCGATCCGCCTCGACCAGCGCGTCCAGCACCCCGTCGAGGTCCCCGTCGAGCACCGCATCGAGGTTGTAGGCCTTGTAGTTGACGCGATGGTCGGAGATCCGGTTCTCCGGGAAGTTGTAGGTACGCACCCGCTCGGAACGGTCGACGGTGCGTACCTGGGAGCGGCGCTGCTCGGAGGCCTCCTGATGAGCCTTCTCGTCGGCTAACGCCTGCAACCGGGCCCGCAGCACCGCGGTGGCCCGGATTCGGTTCTGGATCTGCGACTTCTCGTTCTGGCAGGACACCACGACCCCGGTCGGAAGGTGGGTGATGCGCACCGCGGAGTCGGTGGTGTTGACGCTCTGCCCCCCGGGACCCGAGGATCGGTAGACGTCGATCCGCAGGTCCTTGTCCTCAAGCTCGATCTCGACGTCGTCTGGTTCTGGGTAGACCAACACCCCTGCTGCCGAGGTATGGATCCGCCCGGACGACTCGGTGGCCGGGACCCGTTGCACCCGATGCACCCCACCCTCGAACTTCAACCGCTCCCATACGCCGGACTGTGCGGCTTTGACCGCAACCGTGACATCCTTGTAGCCGCCGAGGTCGGACTCAGTGGCGTCGAGGACGTCGGCCCGCCAGCCGTGCCGCTCGGCGTAGCGCAGGTACATCCGCAGCAGGTCGCCGGCGAACAGCGCGGACTCCGCGCCGCCCTCCCCTGACTTGATCTCCATGACCACGTCGGAGTCGTCGCGCGGATCGCGGGGCAGCAACAGGTCGGCTAGCTCGGTCTCCAGCCGCGGGACCCGGTCGGCGAGGGCGTTCGCCTCGGCGGCGAAGGCCGGGTCCTCGGCGGCAAGCTCCCGAGCCGCCTCGACGTCGCCGCGGACCTGATCCAACTCACGAACGGCCCGCACGATCCGCGATAACTCACCGTAGCGCCGCCCTACCTTACGAGCCGTGTTGGGATCGTCGTGCAGGGCTGGATCAGCGAGCTGATCCTCCAGCTCGGCATGCGCGACCAGCAGCGCCTTAACTGCTGCGGTGTCCACGCCGCGTCACCAATCCCTACTCGGGTCGATCTCCGCTCGATACAGTACCTTTTTGTACCTTTTGGAGGTTATCTACTTCTGCCGCTTTCCATAGCGCTTCTCGAAGCGCGCCACGCGGCCACCGGTGTCCAGGATCTTCTGCTTGCCGGTGTAGAAGGGATGGCAGTTGGAGCACACCTCGACGTGAATCTGACCGTCGCGCTTGGTGCTGCGAGTAACGAAGGAGTTGCCACAACCGCAGTTGACCTGCGTCTCGACATACTCCGGGTGAATGCCCTGCTTCATGGATGTCCTCTCTTCGTGGCCGCCGGGTCCCCGTACTTGCAGACGTGGGGTGAACCGGAGCCGGACCGTGCACTGGCTCTCGATGGCAAGCCTGGAGCCATGCCAGTGTAAACCGTCAGTGGTACCGCGATGTTCCCGCCTGTTGACCTCTGCTTTCACAACAGCTCGGGCTGGATATCAGCGTACTGCCTGCGCAGGAGATCGAGAACAGGATGCTCGTTCGACCAGTGCATACCGTCGACGGCACTGATCGGGCGCACACCGACCGCGGCGTTGGTGGCGAACATCGCCTCCACGCCCGTCAAGTCGCGCAGAGTGACCGGTGCGGTGGCGGCACGACCGCCCCGGGCATCGTTGATCAGTCTCATGGTCACACCGGGAAGGCAGTCCGCCTGGGGCCAGACGATCCGATCGCCATCCACGAAACCGACGTTCGATGTTGCTGCTTCGGAGATGGTGGCGTCGGTGTCGGTGAACAGCGCGTCGTCGAAGCCGTTGCGCTGAGCGACGCGCCGCCACCGCACCGAGCCGAACAGGCCGACGTGTTTGACCTCGGGCAACTCTCGACGGTACTGAGCCGATTGCAGGCGCAGTGCCGGGAGCGGTGCCATCGCCGCCGTTCGGGTGGTGACCAACAGTTGCGGCTCGGCGTCGGCGCCAGGGCGACCGAGTTCGAGATCGGGGTCGAACACGGTCACCCGGACCACGACCGATCCGGCCGTGCCGGCCAGCGCGCGGCGGACGAGATGCCGGACTCGGTCGGGGTCGAGGTCAGCGTCGAAGATCCGGCGACAGTCTCGCACCAGGCGTTGCAGGTGCAGGGTCAAACCCCGTACCCGCTGGTCATCAACCCGCATCGAGGTGTAGTGACCGTAGTTGAGCAGAGCCAGCGCGGTGACCTGGTCAACGCTTCCGCTGGCGTGCTCACCCCCTGCCTGCTCAGTCGCCGTTGCCAGCCGTCGACTTCGAGACCTGCATCAGGAACTCGATGTTGGTCCGGGTCTTGCGGAGGCGGTCCAGCACCAGGTCGATGGCCTGCTGAGACTCCAGCCCGGACAGCACCCGCCGCAGCTTGTGGTGAATGACGAGCTCGTCCGGGGACAGCAGCAACTCCTCCTTACGGGTACCGGAGGGGTTGACGTCGATGGCCGGGAAGATTCGCTTGTCGGCAATCTTGCGGTCGAGCTTGAGCTCGGCGTTGCCGGTCCCCTTGAACTCCTCGAAAATCACGGTGTCCATCGTCGACCCGGTCTCCACCAGCGCAGTCGCGAAGATGGTCAGCGAGCCGCCATCCTCGATGTTGCGCGCCGCACCCAGGAATCGCTTCGGCGGGTACAACGCGGTGGAGTCCACCCCACCCGACAGGATCCGGCCGGATGCCGGTGCCGCCAGGTTGTAGGCGCGGCCCAGCCGAGTGATGGAGTCCAGCAGCACGACCACGTCGTGACCCATCTCCACCAGCCGCTTGGCTCGCTCGATGGCCAGTTCCGAGATCGTGGTGTGGTCCGATGGCGGGCGGTCAAAGGTCGAGGCGATGACCTCACCCTTCACCGAACGCTGCATGTCGGTGACCTCCTCTGGCCGCTCATCGACGAGCACGACCATGAGGTGACATTCCGGGTTGTTGGTGGTGATCGCGTTGGCGATCGCCTGCAGGATCATCGTCTTGCCCGCCTTGGGCGGCGAGACGATCAACGCCCGCTGGCCCTTACCGATCGGCGCGACCAGGTCGATCACCCGGGTGGTCATGATGTGCTGCTCGGTCTCCAAGCGCAGCCGCTCGTTGGGGTACAACGGAGTGAGCTTGGTGAACTCCGGGCGCTGTTTTGCCTGCTCAACGTCCAGACCGTTGATGCTGTCCACCCGGACCAGCGGGTTGAACTTCTGCCGCTGCTGCTCGCCGTCGCGAGGCTGGCGCACCGCGCCGGTGATCGCGTCACCGCGACGCAGCTGGTACTTGCGGACCAGCGACAGCGACACGTACACGTCGTTGGGCCCGGAGAGGTAGCCCGACGTGCGGACGAACGCGTAGTTGTCGAGCACGTCGAGGATTCCCGCGACGGGCAGCAACACGTCGTCCTCGCGGACCTCTAGCTCACCACGGTCACCGCCACGGTCATTGCTCCGGTCGCCGGTGCGGTCGGGGCCACGGTCATTGCGGTTGCGGCGGTTGCGGTCCCGGAAACGCCGACCACGGCGCCGGCCGGCATCATCATCATCATCGACGCGCGGACCATTCTGGCTAGCTGAATTCTGACCGACGTGCTGGTTGGAGTTCTGGCCCGCGTTGGGGCCGCCCGGTGTCTGATCAGCCTGGGTTTCGTCGCCCTGTGTCTGATTACCCTGTGTCTGATTACCCTGTGTCTGATTACCCTGGGGCTGATTGTTTTGGGAGCGGGTTGCCTCACCACCGCGGACCGGACGCCGCCGCCGGTTGCGGGACCGGTCAGCACCATCGGTGTCCGTGTCCGGCTGTTCTCGGTCTTGTTGACGTTGGTCTTGCTGACCCTGCTCCCGCTGATCTTGAGTCGGCGACTCAACGGGAGTGGGCGACTCAACACGACCCGACTCGAGCCGACCCGAGGCGGCGGCGGGCGCAACCTGCTGCTCGCCGGCCGGGGCGACGGCGGGAGCTCCCGTGGGTGGGCCAGTCCGAAGATCTGTCCTGGCAGCGGTTGCAGTAGCTGCCTGGCCACTCGTTTGGGTGGCAGTGTGGGTTACCGGACCGTCGAGCGGGAGTTGCTCAGCGGCCGCACGCCGCTGCCCGGGGACGGCCCCTTGGCGCTCCTTGATCGCGGCGATCAGGTCATTCTTACGCATACCGGCGACGTTGGAGATGCCCATCTGGCCAGCCATCTGGCGCAACTCCGCCATCACCATTCCAGACAGTCCGGCACGGCGACGCGGCGACGCCCCGTTGCCCGAAGGCGGCGCAGCGCTGCCAGCTTGGTCGGCTGGGCGCTGGTCCGAAGATTCCGCAGCAACAACGTCACTGCCCAATAGGTTGATATCGCTCACGCAGGTCCTTCCTAACCGACCCGAGACGTAGCTCGGGCCAGCCTGTTCGCCGTCCGGCGGTATGCGGACGGCGCCTGATCCGGTGCGGGAGGCTCGCGTACCAAAAAACATCGGTTCGAGCCGACGGCACGGGACATGTTCAGCTGTGGCAAGAGCCTGGGTGCCAGCCTTCCCGCTACCACGAAACTGGAGGGCGGGAGATTAATTGCCCGGGTGAGAGGAACCCGAACTCGGCACCGGCGCCCGTGCACACAGTGTCTGAACGCCACTGAGACTATCGGTCCAGCGCCATCGCGGCAACAACCGGGCCCGCAGATGGGTAGATTACCCCCACTCGACGACGGCACCAACGCGGGCGACGTCGAGTACAAACGGGGTAAAGCCGGCGGTGTCCACCACCGTCAGCGCCTCGCCGCTGGCCGGCAACGCAAGCACTGCCGGCCCGGCACCCGACACCGCGGCGGGAACCCCAGCCGCGCGCAACGCGTCGACCAACTGACCTGTCGCCGGGTAGGCGGCGCGCCGGTAAGACTGATGCAACCGGTCCTCGGTGGCGGCCAGCAGCAGCTGCGGCGCGGCCGTCAATGCGTGTACGAGCAACGCCGCCCGCCCGGCGGTGAATGCCGCATCGGCGTGCGGCACCTCGGCGGGCAGCAGCCCACGGGTGACCTTGGTGGCCGACGTCGCCGCCGGCACCAGCAGCACTGGCACAAGGTCCGGATGGGGCTCCAGACGAACTGCCCGGAAGGACTGCTCGTCGTGCCAGGAGATCACCAAACCACCCAGCAGGCTGGCACCCGCATTGTCGGCATGCCCGTCAAGCTCTGCCGCTAGGTCCAACGCCGCCTCGTCCGGTTGCATTCCCGCAAGCGCATAACCAGCCAGCACCCCGGCGACCGCCGCCGCCGCCGACGAGCCTAATCCCCGGGAGTGCGGGATGCTGTTGTGGCAGCGCAGCACGAGCCCGTCGGGCCGGCAACCGCACCGGCTGCTCGCCGCCCGCAGCGCCCGCACCACGAGGTTCTCTTCGTCGGTAGGCACCTGACCGGAACCCTCGCCGTGCACCTCGACTCGCAGACCGGACGCGACCGCCGTCACCTCGACCTCGTCGTAAAGAGCCAGCGCCAACCCGAGGGCATCAAAGCCCGGTCCAAGGTTCGCCGTGGACGCAGGCACCCGCACCCGCAGCACGCCCATCAGTCAGCTCTCAGGACAGGTCCAGAGCAGCGGCCACCGCGGCCGGGTCGACCGGGGTGGGTTCGGGCTTGGCCGCGTCGCGCAGCGCTGTGTCGGGGTCTTTGAGCCCGTGCCCGGTGACCGTGCAGACCACCAGCGAACCGCGTGGCAGCCGACCGTCCTCGACGACTTGCAACAATCCCGCCACCGAGGTGGCCGAGGACGGTTCGACGAACACCCCCTCCTGCCCGGCCAGCAGCCGGTAGGCGATGAGGATCTGCTCGTCGGTGACCGCCTCGAACAGCCCACCGGACTCGTCCCGGGCCCGCATCGCACCGTCCCAGGACGCCGGGTTACCGACTCGGATAGCGGTCGCGACGGTCTCCGGGTTCAGCACCGGCGCGCCGTGTACCAGCGGTGCGGCACCAGCGGCCTGGAAGCCGAACATCCGCGGCCGACCAACCACCAATGCGTCAGCCTGGTACTCCTTGTAACCCATCCAGTAGGCGGTGATGTTCCCGGCGTTGCCGACCGGCAGGCAGTGCACGTCCGGGGCCCGTCCCAGCACGTCGCAGACCTCAAATGCGGCGCTCTTCTGCCCCTGCAGCCGAACCGGGTTCACCGAGTTCACCAGTGCGGTCACCGGGTAGTCGGCGGCGGTCTTGCGGGCCAGCTCCAGGCAGTCGTCGAAGTTGCCGTCCACGGCCAGAATCCGCGCGCCGTAGGCGGTGGCCTGGGCGAGCTTGCCCAGCGCGATCTTGCCCTGGGGCACCAGCACAGCGCTGGGAATTCCGGCTCGGGCCGCGTAGGCGGCGGCCGAGGCGGCGGTATTGCCGGTCGAGGCGCACAGCACTGCTTCCGCGCCGCGGGCCAGGGCTTCGGTTACCGCCATCGTCATCCCGCGGTCTTTGAAGGACCCGGTGGGGTTGACGCCTTCGACCTTGAGCAGCACCTCGCAGCCGGTGCGCGCCGACAGCGCGGGAGCGGGCAGCAGCGGTGTGCCGCCCTCCTGCAGGGTCACCACCCGGGCGCCGGGACTGACCCGGATCCGGTCCGGGTAGGCCTCGATCACTCCTGGCCAGGCCCGCCCGGCCGCCACCTGCAGTATCACGTGACCTCACCCTCCACCCGCATCACGCTGACCACGTCGCGAACCGCGTCCAGCCCGGCCAGCTTGTCCACTGTGGAGCGCAGCGCGGCATCGGGAGCACTGTGCGTGACGATCACCAGGTTCGCCCCGGCACCGCCCGCCGTCTCATGATCAGGGGTGCGGCCGGTCTGGCGCACCGCCATGATGGACACCTCGTGCTCGGCGAAGACCTGCGCCACCTGCGCCAGTACCCCGGGGCGGTCGACCACCTCGAGACTGACGTGATAGGCGGTCGGGGTGTCCCCCATCGGCTGGATCGGCAGGTCGGCGTAGGCGGACTCACGCGGCCCGTAACCGCCCGCCAGCCGGTTACGGGCGACGGCCACCAGGTCGCCGAGCACCGCACTGGCAGTCGGCGCCCCGCCGGCCCCCTGGCCGTAGAACATCAGCGCACCGGCCGCGTCCGCCTCGACGAAGACCGCGTTGTAGGCCCCGGCGACCGAGGCCAGCGGGTGCGAGCGGGGAATCATCGCCGGGTAGACGCGAGCCGAGATCGACTCGTCGCCGGCGGCGTCGACTACTCGCTCACAGATCGCCAGCAGCTTCACCGTGCGACCGAGCTGCCGAGCAGCGAGGACGTCGGCAGCGGAGACCTCAGAGATGCCTTCCCGGTAGACATCAGCGCTGGTCACCCGGGTGTGGAAGGCCAGTGAGGCGAGGATAGCGGCTTTGGAAGCGGCGTCGTAGCCGTCCACATCCGCGGTCGGGTCCGCCTCAGCGTAGCCCAGGGCGCTGGCCTCCTCCAGCGTCTCGGCGTAGCCGGCCCCGGAGCTGTCCATGGCGGACAGGATGAAGTTGGTCGTGCCGTTGACGATGCCGGTGACCCGGGTGATCCGGTCGCCGGCCAACGACTCCCGCAGCGGGCGCAACAACGGGATCGCTCCGGCCACCGCCGCCTCGAAGTACAGGTCGGTGCCGGCGGCGTCGGCTGCGGCGTACAGCTCCGGTCCGCACTCGGCAAGCAGCGCCTTGTTCGCGGTGACGACGCCGCGCCCGGCGCGCAATGCGGCCAGCAGCAGGGGGCGGGCCGGTTCGATGCCGCCGATCACCTCGATCACGACGTCGACGTCGTTGCGGTTGATCAGCTCGGCGGCGTCGGTGGTGAGCAGTTCGGCGGGCACCTCGGGATGGCGCCGTGGGCGTCGCACGGCCACCCCGGCCAGCTGCACCGAGGCGCCGACGCGCGCGGCGAGCTCCGCGGACTGATCGGTGAGCAGCCGCAGCACCTCACGGCCCACGGTGCCGCAGCCCAGTAAGGCAACGCCAATCGGTCTGCCCGGCACGCAGGCCTCCCGCCCAACAGGTCTGATCACGAGACCTCCAGGGACAGCAGGTCGGCCAACGTCTCCCGGCGGAGCAGCAGCCGGTGCCCGCCATCACGCACCGCAACCACCGCGGGGCGCAGCATCAGGTTGTACCGGCTGGACATCGAATAGCAGTAGGCGCCGGTGCCGGCGACAGCCACCAGGTCACCCGGGGCCAGGTCATCAGGCAGCCAGCAGTCCCGGACCACCACGTCACCGGTCTCGCAGTGCTTGCCGACGACCCGCGACAGCGCGGGTTGCGCCTCGGAACGGCGGGAGACCAGCCGGCAGTCGTAGCTCGCGTCGTAGAGCGCGGTGCGCACGTTGTCGCTCATCCCACCGTCCACCGACACGTAACGCCGCCGAGTGGATGCGACGACAGTGATGTCTTTAGTGGTGCCCACCTCGTACAGGGTCACCGTGCCGGGTCCGGCGATCGCCCGGCCCGGCTCGACGACCAGCTCCGGGGTGGGCAGGCCGGCCGCGCGGCACCGCGCGTCCACGATGGCCCGCAGATGTGCGGCCAGCATGGCCGGTGGCGGTGGATCGTCGTCTGCGGTGTAGGCGATCCCCAGCCCACCGCCGAGATCCAAGATGGAGAGATCGGAGATGGCGTCGGGCCCGTGCTCGTCCCGGATCGCTGCGAGCAAATCGACCATCCGGTGTGCCGCGAGCTCGAAACCGTCGGCGTCGAAGATCTGCGAGCCGATGTGGCTGTGCAACCCCACCAGGCACAGCCCGTCGGATTTGAGCACCCTCCGGACCGCTTCAGCGGCGTCTCCAGCGGCCAGCGAGAATCCGAACTTCTGGTCTTCGTGCGCCGTGGCGATGAACTCGTGGGTGTGCGCCTCGACGCCGACGGTCGCCCGGACCAGCACCGGCTGCGCCACGCCGTGGCGGCGGGCGATGTCGTCCAGCCGGGCGATCTCCAGGAAGGAGTCGAGTACCACCGCGCCCACTCCGGCTGCGACGGCGGCGGTCAGCTCGTCGGCGGACTTGTTGTTGCCGTGCATCGCGATCCGGACCGCGGGGAAGCCGGCGTGCAGCGCGAGGGCGAGCTCGGTCCCGGTGCATACGTCCAGGCTCAGGCCCTGCTCAGCCACCCAGCGGGCGACCTCAGAGCACAAAAACGCCTTGGCCGCGTAGTGCACCCGCTCGGGGGCGCCGAAGGCGGCGGCATGCTCAACGCAGCGGGCCCTGAAGTCCGCCTCGTCCACCACGAATAGTGGAGTGCCGTAGGTCTCGGCGAGCTCGCCGACCTCAACGCCGGCCAGCCGCACCGCGCCGTCGTCACCGCGATCGGCTCCCCGCGGCCACACCGCCGGGTGCAGCACGTTCAGGTCGGCGGGGCCCGTGGGGCACGGGCCTGCGGTGGAGGAACGGGCCAGCACGTCGGCATGGCGCGGCCCGGCCGGGTGCGCCCTCATGCCCGCTCCGGTGCACTGACCCCGAGCAGGCCGAGGCCATTGGCCAGCACCTGTCGGGTCGCCTGGGCCAACGCCAGCCGCGCGGCGTGGCGTGGCCCTGGTTGCTCATCGCCCATCGGTAGCACCCGGCAGCTGGCGTCGAACCGGTGATAATCCCTGATCAGCTGCTCGAGGTGACGGACTATCCGGTGGGGTTCGGGTAGGTCCGGGTGCCCCGACGCCGCCGCTGCCACGATGCGCGGGAACTCCCCCAGAGTGCGAATCAACTCGCCCTCCCGCTCGTGGTCCAGCAGCGCAAGCTGGGCGCCCTGGTGGCTGATTCCGAGGTCGGAAGCGTTGCGGGTCAGCGCGGCCAGCCGGGCGTGCAGGTACCGCGCGTCACGCACAGTTGGTAGCTCTTCATGACCGGCCAACCGGGGGGTTGGCCGGTCATGAAGAACACCGAACCGCTCCCCGGCGGCAAGCACGTGCGCGACCATCTCGCCCTGAGCGTCGGGCGCCAGCCGCAGGTTGAGGAAACCAGGGCCGGCGACCTCCACAGTGCGCATCGCGTGGAGCTGGGCCAGTGCGTGCGCCAGCCAGCCGGCGAACTCCCGCGGTGGCACTCCGGCCTTGGGCCCGGTCTGCAACGCCACATTGGTCGCATAGTCGCCGTGTTCGGGGTCGCGCGGGCGTTCGATGGTCACCGTCGCCGGGAGCACGACGGGGTCCAGGCCACGGTCGGTCAGGACATCGTGAGCGACGGACCGGACCAGGTCGGCGAGCGCAGCGGGAGTCACGTCTGCGAGTCTAGGGACGTAGCGCGCCCATCCGGCGAACCAGTGTGGGCACCCGGGCGCGGTTGCCCCCGACGAGTAGTCCTTACACTGACGCCGCGGTCTGGCAGCAGACCCCCGAAAGAGTTAACGCAGCTGAGCGAAGACCGTTGAGCGAGGACCAGGCCAGCATGCCCAGTGGCAAGAGCAGCAAGGCGGTGCGCAACGCCCGTTCGGTCGTGACGGCGACCAAACCGAGGCCGTGGGGCACGGTAGCGGCGGTGCTGCTCGTGCTGGTCTTCGCGGTCGGCATCTTCGGCTACCTGTACACCCAGTATGAGGGCCGTCGTGCCTTCACTCCCACGGCCAGCGAGAAAGACCCCTCGGTTCGCATCAAGGGGATTGTCATCCAGAACTACGGGGCGGCAAACCGTGGGCACATCGGCCCAGACAAGCGGGTGGCCTACGACCACAGCCCGCCCTTCGGCGGTCCGCACGACGCGACCTGGGCGGCATGCAACGGCGTGGTCTATACGACGGCCGTGCGCAACGAGAACATGGTCCACGCTCTCGAACATGGCGCGGTATGGATCGCCTACAACCCGAGCAAGATCAACGACGCTGGGCTGCAGTCGCTGCAGGATCGGGTGCAGGGCGCGAACTACCTCATGCTCTCGCCCTACCCGGGCCTGGACTCGCCGATCTCGCTGCAATCCTGGGGACACCAGCTCAAGCTGAGCAACCCCGCCGACAAGCGGATCGACCAGTTCATCCAGGCCCTGCGGCTCAACCAGTACACCTACCCGGAGGTCGGGGCCAGCTGCGACGAAATCCCCGGCCTGTTCGACTCGGCTAAACCGCCACCGTTTGTTGCTACGCCACCCGGTCCGGACGCCATACCGATGAACTACGGGGGCGGCCGCGGTGCGGCACCTGCTTCCGGCTCGGCGCCAGCCCCTCCGGGCGGTACCCAGCCGACGCCCGGCCTACCCGCAGGTGGGTGAACCACGTGATGGCGCAGACGTTCACCGAGACCGGCCAGAGCGGACCGCACCCGAGCGATACTGAGGCGTCCGCTGCCGCCCAGCCTCCACCGCGATGGATGCGCCTGTTCGTGCGCGTAGGTGCGCTGCTCGCCGTGCTGCTGCTCGGGGCCGCGCTGGGGATGTTCCTCGCCGGTGGGCGGGCACAGCTCGAAGGCGGTCCGGTGGACGTCGGCTTCGCCCAGGACATGTCGGTGCACCACCGCCAGGCGGTGTTGATGGCCGGTCTGGCCCGGGATCGCAGCACCGACCCCGCGATCCGGTTGATCGCTTTTGACATCGAGACCAACCAGCTCCAGCAGATCGGTCAGATGCAAGGCTGGCTGAGCCTGTGGAACGCCGCGCCACTGCCCACCGGCCGGTACATGACGTGGATGACTGACGCTTCGTCGATGCCCGGGATGGCGCACGGCTCCGGACCGGACACCATCGGGGTGGCGACGATGCCCGGGATGGCATCGGCCGCTGATCTGCAACGGCTTCAGGCGGCGAGCGGTGGCCAGTTCGACGTGCTGTTCCTGCAGCTGATGCTGCGCCACCACCAGGGTGGCGCGCCGATGGCCCGCTACGCCGCAGCGCACGGCGAGGCAGCCCAGGTGCGCAATCTGGCTGACAAAATGGTCATCTCACAGGGCGCCGAGAGTGTCTACCTGGCCCAATTGATCGCCCAGCGCAGGGCGCAGCCGCTACCCCCGCCGGGCTGAGTAGCGCCTGGCTTAGGCATGCGTAGTCGGTACCGGTAAGCTCACCTGCGGCATGCCCCCGTAGCTCAGGGGATAGAGCACCGCCCTCCGGAGGCGGGAGCGCAGGTTCGAATCCTGCCGGGGGCGCCACCTGACCAGCAAATATCACTGTAAGTAGGCAAACTTTTGGTCTGATTTACCGGGGCGGTGCTCAACCGCTACTCAGCAGCACTGGGGTGACAGTCCGGACACCGGCCGGCTCGTGTCCGCTGGTCGAAGCCGGTAGCACCTGTCATCCCCGAACGAGAGTGACTGCTTAGAACGACGTTATCGACCTCTCTGCCCGAGCACAGCGCTCCCCAGCAATCTCGGTGCGCTAGTCGTGCAAGGGTTCGTGCAATGCGCGCGGCCCGTGCCAACCGCGCGCGGGGCAACATTGGCTGAGCACGATCCTGTTCCCGCAAGCACCAAGCCGGTCTGCAGCCAAGAGACCGCCAGATGCTCGCCGTCACCGATCGATGCAACAACAAAACACTCCACCACCAGGACCCCGGCGTATCCGGTCGATCATCACGATGGACTGGCACTAACGCCCACTCCCCCGAGTCTCTCTGGCAAGGCTCGTCACCCGAGAACGGCCCGACTAGTCACAACCGTGCTGACATCGACCCAAGAACGCACTCCGCAGCAATACCTCGCGACTCGCGGCATAACCAAATGTTCGTGTGAGCCATCAGCAGGCATTTCAGTGGACAGAGGCTCTGACCTGCGCTGAAGAGTATACCGGTGCTCGAACCGCTCGGCTCGTGTCACCCAAGGTTTCAGCACCCCAGGGCTGCACGGCTGGTGGCCGTCGCGGTGCACGCCGCCGATGTCCTGTCCAGCTGAACTTGGCGTATGACGAGGTCGCTAGCCAGCGGTCCGCCAACTAGGTGTACTGCCCGCATAAGCCGAAGGGGTGGAGATGAGCGAGACCAGTGTGATCGTGGCCTGCGCGGAACGACAAGTGTTCTGGTTTCTCGGCGCCGAGCCAGCCAAGTGCACCGAGCAGGGTCACCAGCACCGGCAGCACGAGTTGCACCGGCACCTGGATACGGTGGAACTGCCCGACGGCAACCGAGTCGCCGCGGCGTCCTTCCACGCACTCGATCCGTACACCCGTGACCGTCAACCGGATTATGGGCTCCGACGGGAGTCGGGCAGGGGTGCGGGCTCTACCGCTACGTCAGCCGCTGACCACCGTCGCGTCAACTCCTCGCCGTCTCCAGCGCGCAGGCGGTGTACCGCTCGCGAGCTCGCGGGAAACCCGCTCGTCGGCTACTTGTTAACCGGCGTCACGATCGATGCCCGGCCAGGCTCGGTCGAGGTGTTCGGCAGGACGCTCCTCATCGGCTGCATGAGTGCGTTAGCTTCGGCCGTTGTTCGGAGGTAGAAGGGATCCGATCTCCGGTTGCGGATGCCGGCAGGGCATCGGACCAGCGTTCGAACGTGGCTCCATCGGCCCAAGAAACATGCGGATCTCGACGCCGCAGTGTCGACAGTACGCACGGCTGCCGCAGGCCCGCTTCATCTACTCAGTGTGCGCGGGCGGCAGCAGAAGAAAACGGGCGTGGGAGTGCCTGGATCCACCATGGAGCGACTGGTCTCTCGCACGGACGTGCCGGGCGTCGGTTGTCCGGTTGACGCCCGGGACTGGGGATTCTGGCTGCTCATGCCTTGCTGGCGTGGATCAGGTGCCCTCCTGAATCCATCGGGCGAGCAGCTGTTCGGATGCCGTAGGTTGCCAACAGCTGTGTGACGGAACGGTCCTCGACCCGCTTGAAACCATACGATAACAAGTCTTTGCGGATTTCGTCCGCGGTGAAGAAACTGAGCCACGGTTCACCCACCGCGGCGACGCGATCCGCGCGTTCCTGTCGTTGTCCGGCCCCGCGATCGTGCGATGTCGAGGAGACCGGGCACAGGTAGTCGAAAACCACCTCTGATTCTCCGCCGTGGCCGGCGATGTAACGAAGTACGTCCTCGACCGACGTCCTGATCAGATACATGACAACGCCAAGCCAGCTGAACAAGGCGCTGCGAGTGCGGTCCAGGCCCGCCTTCGCCAACCCGGCCGCCAGCGTGGACCGTTCGAAATCAATCGGGGCGAAGGTCAGCGACGACGGGATCGCGATCCCGACCTCGGACAGCTGACGCCTCTTCCACTCCTGGGTATCGGGATGATCGACCTCGAAGAATCGCACGGCCTCATGGGTATTGGGTAGGCGGTAGTGTCCAGACCCGCACCAAGGATCACTACCTGACCAGTTCCCCGAGCGACGGCGGCCGCCACCGTGTCATCGGCGAAACGGCTGCGCGCCGCGATAAGCAACCGCCGATGACGAACCAGATCCAGATCGAGACCATGGTCGAATTCACTGTCCCGCAAAGCGGATTCGCCGATGATCCGCAGGGCCAAAGGATCGGTGAACATCCGGGGCTCGTCGGCGACTTGGTGATAGGCCCTCGCGCGTGCTACGGCCATCGCAGTCCTACTCGGTTGCCCGACCTGCATGCCCGCCACCTTACGACCCAGCCTCGAATACCGGATCAGCCCCGGGGAGAGAAAGGCTAGCCGGATGCGGCACGCAGAGAACTCGACAGCCCACCGAATATCCCCTCATCGGCTATGAGCGGACATCGTCCACGCGTGCGAATGGGTGTGGATCCCAACACCTCCGCAGCAGCAAGAGAAGGGACTCGCACACCGAAGACGCATAAACGCCCAGGTCAGAGACCTGTCACGTGCTCGGTGGAGCTACTTAACGCTTACTCGCACTCTGCACAAGCCGCTGACCTGCTGTTTTGCCATACGATGGCGCTCACCAGCCCCGTGCGAGCCGCGAGACCGAGCACAAAACGTCCGTGGAGCCTGCGCGAGCGCCTCGACGAGCGCGACATCGCCGAACTGATCACCGCCTACCGCGACGGCGCCACCACCGCCTCCCTCGCCACTACCCACAGGGTGAGCCTCACGAGCGTCAAACGCCTCCTACGCACCGCGGTGTCCGCCGCGCACCATCCACCCGAGGACCCGAAAAAGCCACACCGACCACCACGTCTCCGTAACCCCTCATACCCGCGTGGACCGCGCGTACAGCGGCATGACAGGACATTTGCGCTCGACGACAAGGCCTGCATGACTATGCGGTGACCTATAGCCGCTGAGGGCACGCTGATCTAGCGCGCTTCTGATCGTCAAACGCCGCCGGGATGGCCCTCAGTGGCAGCCCATCGATGTCTCGAATACCGATCCCTTATCGATCATGGGGGAGGGCCGTCGTCGTTCGTGCGGTTATTGGTCGGTGGGCCATAGGTTGTCCATCGTTTCGTGGCTGATCTGTTTGGCCAGGTCACCGTGGGAGGCGTAGGCCATGTTCACGATCACGCGACGACCACCGGTGAGGGGGTAAACACGGTGCAAGGTGGTATCGGTGCGCATGAGATACAAATCGCCCGGGGCGAGTTCGATGGAGTAGATGGGGCGCGTGATGAACCATCGGTGCAGCCGGGGATCGTTTTTATCCCACTCGGTGTGCGGGACGCACTGCACGAATCCACCGCATGCCACGGGCGGGCAGTCGACCACCCAGACCAGGGCATAGCTGTAATCGTCCCAGTGCCAGCCGTGGGTGTCCCCGGACTGATCCAGCGCGGTGATGACGAACTGCTCGGGTTCGTAGGGGCACTCCAAGACCTCTTCCCCGGCGATGGTGGCGAGCACTTGCCGCAGGGCGGGTACGGAGTACAGGGCCGGGATGATCGAACCGAAGGCCTTAATTTGGTCGCGTCGTACGTTGCGCATGTGCCGCTTGGTGTTGCCTGTTGCCGGGAAGACCAGGTCACGGCGGAGACCGTGGGAGGTGACCAACTCCTCTACCTCGATAGCCAGGAGTTCTTTCACCGCCTTCGGCGCCAAGAAAGGAACGCGCACGACGCCACGTTCCAGGAACTGTCGCCTGGTTTCCCCCACGCCCGTGTCGTCGGTCAAGGCGGTCAGGTGCTTCTCCAGCTGGTCGGCGACAGGATGCCCCACGGCTATAGCCCCCTAAATCTTCTATATCCGCGAGGAAGGATCCCGCCCGTGATCAAACCGTACCAAGACGAAGGCACCCCCAGCACCGTCTGGTATCTGGAGCAGACCTCCCGACCCGAGCCACGCCCCGCCAAAGCGCTGGACGTACCAGTTCAGATCGTGCGCGCGGAGCTGCCGTCGCCGGAGTTGAGCCGGTTTCTGTATACCGCCGTCGGCGGAGACTTATTCTGGGTGGACCGGCTGCCGTGGACCTGGCAACAGTGGGACGACTGGCTGACCCAGCCCGGCGTCGAAACCTGGGTCGCTTGGATACATGGGACCCCCGCCGGCTACGCCGAACTGCACGCACAACCCGCAGGCCAAGTAGAACTGACCTCCTTTGGGCTGCTGCCCTCTTTCACCGGACAGGGACTTGGCGGGCACCTGCTCACCTTCGCTTTGGACCACGCGTGGACCATCGCCCACCGATGGCCCGGCCAGCAGCCGACCACCCGGGTCTGGTTACATACCTGCTCCCAGGACAGCCCCCGCGCCTTGCCCACCTACCAATCCCACGGCCTGCGGGTGTACCGCACCCAGACCCAGACCGCTCACCTACCGGCCGAACCTGCTGGCCCCTGGCCAGGGGCCGGCCGTAGGTGACGCGCGCCTCCCTCTCCCTCCGACCGGGGGTTGAGCAGGTCCGTGCGTGCTTGCATCCGGCTCGGTCGGACTGTCGTGAGCAACTCACACCGTTGCGCCCTTGCGCTTCGGGCCAGGGACACTCAGAGCCTGCGATACACCTTGGCCGACATCGTTGATTCGGCCCGCGTCGTCGGGATCAGCTTCAGCGCTGGTCTTTAACTAGGCCTCGTCCGACCGCCCACTCGTAGATGTCCGCGTCGCTATCATTGTCGCTGGACCAGACGCAGACGCCCAGCTTCGGGTTAAAGACTAGCCGGTCGGAAGCGTTCTCCATCGGACATTGGTGCAGATAGGGAACGCCGTCCTTGAACTGGTAAAACGAATGCCTGTCTTCCGGGTTGAGCGAGTACCCCTTCCCATCGTCGGTCACCGCCTCGTCGGTCCAGTCCCACGTGCTGCGATCGTTGATGTTGAACCCCACGACGTCCCCTCCCTGAGTAAGACCGTTCTCCGAGCCGGCGATCAGTATCGGCGGTACTCCACCGGTGTCACGGCCGGTGGTCGCCCGGGCACCGACAAGGTCCGTATGGTAGCCACTTAGCTGGCGCGGACGAGGAATGGGGACCGCCGCGGAGAGGAAGCACGAGAGGCGCGGTGTGCTGCGCGCAACGCTGAGTTCACCAGCGCATATGCAGCCCAGCTACGGAGGTTGAGGCTCAAGCAGCTTCCAGCGCGGCGGGCTCCGAGAGGGCCAGGGCCGGGCCTCCGATGAGCACGGTCCTCTGCTTAGCTCACGGGTTGCAGGAAGTGTTGTAGCCAGGTGATGAGGTGGGGCAGGTCGTGGTTAATGGTGGCGAAGTGAACACCAAGTTGGTCGTCGGGGGTGACCTCGCCCTCGGGATAGCGCTGGTAGATCAAAGGTTGTCCGGTACTGCTGTTTTTGTCTCTCAGCTCGGTGACCAGATGGTCGGTGCCTTGGAGCGGCGCGGGGGGATTGGCCCGGACGCGTTGATCGTCGACGGCCTGGGTGATGCGGGCGGGGACAGTGAGGCTGACAGCGGCGTTCATGGCGTCTAGTTGGGCGTCGAAGCGTCGCTGATCATCGTTGGGCAAGTTCGGGTAGGTGCCCTTGAACTGCTGGGTACCGAGTAGTCCTCCCCACGAGTCATCTTGACTAAGCCCAGCTCGGCACCGCTGGTCCACGTGCGGCCAGTACCGAGTAAAGGCCGTGTCGGACAAGACCTGCTCAGGCCGAATCTGAGGATCACCGCCGATAGCGCCAGACAGCAGTAGCGGCGTGAAAGCGTATCCCTCGTTTTTCAGCGGAAGCAGTGCACCAGCGTGGACCACTCCCAGGAGGTGGTTGGCCGGTGCGATCGCGGCCACGCCCACCAGATCCAGGTCGTCGCAGGCAGGGGCGTGGGAGGCGGCGAACAAGGCGGCCTGGCCTCCTTGAGAGTGACCCACGATCGCGAACCGAGAGCAGATCCGGGCACCGAACAGGCGCCGGGCGGCGCGGACGATGTCCAAGACACCAGCGGCTTCGGACACGCCAAGCAGGTACGGGTGGCGCCGGTCGGTGGTACCCAGACCCTCATAGTCGGTCATCACCACCACCCAACCTTCGCGCAAGAACGCGTTGAGCAGGGTGTGGACATAGACGTTCATCGGATGGGCCTGCGAACTCGGGTGATCACGCGACGGAGCGCACAAGTCGGCCACCCCAACGGTGCCATGCGCCCAGCTGATCACCGGGAAGCCCCCGGCGGGCGGCTCAGTGCGGGGCACAGCGATGATCCCCGACGTGGCCACGGCATTGCGTTGCGCATCTTGCGACCGATACAGCACCAGCCAGCTGTCCCCGTCATCCAGCGTTGCGACCGCGTTATCCAGCCGGCGCTGATAGATCGGGTCTCCGCGGTCGCCGTCTGGCAACGGAACGGGCGGGGTGTAGAACGCCTCCCCCGCCGGGGCGTTGTCCACCGGGTCGGCAAGCACCGACGAATCGGTCATGAACTCCTCCATCCTTCCCCACCCCACCGGAACGTCACCAACTCAGCGCGCGAGCAGCTAACCACAGTCCGGGGTAAGCCCGGTTCCTGTGATGGACATGCTCAGCCGGTGTGCTGGGGTGTGCTGGACACCACCAACTCGGCGTTCCGACGCACGATTGATCTCAAATCCGGTATCCGATCGTCAATAATTGACTGAGAGTCACGGATCTGGCTTCGACCGGGCGTGTCCCACAAGAGCGGTTGATCTACCAGGCGACAGTGACGGTAGCGAAACGGACGCGCAAAACCGCACCACTGAACGAGACGCAACCACGTTCACCCACCACACCGCAACCCGTCTTACGGGAATTGCCGAGCAGCCGCGACCTTCGACGGGCCGATGAGGCGAGGGTAACCCAAGGTTCCCCATACGACGCGACGGCCAGGTCGACCGTTGACGCGAGCTTCATCAAACGACCGAATCTGCCGGTTGCCGGCCCCTCGCTATCGCGGGTCGTGCCGCCCGACACGCGGCCTACCTAGCGGCCGCATTCAATCCCGTGTCGGCGTTGCTCTGTACTCAACGTCTGTCACGTGGTCGAGCCAGGTGACGACCTCGCCGTTTTCGTCCGCCTCTTGCATGGCGACGTGAGCCATGAACCGGTCGGGCGTGGCGCCGTGCCAGTGCTCCTCACCGGGTTCGATGTACACGACGTCGCCAGGGCGGATCTCTCGGACACCGCCGGCGCGGGTGGCGACGAGTCCGATGCCGTCGGTGACGTAGAGCGTCTGCCCTTTGGGGTGGTGGTGCCAGGCGGTGCGTGCACCGGGAGCGAAGCGGACGTGGGCGCAGCCGATGGCAGATTGGTCGTCCGGGTTGCGGACCGTGTCGATGAACACGGTTCCGGTGAACGACGATGCGGGGCCGGCACCGGTCGTGCCCTGGCTGCGGGTGTATTTCATGCGGCTCCTTCGGGGAGGTTCTTCGGCGTTGGCGCTCGAATGTGGGTTCAGCGGTGCATGCGCGTGCCGTCGTGATTAGCCGTCCGGTTCGACGACTCGGTGTCTTCGCTGGCGGCCCAGCTGGCGAGCAGCTTGATGCGGTCCTCGGCCGGGGTCGCGGCTTCGGGGGTGTAGATGGTGAGGTTCAGCCCCCAAAGGTCGTCGGTCGGCAGGTCGACGGCTTCGAAGCTCAGCTCGACCTCGCCGACGACCGGATGACGGAAGGTTTTTGCGCCGGTGTAGTGCAGCCGCACGTTGTGACCGGCCCACCGGACGCGAAACTGCTCGCTTTTGGTGGCCAGTTCGCCGACCAGATCGGTCAGGTCACGGTTGTGCGGGTCACGGCCAGCCTCGGTGCGCATGATTGCGACGGTGGTGTCGGCGGCCAGATCCCAGTTCGGGTGGAAGTCACGGGCGGCCGGGTCGAGGAACTGGAAGCGGGCGATGTTGCCGCCGTGCGCGGGGTCGTCGAAGACCGGGGAGTAGAGGGCGCGGCCGAGCGGGTTGCTGGCCAGGATATCCATGCGACCGTTGCGCACGATCGCGGGCGCGTTGGTCAGCGCGTCCAGCACCCGCTGGAGACTCGGCCGGATTCTGGTTCTCGGTCGGCGCCTGGGCTGACGGGCTGGCCGGGCGGCCCGGACTAGGTCGAGCAGGTGTGCACGTTCGGCCTCGTCGAGTTGCAGCGCCCGGGCGACCGCGTAGAGGACCTCGTCGGACACGCCAGTGACGTGGCCCTTCTCCAGACGGGTGTAGTAGTCGGTGGATACCCCGGCGAGCAGGGCGACCTCCTCGCGGCGCAACCCGGGGACCCGGCGTCGGCCGCCGAACAGCGGCACGCCGGCCTGTTGCGGGGTGAGTTTCGCGCGACGGGTGGCGAGGAACTCCCTGACCTCGTTGCGGCTGTCCACGGACTCCACGCTACGACCCTTCGACGGCCGGTGAGGGGTTCTGCCAGAACCCCGATAACCGCGACCTGTTCGCCACCTGCTTGA
Source organism: Pseudonocardiaceae bacterium (assembly GCA_036266995.1). Lineage (GTDB taxonomy): Bacteria > Actinomycetota > Actinomycetes > Mycobacteriales > Pseudonocardiaceae. The sequence goes on along the minus strand of DATAWX010000210.1, from coordinate 2,303 downwards.
CGGCGTTGCATCGATGACGTCACTACACCGCACTCGACTTGGAGGGTCATGAAGTCCACACGGCCATCGGCTGCCCGACTCGCCGCGGCCTCGTTCGCCGTCGTCGGCGCGCTTGTGACAGTTGTCCTGGTCGGGTGCGGCTCGGCGGCCCCCTCCAGCGCCGATCACCCGGCGAGCGACACCAGCAGCACCGCCGTCGCCACCGCCAGTTCCGGAACCAGCTCAGTCACCCCGCGAGCCAGCGGCCCTCGAACCAGTCAGGAGAGAACCAGCATGCGTGTCCGCTTGACCGTGGACGGCGCCGCAGCCACGGCGCGTCTGTACGACACCGCAACCGCACTCGACTTCGCCGCGCTGCTGCCGGTCACGCTCAGGGTCCATGATCTCGGCGGTCGCGAGAAGGCTGGCACGCTGCCACGCGCCCTGACCGGTGGCGACGAGCAGGCCACTTACCGCGCCGGACAGCTCGGCTACTGGTCACCAAGTCACGACTTGGCCGTCTACTACCACGAGGACGGGTTCCGTATCCCACCACCGGGAATCGTGATGATCGGCGAGGTCGAGTCCGGACTCGACGCGATCAGCACCGCCGGAGACGACGCGACCATCCGCATCACCAGCCTCGACTAACAAACCTCAAAAGAGAGACAGCGACAAAAGAGAGACAGCGACACGATGAACCCCACCTACGACTTCACCGGCCAGGTCGCCTTCGTCACGGGAGCCAGCTCCGGCATGGGCCTGGCCACCGCCCGCGCGTTCGCCGAAGCAGGCGCCGCCGTGACACTCGCCGACGTCAACGACGACGCGCTCGCCGCCGCCGAGACCGAACTGCGGGACGCGGGACACCGGGTGCTGGCGGTGCACTGCGACGTCGCCGACGAGGCCCAGGTCGCCGCGGCCGTCGCCAAGACCGTGGAGACGTTCGGGCGCCTCGACCTGGCCTACAACAACGCGGGCATCCAGTCCCCAATGATCGACGCCGCCGACGAGACAGCCGAGGTCTTCGACCGCGTCAACGGGATCAACCTTCGAGGCATCTGGGCATCCATGAAGCATGAACTCGCCCAGATGCGGACGCAGGGCTCCGGAGCGATCGTGAACTGCTCGTCCCTCGGCGGCCTGGTCGGACTCCCAGGTCGAGCCGCCTACCATGCGTCCAAGCACGGCGTGCTCGGCCTCACCCGCAGCGCCGCCCTCGAATACGCGCCCCGCGGCATCCGCATCAACGCCATCTGCCCCGGCACTATCGAAACCCCGATGGTCACTCAGATGATCGACTCCGGCGACCTCGACCGCGCCGAGGCCGAAGCTAACCAGCCGATCAACCGGCTCGGCACTGCCGAGGAGATGGCCGCCGCCGTGCTGTGGCTGTGCAGCCCGGGCGCCAGCTTCGTCGTCGGCGTAGCGCTGCCCGTCGACGGCGGCTACACCGCCCGCTAACCCACACACGCCCTCGAACCGAGAACCGAAGGAGAACACCTCATGCGAGGAGCAGTCCTGCACGCCCCGGGCGACGTCCGCCTCGACACCCGCGACGACCCACGCATCGAGCAACCGACCGATGCCATCATTAAGCTAGCCGCCAACTGCGTGTGCGGCTCGGACCTGTGGCCCTACCGCGGCATCGAAATCGTCGACGGCTCGGCACCGATGGGCCACGAATACGTCGGCGTCGTCGAGGAGATCGGCCCCGAGGTCACGAGCATCAAGGCCGGCCAGTTCGTGATCGGCTCGTTCTTCGCCTCCGACAACACCTGCGAAATCTGCCAGGCCGGCTACCAGTCCCGCTGCATCCACGCCCAACTGATGGGCGCGATCGGCACCCAGGCCGAGTACGCCCGCATCCCTCTCGCCGACGGCACCCTCGTCGCCACCCCCGAACAGCCTGACGAGCGGTTCATCCCGTCGCTGCTGGCCGCCTCCGACGTGCTCGGCACCGGCTGGTTCGCCGCCGTCGCCGCAGACGTGCAGCCGGGCAAGACCGTCGCGGTCGTGGGTGACGGCGCAGTTGGCCTGCTCGGCGCCCTCGCCGCGCGGGAACTGGGTGCCGAGCGGATCATCGCGTTCTCCCGCCACGAGGACCGGCAGCAGCTGGCTCGCGAATTCGGCGCGACCGACATCGTCACCGAACGCGGCAACGACGGCGTCGCCATCGTCAAGGAGATGACCGGCGGATACGGCGCGCACTCGGTCATCGAGGCCGTAGGCACCCAGGAATCGATGATGCAAGCCATCCGCTCCACACGGCCCGGCGGGCACGTCGGTTACGTCGGCGTCTCCCACGACGTAACGCTGTCCGG
>DATAWX010000209.1:0-24437 GCA_036266995.1 Pseudonocardiaceae bacterium | reverse complement strand
CTCCCAGCCGCGGGGAGGTCCGGGACAAATCGCTCGACGGGCCCGGCGGCTTCGGCGTGGACTGGGAGGTGCAGGAACGGGATCACCGCGGAGGCTTCCCCGCTGACCCGGATCGAGGCGGCATCGGTGCCGCGGCGGGTGTCGATGCGGGTGTTGGTCAGCGGGCCGTGCCCGAGTTGGTGGAGCACGTGTTGGGCGCCGGTGGTGCCCTGGGCGGCGGTCGCGTTCTGCACCCGTGCGGCGGCCAGTCCCTGGGAGGCGGCGGTTTGTGCGATGTGGGTGGCGTGTGACCACAAAGCGAATTGCACGATGGCCAGGACCATGAGCAGCAGCAGCGGTGTGGCGATCACTAGCTCGGCGCTGACCGAGCCACGATCCCCGTGCAGAGCGCGTCGCAGCCGATTGCGCCCGGCCGCGGGCGACCGGGTCGCTCGTTGTGGTCGGTGAGCTGGTCGTGACCCGGTGAGCCGCCGGTCCATGTCACAGCCCGAGGTTGATGCCGTTGGCTTTGGCCGTGACCTTGGCGACAATGATCGCGACTACGACGATGGCCGCTACGACCAGCAGCGCGGTGACCACCACCGTCTCGGTGGTATATCCGGCGTCGGGGTCCCGGCGTAGCAGCTCGATCCGGGCGCGCAGCGCACCGACCACCAGTGCCCAGTAGGTCCGCATCGGGGTTCTCCTAACTCTTTGTCGTGGGGACGCGATCACAGTCCGTTGAGGACCTGGGTGAGCGCGGGAAAGCCGATGAAGATCAGGAATCCCAGGAACAGGGCCATCACTGGTAGGGACATCCGTTCCGTGGCGGCCTGGGCGTCGGCTTCCGCGTCGGTGATCTGGTGAGTGCGCAGCGCCGCTGCCTTGGCGGCCAGTGAGGCCCGGACCTTGGCCCCTTCGGTGCCCGCGAGGCTGACCGAGGCGGCGAGTTCGGACAGTTCGCTGACGTCGAGTTCGTCGCCGAGTTGCCGCAGCGTGGCCCACGGTGTGGTGCGGGTCAGCCGGGCGGTGTCCAGGGCGCGGCGGATTTGGGAGAAGGCCCAGCCGCGGCCGATGGCCGCGGAGTCGAGTAGTGCGCTGTCGACCCCGGCGCCGCCGGCCAGGGTGATCCCTACCAGGTCCAGGTAGGCCGACAGGGCATGGCGGAACCCGACCCGTCGTCGCCTCGCCTCAGCGCGCACGGCCAGGTCGGGAGCCAGGAAGGCGAGCGCGGCCAGCACCAACGCGGCGATCACCGGTGGTGCGACGCCCAGCGGCAGCCCGACCAGGATCAGCAGCAGCTGCGCCACGACCGGCGCCAGCAGCCCGGCCAGCGCGCAGCTGGCCTGCTGCGCCAGGTGCGTGGAAACCGGGCGGCCCAGCACCGCCAGGTCACGGCGCAGCCGGGCACCGGGTAACCCCAGCGCCCGCAGCGGCGCGACGAAGGGGCTGCCCAGCCGCGCCGCCCACCCCTGCTCGCCGGTGGGCAGGATCGGCGGTGGAGGCGGGGAGGTGGTGACGCGGGCCAGCACCGCACCCAACGTGGGGCGAGGCGGGAACAACCCCACGATCAGCGCCCACAACCCGATCCCGAGCCCGGCACCCAACCCCAGCGCGATGATCACGACCACACCTGCCTTCCCGATACCGGGTCGGGTGTCTGGTGTCCGTCTCTCGTGCCTGTGGCGGGGCCGGGATCAGCCGACAGTGACAACAACCGGGTCGGCTCGGGTACCGCCGCGATGCGGGCCAGCCAGGCGAACCCGACCGCGAACAGCGCCCCCACGGCCAGCAGCATCAGCTGGCCGGTGGCCGAGTCGTAGGCCGACAGGTAGGGACGGTCCAGTGCGACCATCGCCACCGCGAAACCGACGGTGGTGCCGACGACGACCCGGACCGAGGTGCGGCTGCGGGCCCGCCCGGTCTCCACCCGCATCCGCATGGCCGCTTGGTCGCGGGCGGCCTGCGCCAACGAACCCAGCAGCTCGCCGAGCTGGCGGGCCTGATGCTCACACGCCAGCACCAACGAGGCGATCACCAGGTCCCCGGTCGGATCCGCGAGCCGCTCGGCTAGCCCCCGCAGGCACGGGGCCAGCCGCTCCCCGTGTCCCAGCCGGATTGCCACCTCACTGATCTCCGGTCGGATGGCGACCGGGGCCAGCGGCGCGGTGGCCAGAATCGCCTGCTCCAGCCCGGCCGCGGCGGCCAGGGTGTCACGCAGCATCTCCGTCCAGGTGGCGATCGCTTCGATCCGGCTGACCCGCCGGGCGTGTAGCGGGTCACGGCCCAGCACACCGGGCAGCGCCCAGCACGCCAGACCTGCCAGCACCGCGCCCACCACCCACCCGGTCACCACCCCGGTGATCACACCCACCCCCGCCGCGACCGCCAGCCGCACCCCCAGCCGTTGATTGCCCCGGCCGGTGGGGCGAGAGACCCGTCTGGGCTGGTGCGGGTCGCGCCCGCGCCAGCCGATGATCACCAGCAGCAGGCCCGTCCCGGTGCCGAGCCCGGCCACGGCGGCCACCACGGTGGTGGCGCCGGCCGCCGCCCCGGTCATCGGGGCCAGCCGCTCTGGGGGTGTTCGAGCACACTGGGGTCGAGGCCGGCCTCGGCGAGGTCGTCGAGGGTGTCGGCGCGCAACGCCCCCGCGACCGGCAGCGCGCGGCGGTCGGGGCCGGGCCGGTAGACCTCGTTGGAGATGACGTGGGCTCCGTCGGCGCCGACGACCTCGCGGATCGAGGACACCACCCGGGTTCTTCCCTCGGCGGCCCGGTTGTTGGTGAAGGCCAGGTGCACCACGAAATGCACCGCCGAGGCGACGAGCAGGTTGGTCGCCTCCAACGGAAGCCGCTCCACCCCCTGGGCGGCGTAGGACGCCAGCCGGGTGAACGCGATCCGGGAGGAGGACGCGTGCAGGGTGGCCATCGACCCGTCGTTGCCCTGGCTCATGGCGTTGCACATCGGGATCACCTCAGGGCCCCGGATCTCCCCGACGATCACCCGGTCCGGGCTCATCCGCAGCGCCCAGCGGACCAGTTCAGCTTGGGAGATGGCCCCCTCGCCCTCGATGTTGGGCTCGCGGGCCTGCAGGGCGGTGACGTCGGCGTGCCGGTGGGGGTCGAGGTCCAGACCGAGTTCGAACGCGTCCTCGATGGTCACGATGCGCTCCATCGGATCCATCTCCGAGGCCAGCGCCCGCAACATCGTGGTCTTCCCTACACCGGTTCCCCCGGTGATCAGAATGTTCTTGTGCGCGATGACCAGTGCGCGCAGGAACTGCTCCAGGCCCGGGTCGACGGTGCCCGCGCCGCGCAGCTGCCCCAGGGTGGCGGTGAGATAGCCGTGGCGGCGGATCGACAACGCGCTCACCCCACCGGAGGTCCGGCCCATCACCGCGAACAGCCGCTCCCCACCGGGAAGCTGGACGTTGACCGCCGGAGATCCCCGGTCGAAACGCCGCTCTTCCGACGACGCCCGCACGGCGAGCAGCCGCACCAGATCGGTCAGCTCCTCGTTCGAGGCGGCGATCGGGTCGACCTGCGCCCGACGCCCGTCGCGGTAGCGGACGAAGACCCGGTCAAAGCGGTTGACATTGATCGTCTCCACGGTCGAGTCGTCCAGCAGCGGCTGCAGCCCCGCCATCCCGAAAACCTCGTTGAGCACCTCGGTGATCACCCGCTGCTCGGCATCCTGCGTGACGAGCCCCCGGTTGGCCATCAACTCCACTTCGCTGTGGCAGCGCACCGCCTCATCCAGGATCGCCCGGGCCAACTCCTGGCGCGCCTGGCGATCCACGACCGCGCCGGTGCGCTGTTGCCCCGCCTGGACCTGGGTGGGTAGCTGGGTGCCCAGCGCGCCGCGCAGCCGCTGCCGCAACCGCGCCACCGCCGCCGCGGTATCCCCGGCGGCCTCACCCGTGGCAGTGGTCAGGCCGGGCGAGGCAACGCTGTGCGAGTTGGTGGGCAGGGTCATGGTGTGCTCCCGTTTCGTGACCCGGCATGTGGTTCACGCGCGATCAGCGGCGGGGCCGGCACCCTGATCCCGTTAGCTGTCACCTGTGGGCTGTCCCCGCTGGAGACCGTGCGCGGTATCGGCACCAGCCGGCTTGCCGGGGCGCTCGAGCCCGGCGGACCCGACGGCGCCGGACGCGAGAGCAAAGTCCTGACAACGACGCTGGCGGCGTGACCCAGCGCGGAGCGTGACGGGCCGCCACGACCTCCCCGCCGGCCGCACAACATCGCCGCGCCTTGGCGGTCCTCGGGGATCCGGCCCATCACCGGCACACCCAGCTCGCGGTGGACCTCAGCGGTCGAGTGGCCCTGGCCGACCAGCAGCAGGCCCGGACGTGGTGACCAGCTGGCCACCGTAGTCAGTCGGGCGGCCAGATGCGCCAGGTCGTCGGCGTGCGCTCGGCTCAGCAGCAGCATCACATCCGCCGAGCACACGATCGGCAGCGCCGGCGAGGACGGGTCGATCCGTCCACAATCGGCGATCACCACCACCTGCGGTGCGTTCGCAGCCCGCCTCAGCACGCCGTCCTCACCGGAGTGGTCGGGTGCCAGTGCGGCCAGTGCCTGATCCGCGCCCGGCGGGGCGGTCACCACCGACAAGCCGCCGGGCAATTCCTGTGTGTGCTGCCACAGCAACCCCGGATCGGTGCTGCGCCGGGTCGCTGCGGCCAAGCTCACCAAACCGGGTGAGGACGCCAACGCGAAGCGGGTGGCCATGTCACCACCGGAGGGGTCGGACTCCACCAGCACACACCGGTCCGGCGCCGGCCAGCGCGCGGCCAGCGCCACGCTGAAGGTGGTGACCCCGGGGGAGCCCTTCAGGCTGCAGACCGCGATCAGCGTCATCGGCCACCTCCCGGCAGCAGCACCACGGACAACTGCCCAGTGGGCACCGCGGCGACCTGGCGGGCGGCGGTCTCGGTGAGCAGCACCGACACCGCCGTGGTTTGCTCATTGGCCGGTGCGGTCACGCTGGTCACGGTGCCGGGCCACACCGCCACAGCGCCCTGGCCCGGCAGAGTGCCCAACGAGCCCGTCGCGGAACCGGGCACCAGGACCACCGCCACCCGCGCGCCCGGGGCCAGCTCCACCGGAAACGCTCCCGCCTTCAACGCCAGCGCGGCGATCGCCTGTCCCGGCCCGGGAACCAACGCTGCTCCCAGCACCCCGGGGCTCAGCAGTGACCCTGCGGGCAGGCTGGTCGCCACGCTCCGACCGATCACCACCGACGCCTGTGAAGCGATCATGGTGGACACGCCGGGGTCGGTGGCGATGCTCACCTCGCGCAGGTCGGCTGCGGTGAGCACCTGACCGACCGACACCGGCCGTGCCAGGGCCAGCACCGGCGCCCGGCCACCGATGGTCAGCGACCACAGCACGAAACCCGCCGCGCAGGCCAGCACCAACAGCGCGCCCACCAGCAGGTGCGGCACACTGCGCCGCCGAGTCTGGCTCCGCAACCGCGAGCCGGTATCCGGCCTCTTCCCCGCGCTAACCCATGATCCTCCAGCGGGCGGTGTGGACCGATGCTCGATGCCGGGTGGTGCCACAGAAGTGCTCACCGGTTGCCTCCAGACATAGGGGGACTACGCCGCGTCGCCAGGGGAGATCAGCGAGCGGAGCCAATGGATTCAGCTGCGTGTTTTGTTGTCGCACCGGGGTCGGGACGATGGCCCCGGCAGGTCAGCCGGTGCCGTTACCCAGTGCCTGGGCCTCGGCCACCCGCAACTGCCTGGCTGCCGTCGTCGTCATGTCCGGGGACGTCCCGCTCTGACCCGCGCCGGCCCAGGTGATCGCCCAGTGCACCGTCGCGGTCACCGGAAACGCCTGACCGGCCTGACTCGCCGAGGAGCCGCGGTAGATGTGACCGCAGTCCGGCGACGTCGCCTTCGGGTCGCCACCGGGAGGGAACGGGGTTCCCTGGCCGCGGCAGGTCACCGACGTGCCGTCACCCATCGACCACGACACCGACGTCGGCCTGGCTACCGCCGTCACCGACACCCCCGGCACCTGCGCGGTGGCCGACCGCGGACCCCAACTGGCCGGATCCAGCCACAACCAGGTCGGTAGGTTCACCAACTGGGCTCCCACCGGATTCGCCTCGATCCTCGGGGAAGGCAACAACAGCAGGTTTCGCGCCTGCTCAGCCAACTGCGCCGCCGACGGTGCCGCGCCGGGCCGCCCATCCGGGATCCACACCGGCGGGCGATACAACGCGTCGACCACTCCGGCCTGGTCGCATCGATACACATACCAGGCACCCGGCTCGCCAGGTGTGGGATCGGCGACCGCAACAGCCGGCACCGCTCGGCCCGCCGACGCCCGCAAGATCACGGCCGGCGCCACCCTGACCACCCCGTCCCCGTCCCCAGCCGGCGGCCGGTACGTGACGGTCGCGACCCCGGTCACGGCCGGCTGGTAGTCACTGCGAGCGTAGGAGCAGTGCACCGGATCGTCTCCACCCGCGACGTGGTCGCCTCCGTCTGCTCCGCCGCGGTGGTCTCCGCCTCGTGGGCCACGAGCCGGAGCGCGGTCGGCTTTGCGGCCGGCTCCGTCGCCGCCTTTGCCCGCATCCAGTTCACAAGCGGGTGTCGGACTCTGGGCGCAGTCCACGCTGTCCCAGGGGTCCGCGAACGCGGGCAACGTGCCAGTTAACACGAGGAGAGCTGCGCCGCCCACGCTGATGATCAGTCGGTTCAACATGTTCCGACCGCCTGAGCGCCGAAGTCTGTCACCTTCCACGAGCCGTCCACGGCTTTCTTCACAATCGCGTTGATCTGACGCCTGCCGCCGGGTCCGTCATTGGCCGGCTGCCCGTTGTCGGCGCGGTACTTCAACCAGTTTGTTGAGTCACCGCAATCCGAGATCACGACCTTGGTCGGAGACTCCGCAGGGTCCGCTGTCGACACTTGCGGGTTGTTGACTGGCCGCCCCCGAGACACCAGCCCGTTGTAGTGATCGGCATACAAACCACGGGAGAGGGTGGACAGTGCATCGCCGGTGGCGTTCTGCGCCAGGTTGGGCGACCTCCAATCCGATGTCGTAGCGGCATCAGCAAAATCCCGCCACATGCCCAGGTAGGCAGCGATGGCCTGTTGTCGCGCGACATCAGCTGGAGAGGGCGGTGACGTCGGTGGGACCGAGGTCGGTGTCTGCGCGGCGGAGTGAGCTGTCGCTGGCGCCGGACTGGACGCGCCTGCACCACAGGCTGTCAGCGCCAGAGCTGCGATGGTCACTACAGCTGCCCGAATGGCGTGCCGCCCCCCGAGTACGCGCGCCTCAGGTTTGGTCTTGCCGGCGAGCTCGGGAATCTTGTCCGCTGCCTGCTTGAGTTGGCCGAACGACACACTTGAGATGCCGTCAGCTAGTCCTGCCGCTAGTCCTGCCGCGATGGCTGCCCACGGATCACCGCCTGGCAAGTCTCCCGGCGGCGGTGGGGGTCGCAGGGGTCGATGGGGCGATTCTGGCTTCCGTGGCCGCGGCCACACTCGTGTTCGACACGAGAACCTCGGCCCCATCGATCTAGCCTCCCGCCCATCGCATGCTCTCAGGGATGCTGCACTATGTAATCAGCCGTTGACGGCCTGTGCGGCAGATGTAAGCAGAGCACCTGCGTGCTGTCAACATTCGTGTACGACTGGTATGCAAAATGGGTTCGAGTGTTGACACGGCTGTGTGCGTCAGGAGGCGGGAGTGACCGGTCCTCAGCAGGCCAAACGGTCCTTTGGGGACAAGCTCGCTTACTTGATCGAAACGGTGCACCCTCCGGACCGCGGTCCCGACAGCTACCGTGAGGTCGCTGCCGGGATCGCCGACCATGCTGGCGTGATGACCGCAGCCCAACATTAACCAGCTGGTCGAGGCAAGCAGCCACATCCGCGGATCAACGACGTCGAGGCGCTGGCCACCTTCTCCGGTGTGCCGGTGATCTACTTCTTCGACGATGACGTCACCGCACGAATCGAGGATCAGATCGCCCAGGTCAGGACCTCGGCCGGGGATGTGGGTGGCCTGGTCACTACCAGGTTCGACACCTCCGTCCTGGTCACCGTGGCGCCCGGGCCGGGAACCGCCAGAAACGGCCGTGACGGCGACTGTCCTGTGGGGGTCCGGGCCGTCGATTGCCGGGTCGCCGGTTGGTGCCCGGATGCGGTGGTGACGTCACAAGCGATGCCTCACAGCTTCCAGACCGGTCTGTGGTCACTCGCGTCATCCGCTACCCCCTCGCGCGCACGCGGCTCTGTCCTGTATTTACTCGTTGACAAGACGTATCGCAGATGAAAGCCAGAGACCCTACCTATGTCCACGTTCGTATACGATCAGTTCGGGTGAGTGGCGCTAGCGTTGACACGGTGGCGAGCCGTCAGGAGGCGGGTATGACCGGACCCAGTCAGTGCAGACAATCCTTCGCGGGCAAGCTCGCCTACTTGATCGAGACAGCGCACCCACCAGACCGCGGTCCGTACAGCTACCGTGAGATCGCCGCAGCGATCGCCGACGATCCCGGGGCGATGACCGCCGCCCACATCAACCAGCTAGCCATCGGTAAGCAGCCGCACCCCCGGATCCACCACGTCGAGGCGCTGGCCAGCTTCTTTGGCGTTCCCGTGACCTACTTCTTCGACGACGACGCCGCCGCGCAGATCGCTGACCAGATCGCCCAAGTCAGTGCCTGGCGCGATACCGAGGCCCGGCACATCGCCGAACGAGTCGTCCAGCTCAATCCCCGCGACCGCAACACGGTCACCAACCTGATCGACACCCTGCGCGCCTACGACGAGCAGCCCCGCTCGAGCCGCCGCCGCCGCAAGCCCTCCACGAGCGACGGCGCATGACTCCATGCTCCGCGCTGGGCTCACTCGCTGGGCCCGCAGCAGCAAAGGTGATCACCGCGGTGGACTGGCCCAGGCTACGGGCCCGCTGCCGCCAGCAGGTCAACGACCTCCTCGGCCACACCGGCATCCCTGACCCGTGGGACATCAACGAGTTCCTCGACCGGCTCGAACTCCACCGCGGTCGCGACATCGATCTGTGCGCGATCACCTGGAGTCCCGGCGACAGCTGCGGCGCCTGGCAGCAACACCCCGATCACGACGTGATCGCCTACGCCGAGAACACCAGCGGCTTCCACCAGGATCACATCATCCTGCACGAGGTAGGACACATGATCTCCCAGCACCGCGGTCGCTGCGTCTTTTCCCAGGAACAGGCACAACGCATCGCCCCCGACCTCACGCCAGTCGCGCTCGCGCACCTCCTCGACCGCAGCGGCGCTCAGGCCGAGGAACATGAGGCGGAGACGATTGCGGTACTGATCCATCAACGGGCCCGCGTCCGCCCCCAGCCCGCTATCGACGTCCTGCCCCCAGCCGCAGACGAAAGGCTCGCCCGCGTGGCCCAGATCTTCGGATTTTGACGATGGGTGTGTCCAACGTGTTCCTGCCCGCAGGATTCGCCGTTGTCGTCGTCGACGGATCCCGAAGGGGCCGCTTCGCCTCCGGGGGTGCGAATCACGGTAGCTCGACCCGAGAGCGCCCCAACCCATGAACGAGTGGATCGAGACAGCTGGCTTGATCAGCCTATGGCTGGTGGCGATCCTGCGCGCCCCGGCCGCGGCTCGGCATCCCTGCCAGCGCCCCCTGTGGCTGGGCACCTGCCTCATCGCCGTCACCACCACGCTCTACCAAGAACCGGTCATAGGCAGGCTCGGGCGGCTGATCGGCGACTTCAATCTGATCGACTTGAGCCGGCATGTGTCCCACACCATCACGGCCGCGGTGATGCTCTACTGCGTGCTCGTCGCCGTGGGCCGCCAGCGCCACATCTGGCTACTCGCGCCAGCCGCCGCAGGTACGATCGCTGCCACAATCTGGCTGAACCTGTCCGCAGCGCCGCACGCCCGCAGCACGATCACCACCCCGGAACTGCCTCTGGTCTACTGGCTGGTGTGTTTCGGGTTCTACCTGGTCGCCGACGGCACCTCGGTCGCGGTGTGCTGGCGATATGGCAGGTGGGCCGGTCCGGGTACTCTCCGCCAGAGCCTGCGGATCTTCGGGCTGAGCAGGCTGTTCGGCTGCCTGCTGTGGATCCTGTTCCCCGCCTACCTCATCACCCGAATCACTGTACTGCTTAGCTATGTCCCCACGCTGACCGGAATCGAACTTCTCCTGCAAGCAGGCAGCATCCTGCTGCCCGGCATCGCCTCAGCCCGGCAGGACCTCCTCCAGCGCCGCATCCTGTGGGACCTGTGGCCACTGTGGCAAAGCCTGACCGGCGCGATACCAAACCTCACCCCGCCAGATCGCGGGTCCCGCCTCAGCGCCCTAGCCACCACCAACGCTGCCGTCAACTCGCGCCTGTACCGGCTCGTGATCGAGATCCGCGACGCGGCCCTGATCCTGCGTGCCTACATCACCCCAGCGACCATCGCCGCCGCCCAGCAATTCGCCGCCACCCACCCCGTACCACCCGCTGACCTCAACGCAGCCACAGTAGCCTGCTGGCTCCACAGCGCCCGGCAGGCCAAACTCGCTGGCAGCCCACCCCGTCCCACGGTTTGCGACACCAGCAACCCCGGCGGGAACACCCTCCGCGAGGAGATCGAGTTCCTGCTCAGCGTGGCGCGCTTCTACGCCGGGCCGCTGCCCGCCGAGTTCGCTACCCATCACGCCGCGGAGGGTCGGATGACACCCATTCACGGCACCACGCAGGCCCGTTTCCGGGCCGTGAAGGACGCCTTCGCGGCCAACTTCTGTGACCACGGTGAAGTAGGTGCGGCGGTGTGTGTCTACGTCCAGGGCCGCTGCGTAGTGGACCTGTGGGGCGGCATCGCCGATCTCACCACCGGGACGCCCTGGGCCGAGGACACCCTGCAGTACGTCTTTTCCACCACCAAGGGCTTCACCACCACCTGCGCCCACCTGCTGGTACAACGCGGCGAACTAGACCTCGACGCCCCCGTTGCCGACTACTGGCCCGAGTTCTCCGCCAACGGCAAACAACACATCCCGATCCGTTGGCTGCTGTCCCACCGCGCCGGCCTGCCCGCCCTCGACACACCCATCACCCTCGCTGACGCGCTGACCTGGCATCCCATGATCACCGCGCTGGCCGCCCAACGTCCGCTGTGGCCGCCGGGCTCAACGCACGGCTACCACGCCCAAACCTTCGGTTGGCTTGTCGGCGAAGTGATTCGCCGCATCACCGGCCGCACCCCGGGCACCTTCTTCGCCGACAACATCGCCACGCCACTGAACCTCGATGCCTATATCGGCCTTCCTGCCGCCCATCAGCACCGCGTCAGCCGGCTCATCGAACCCCCCGCCGACGTCCACACAGACTCCTCTGCTCTACGGCGTGCCAGCGCCGTCACCACCCCCCGCATTGACCCCAACGACCCTCGGATTCACGCCGCCGAAATCCCCTCCTCCAACGGCATTACCACAGCCCGCGCCCTCGCCCGCTTCTACAACGCCCTCATCGACTCCACCGGCGACTACCCCCTGCTCACTCCTGCCACCATTAGCACCGCCACGACCGTCCAATCCGACGGCCTCGACCAGACCCTCGGCGTGCCCACCCGCTTCGGCCTCGGCTACGCCCTGCCCTCCGCCACCTTCGCCCTATTCGGTGCCGGCTCGTTCGGCCACGGCGGCCGCGGCGGCTCCCTCGGGTGCGCTCACCCGCCTACCCGCACCACCATCGGCTACGTCATGAACCACATGCGCACCGGCCTCACTACCGATCGCCGCTTCGCCAACCTCGCTACCGCCATCACCAGATCTCTCTGATCGCATTGACTGGCATGATCGGCGTTGACTGTGGATTACCGTGGTCGGCGCTCATCTTGTCCGTCGGCGTCACCTCGGCGGTAGCACTCCACGAAATCCACCCGTATCAGCTTCTTGCCCGATAGCAGCTCGCTCGACACCTCAAGTTCTTGCTCACCGAACTCGGCGGTGCCCACAAAGGGATGCAGCAGCGACACATGCGCCGGCATCACTAGACCAGTCCGGCCGGCCGCCGGCATAGGCCCTTGACAGGAGATCGAACTGAACGCCGGGATCCATGCCGCAGCCTTCCTGGGTCGGCGGTGAGCGCGAGCTAGCTGCGGCTCCTGGGCGCGGTTGGCATTTGACTCGCCGGTCTGCTCGGACTTGCCCTCGCCTGGCAAACGGGGCCGTCTTGCTCGCCGACGGCGGTGGCGGTCGTGCGCGCGTTGTTCCTTGCGCCGAGCGCGTTTAACAGGGCGATGGCCACCTAAGGCGGCCTATCGGTGCTCGACGGAGCCCTGGGCATTGTCGTTCCGGGGCCATCGATCACCGAACGCGGACGCCAGCCCGGCCGCGGGGCGCCTCACCCGGTCGCGTCGGGCTGAGGACATGTCGCTCCCGGCCCGGATCAGCCACCCAGCGGATCCCCTGCGTGGGCGGCCAGACCCGCAGCCCAGACACTCGTCATCCTGTCAACAGTGGCGCCGAACTTATCGACATGTCGTATACGAACGTTGACACATTGCGCCCCGTCTGCTTACATCTGCGCGACAATCTGTCAACGAGTAAATACAGAGAGGGGTTGAGAGTGGTGCGGCACGGAGCGGAGACGCAGCCAACGATCGCGGGGTCGCCGCCGCGGAGGGGGCCATGGCCGACACTGAGCGTGCCTGGGTGCGCCTCGCCCGAGCAGGGCGGGCCGGTAGCGGCATGACCCGGCCAACCGATTCCCCAGCGCAAGTCGAGGACAGCGACACTGAGTCGCAGCATGACAGTGGTTCTCGGCTAGCGACCGGCGCACCGGCGCACCATGACAAAGAACAACAGATTGGCTGGTTGCGCGCGGGTTCCGAAGCCTCCCATCCTCCCGGGACGCGCTTCCCATCAAGACAGACCATCGGGCTGTCGACTCTGGCGATCGTAGTGTCAGGACTGGCGGTCGCGGTGATGGGCCACTTCCTGGCTCCAGCACCGGTCGCCAGTCAGATCACGGCACGCCCTACGGCGGCACGGCCGCAGGCGCGGCTCGCGCCGTCTGGTATTCCACCAGCCCCCGTGGCCACGAACGTAACCTCAGCAACCGCTCCCGACGCGCCTGCCGGTCCCGCATCTCCCGTGTTGGCCCCCGCGGCACCGAAACCCGAAGACCCCACGCCCATGGCTGGTGACACCACTGAGCATCGCTCCCGTGGCCGGCACCAGCCGCTGGTTTCTCCGCCGTCTACTGCGCCGATGCTGCCGGAGATGACGCCGGCTAGGTGGCCCAGTAGCGAGGACGAAGACCAAGTCGGCACGGCACGACCCGCACCGTCGTCACAGGATCTGCAACCGCAGTGGCACTGGAAAAAGACCGCCACGTGCGATTCCTCCGGTCGATGCGTCGACCACTACAACCCAGCCCCCTCGGACCAGTAATTCCGGCATGTACGCATGCGCTGGGACCCACAAAACAACACGAAAGCGGCAGAGGAGATCAAAATGAAACCGATCGAGCTTTCACAGGAAACACCTCGGCGCGACCGCGTGGGTGGTCAACGACGGCCCACGCTGCCAATCGTGGCCACGCTCGGCGGTCTGGCCGTCGCCGCGAGCATGGCGACGATGACGCTGGTGGCCTTCCACCACAACCCGGACGCATCCACTCCATCATCGGCCGCCGTCATCAGGGCAGACCCGTCATCACCGCCACCGCCGGGTGCGACAGGAAATCCCGACCAGCAACCCCGGCATGTATGCACGCACTGGGACCCGAAGAACAACACCACTCAAGATGAGCCATGCGATAGCCCATCGTAGGCCGGAACTGCGGAGAATAGCGTATTCGGCGAAGTCCCGGCCCGGCACTGGCGCACGCTAGTGCCGGGCCGGTTGGAGATGGCGACGCCGTTTTCACGGCCCAGCCGTACCCGAGTTGGGGCCGGGCGCGCTGGTCAGAGGCCTGCTGCGCGACTTCACCGATCTGGCCGCGAGCGAGCTGACCCAGCAAACAAGGCTCTATCCGCCCGGCATCCCGGCGGGTAGGTGTTGACCGCCGCTGGCGATGGTGATCGTCGCGAGGCTGGGCAAAGAGTTCGGAGTCAGCGACGTCACCGCGGCCAAGGTGTGGAACAAGTGGGACATTCAGCCGCGGTGCGTGCAGACATTTAAGTTCTCCTCCGATCCGGAGCTCGAAGCCAAAGAACGCGCGTATGACCCAACGAGTCAGGCCGAGAGCCCTCGCCGCAGACTGAGCATCGTCCGGCTGGAATGTTCAGCACGGAGAAGCGCCCCGACCGGCACGCACAGTAGCCATATCGATGGGCGGATCACGCACACTACGGGGGTGGGATCGTGAGCCCTTGGTGGGCGGCGCTCGGCGCCCTCATCGGAACCGCCCTGCGCCAGCCAGCCCGAGCACTCCTGCCCGCCCCGAGACAAGCTCACCCACTGATCGCGGCCGTGACGCTCGCCTCCGTCACAGCGTGCCTGTTCTGGCTGCTGGCCTGGCGCGTCGGTGTCCGACCGGAGCTGTTGGCCTACAGTGCTCTGGCAGCGGTCGGTGTGCCGCTGGCCGCCATCGATGTCCTCGAGCAACGCCTGCCCGGCAAGCTGCTAGTGCCCGCCTACCCCATCGTCGCGGCACTCTTCGCACTCGCGGCGATCGCCGATCACAACGGCACGGCGATGCTCCGTTCACTCGCCGGCATGATTTTTTTGCTCGTCTTCTACCTGATCATCGCGCTCGCGGCCCCCGGGGCGCTGGGCGCGGGCGACATCCGACTGGCTGGGCTACTGGGATTCGCCCTCGGCTGGCGGGGCTGGACCACGTTGATCGGTGGCGCCCTGCTCGGCCTGCTCTATGGCAGCCTCACCGGCGCCACGATGATTGCCATGCGGCGTGCCTCCCGGCACACTTTAATTCCCTTCGGTCCCGCGCTGATCGCGGGAACCTTCACCGCCCTGCTTCTCTACACTAAATGATCAGCATCCGCGGTGGCGGATTGAGTTTCCTTGTGTGGCCGGATCTGTTCCGGGCAACTACTGGGCGTCTGATCAGCAAGTCTGTCACCAGGAAATCGCTATTGCTCATCGGGCGAGGCACCGTTGGGACGACGGGCCGGCCCTGTGTGCGCTGGGGGCGGTGTCGGTGCGCTCCGATCGCGATGACCTGACCGCTTTGACGGTGTCCGGATCGGCTGCGGCATTATCAGCACCGGTGCCCACAGGGATGCCCCGGCTCACCAGGTATGGGCCGGGGCATCCCGCTGATTCGGCGGGCGGGTTACAGGTTCAGTTCCCCGTGTGTCACCGCGATGAGGAACGCGGCGAACTGCTGCGTGGGCACGGCGAGGGTGGTCCGCTGCCTGCTGTCTGTGTGCTCTTTGGTGTCCTGCACGCCGGTCCATCCCGCTGCGTGGCCGATGGCGACGCACTCCTGTGCTCCGCTGGATCGGCTGGACTTGTGATAGTGCGCGGCCCGCAATGCCTCGAAGCCTGGTTGGTCTTTCATTGCTCTCCTGTTCTGCTGTGACCAGGGGTTCGGCTGATCGCTGTCCTGATCGCTGGTAATGATCGTCCTGGCCGCCTACGAGAGCGTGAGCCGTGCCCTAGCGGTGTTGGCAACCAGGTTCGTAACGATCTCACTCGGGTGCCGATCGTGGTCTAGGTGAACGTGGCCGCGATGTCAGCGATCTTGCGCATGGAGTCGTCAGGGTCGAGCGCCTTGGCGGTGACGGCGCCGAACACGCTGGTGTGCTGCCGGATCTCGGGTGCTTTCTCCAGGAAGCCGCTGGAGTGCGCGTAGTCGAGGAACACGATGGCGGGGTCTTCGGGTTCCGGGAAGGTCAGCAGCACGAAGGATTGTCCTTGGGCGGGATGCTCGCCTGCCTCGTAAGGCAGTACCTGCACTTCCACCGTGGCGTTGTGTCGGGCGTCGAGCAGGTGGCGCAGTTGTGCGTGCATCACTCCACGTCCGCCGATCCAGCGGTGCAGCGCGGCCTCGTTGATCACGGCTGTATACCGGAAGTCGGTGGCGGTTAACCGTTGCTGACGGTCGGTGCGAAGTTGCACCAGTCTCGGCAGATCGGCTGAGCGCAGGTAGGGTGCGGCCGAGCTGATCACGGCCTTGGCATACTCGGGTGTCTGGAGCAGTCCCGGGATGAAGGCGTCCTGGTAGGTCTGTTCCCAGGCGGCTCCGGCCTCCAGCCCTATCAGTAACTCGACGTTGTCGGGCATCACGTCGGAGTACTGCTCCCACCAGCCGAGTACGTCACCGTCGCGGCGAAGCGTGCGCATCTCCTCAGCTTTGCGCTCGTCCACGTTGAATACCTTGATCAGCTTGTCCAGTTGCGCGGCGGTGAGCTGACCGCGGGCGTTCTCGACCCGGCTTAGCTGCGGTTGTGACGTGCCGATCTTCTTGGCGAGGGTGCCTCCGGACATCCGCGCGCCATCCCGAAGTCGTTTGATCTCTGAGCCGAGTCGTCGCCTGCGCACAGTCGGGCTGATCGCCATGCTGTCTCCCGCATCTCCGGTCAGGTCACTTCGCTGTCAAGCCATACACCCGTTCGGGCCCCTTGCGCTTCGGCTGTGAATATCCCAGAATATCCAAGGCTATCCGTCAAATGGGCGCGCGAAGCCGCCACAGGGTAGTCCGACCAGGGGCGCCGTCCACAGGTGGGCACCCGATCACTTCGGGCGGCGCACCTGGCCCGGAACTGGCAGAGGAAGCGAGGGACCGTGCTCGAACTTTTGATCCGCATCGAGGCTCGGCCGCCGGTTGGGCAACTTCCCCGACCGGTCGACGCTCCCTGCGGCCGACCGGACATCCCGGCGGCGACGGGTCTACGCGGTGTCAGGAACTCGACGGTGCCGGTGTGAGATCGGTGACCAGCTCGGGCTGGACCGTCGATCAGACCAGCCACCGGCTCGTCTGTGACGCACTGCGCAGAATCCTGCACCAAGCCGCGCAGGCCAGTCCCGGTGCCGTCGAGAGGGTCGACTCGATGCTGTGCCGGGTCAGCGCGGTGTTATACCTGCTGCTGCTCGATCACCCCATCGACCGGCGGGGACGCTGCCGATCCTGCCGACGCCCCGGCGCCAGGATCGCGCTCCGACGCCGATCCTGCCTTATCCACCTCAGAGCGAACTACTGGCTGCTGCGTCAACCCGATACGGCAATGCTGCTCGCCCACCTTGCCGACCACCTGGGACTGGACCACGCATCCGCACCTCCTGCGACCACTCCACCCGACCGCTCCAGCCAGACCATGACCGCCCTGATCGATCCCCGCGACACTGACGTGCTGCCCACAGCGGTGAGCGATGTCGCTGATCCACCGCAGACCCCGATCGTCCCGCCCACGCTTTCGCCCCGCAGATGCCCTGGAGCGGGACGGTCGGGCCTCACCGACGACGAAGCCAAGGCGCACTCCGACGATGGTCAACCACCATGCCCTGGCAGCTCGCTGGTGATCACCGGAGGCATGCCATGGCCGAGGTGACGAAAAATGTCAATCCCGCCGAGCTGGCGCGGAAGGCTGCGGCATTACGGCAACTGTGCCAGCACCGGCACAGACCTTTGCTGGTGCCCGACCCCCGATTCGGTGTCACCCGTGCCCGGCTCAGTGTCGACGACCCCCACCCGGCAACACCGCGGCGGCGCACCCTCACCAACGTCCAGCACGTGCAGCACGTGCAGTTGGGCGGCACGCCACAGTGGGCGACCCCGCGGGTTCCTGATCCGCAGTTCCCCAAGAAGATTCCGGCTGGCCGCCGGTCGAGACACCCCGTGCCCCCAGCTCCTGGCGGCCAGCCGGACCCCAACCTCCAGATCCAGGAACTCCCGTGTCGACAGCCACGGTGGGCGCGCTGCACCCAGGAAGGGCGCCTGCATCTGCTGCAACCCGCCGAGGTCATCGCTGCCACCACCCAGGGCCACGCCGCCGCAGTACGCGTCCGCCGGATACCTGCCGAGCGCCTCACTATCACCAGCGGCCCGTCCGGGACACTGTGCATAGCCGGTGTCCTCCGCGCAATCTCCGCGATGCCCGGCCCCGACCCCAGGGCCACCGCATGAGGCCCCCTGGGCGCAGTCTCCCGTCGTTTCCCTCATCAGGTCTGTGCTCTGACCATCAGGTGTGCATACCCTCCGACGTTGAGGAACTGTTGATCGACGTGGTCGCCGATGGCTTCGTGCTCTACTGCTGCGGTGACCGGGCTGCGCCGAGCGCCCTGGTTGCCTCCTATGAGTGGGAATGCTGCCTCGATTTGGTCACCATCCGCGACTTTGACCGGGTCACCGCCGCGAGGGTGCCCAAGCAGTACGGGGTGGACCTCTTCGCGCCCCAGGTCGCGGTGTGGGCGTACGAGGGCCCGCCGCAGCGGGCGCTGCGCGCACTGCTGGACCTGGTGCATCCGACGCACCCCGACGCGCCCGCCAGTCCCTTCCCCGCGCCGCCGAGGCTGCACATTCCCCGTGCTCAGCAACGCCCGATGACGATCCGGCTCCCTTCGCCCGGTCGGGCCCATGCCCGGGCCACTCGGCTCGCCATCACGATGGCGAGCCGAGACAGTGCTTCTGTCCAGGACGCCGCCAGGTTACCCGGAGCGCCCTTGATGCGATGAAGGAGCGGGGCCTCCGCTCCTCGTGACTCCCGGCTCATGCTCAAGTGTTCACGTCATCGATTTGAGGAGGCCCCTAGTGAGCGGATCGTACGCAGGACGGCAGTTCGTCGGGATTGATCTGCATCGGCGCCGGTCGGTTCCTTGAGGTCGCCAGACGAGTTTTTGCTGAGCCGATGCCGGAGGGCGATCTATCATCACGTTGTGTGATCGACTCGGCGCCGAAGACCGACTCGTTCAAATGCCAGAACGGCTATGAATCATTCCGCGCCAACCGGAACTTCATTTCGCCAGGTTAGTTCGCTGAGGTCTGCGGAGTAACTCGTCTCTACAAGTTGCAGCGACGTCTGGGTGCGGGTTTGAACTTCGATATGTGCGACCACACCGAGCTTGGTATCAATCCGTGAGGCAACATCAGCTAGCCACCGCTCGACGGAGTCGAGGTCGGCTTCATCAGTTACCACAGCGTACAGAGCAACCTGCGGCGGATCTGAATCTTCCGAGAACTGCATAAGTACGTCATGTATTGCTTGCGCAGTCCGACGCCCAGAGCGGACTGCGCAGCGCTTTGCTATTTCTCGCGCTAGATCGATGAGATGTTCTGGGACCGCCGGTCGATCGTAGCGCCTACCCAGCCAGGTCTTAAAAGCCCGCAGTCTCTCATCTGGAAGCTGCGTGTCTCGGGTGCCAACGAACTCGCAGATTTTCGCTGCAGTCACTTGCACGCGCGCTGTGGAGGCGTCGACGTACTCTTGACTATTTAGAAGTAGTCGGCTGCTGCGGATGCCCCAGTCGGCAGGTGGGCTCTCCTTCAAGACGGGACGAAGCTCGACGATCGCCTCAGTTGAGGTAGGGGATGAACTCGATAGGTCACAGTCCTGGGTGCAAACAATCCATCGATCGAATATAGCGTCTGGTCGACCAATAACAACAGTAGGAAGTGACTGCGAAAAGATTGTTCCTTGGTGCCATCCGAGATCGTAGAGGTTGTTGGCCACCTCAGTCGGACTCCACCTGTTCGAGGCTCATAGTCGCGCCACCGGGCCTGCTTGGCCACAGTCCACTAACCATGCCCGACCTTGCGGTCTGGGGGCGCAAGACTTGCAGTGCTGCTAGGTAGGCACCTGCCGGGTCGCCATTCTGGAGGAGATCCGCTGCTGAAAGCCGATCGTTTCTTGTGGTCGTGCTTAGGATTCGATTAGTTTCCTGAGGGCTCCTTTTTGCAAGGATGAAGACCCGCTCAACAATTCGGTCGATGTCTGACAGGTGTACGGCAATGTCTTTCACGCGAGTGACTGGACGTCCTTGCTGGAGAGCTTTTACTGTTGGGTGTGTTGTGTTCAAGATGGTCGCAAGGCGTCGTTGCGACCAGCCCGTACGGGCGCGAATTTGCTTGGTCTGTTCTCGGATCCTGGGCGCCGTATACGGCTTTGGCGCGGGCAGCTTAACCCAGATATCGAAGAGATTCGAGGACTGTTCAGCATGAACCGGACGGCTGTCGATAAGTGCGGCTGTTGAAGCTGCAATCCCAGGAATTGCGAGAGCAGCCGCTAGGACGATGCCTTGTCCTCTAGTCACCGTCGACTGAAAGTCCAAAGTGTTTGGCTCCTTCCTTAGTCAGGGACCAGAAGAAAAATTTATCTATCTCGCCATGAAACAGATGGAATTGCTCAATGATCTGATTTGACAGAAACCGCTGATGCCCTTCAGCGAAAACATCGACATCGAGGAAGTACGACGGTGCCTCGATCGCGAGTGGCGGTACTCCTGGGACTCCAGTGCCTGCCGGTACTGCACCGTGACGTACGGCAGCTTGTAAATTCCCTGGGAGGGTGACAGGCAGACCTTCTGGAGCAATCGAGAGTTGTGATTGGCTGACCGAGGCCAACGTTGATTTGCTGCCGACTATATCCGAGCCAGGCCAGCCGACCAATTGTGGCTTGAACCAATTTCGCCATGACTGTGGTTCAGTAGGTGAGTCTGCCGCGATCGACAGGTACCGGACTCCTAACCGGTCGCATCTCGAAACTCCAACCGCGGCAAGAGCGTCAAGTAACTTGGTGAACATTTCAGCAAAATCTTCGACGCCTGTATAGAAGTCTCCAATTGAGAGCGTAGCACTGCCGGCCCCAATAACGACAAGGCTACCGGCATCATTAGTGAACTGCCAATTGACCGACTCGGCAGCGTTCGCTGATGGCCCGGCCGGGCCAGCAACAAACGACAGCTCCTGCACCTTCTCTTGCTGCATGTACGGAAAATTTCCATGAAGTTCCCGCTGAAGTGGCGCGATCCCATGCATAGACTCGAAGTCAGCGATCAGCGGGTATCGAACCTGGGCGAGTGCTTGCGCCAGGGGTGCGTTTGACATCGTGTAAGCCGGCGGCGCCGGGATGTTGAACAGCGGCATCGTCCCTCTCTCTCCGATGATCTTTCCAGCTTCTATCCACTGTAGGGTACCGCAGGTCGCGGCTGGTTGCGCCTGTGAGTTCGCCCGAGCCGGGGGCGAGCTGGAGGTGAACCTTTTGTACGTCTTCGAGCCGGGGTCTAGCTGGAAGGCGACTTTCTGTACGTCTTCAAGCCGACCCGTACTGCCTGGCCGTGGACCACGCGCCGCACGGGGCAATCCTGCATAGTGTCGTCGCGGACGTCAGCCAGCGCGAACTGGCCATGGCGGCCAACCGCATGATCGGGGTCGATGAGCGCACCGAACGCCTCTCGCTGGAGCAGATGCTCGGCATGACCGCGGACACCAGCCAAAAGATCGACCGCTCGTTCACACCGCCGCCCACCGCGGGATCGGGCATCAGCCTGTCGTTGAACAAGCGGCTGTCCTCGCACAAGGCCCGCCAGCTTGTCAACTGGTCACCTCAACGCACCGACATCCGCCAGGACATCGCGTTCGGCTCATACGCGACCTGACAGGTCCGCAGAAAGCAACCAGACGCTCAACGAGGTTTGGCATGGGCCAGATTGAAGGGCACGAGTGAAGTACCGGCGAGTGGCCGCCAGCTCCCACTTCTCGCAGACCAAGACGTCGATGGTCTGGCCGACGGCCTTCACCGAACTCGCCCTCGCCATCTGATGGTGGCGCGATAGCGGGCTCATCTCGCCCATTCTCCGTCAATGCGACAGGACCAGGTGGGCGACTGGTTGCCGTCGATTTCGTGCGTCTGGCCCGTTTGGGTTAGGTCGCGTCGGGGTCGATGGGTGGGCGTTCCCCGGTGGCTGGTGGCGGTGGTGGCGGGTTGGCTGATTGGAGGTTCGGGGTCGGTTTCCAGCCATCCGGGTGATGGGGAACCCACCGGCCCGTGGAACCGGCGCCCACCCGACACGACAGTCGGGCGCCACACCCCGCCCACCACCCAAAACAAGATCCGCAAGAGGGTGGTTCGAGGCTTCCAACCAGATGATCAAACCCGTGAATAGGCGAGGCTAGTCCGGTTAGATGAATACCCCGAAGACGCCTTATGGCGAGCACCGGATTATGCGGAATGGGGTAGTGAAGGTGCTGGTCAACGGTGTTGGTGAGGTCAGATTCTCGGCATAATCCCGAGCCGTCTGAGCAGGGCTTCCTTCGTCGGACCGTATTTTCAGGGCGGGAGGCAACGACAACCGGCCACCAGGCGCCGAGGCCAGCACCCCATTTACCGGCACCTTCAACCTCGCTCGCGAACAGCAGGCCTTGGTCAAAGATCGATCCAGCCTCGGGATCCGTTCGAGCGGTACCGTTCCTGCTCACGTTCCTAAGCGACACGAATTATGCCGAGCAGCAGACCACTTCAAGCCCACTGACGAGCATCTTCATCCCGCACTCGGCATAATCCGGTGCTCGTCATAAGGCACCAGCACGGTCGGGACGCAGCGGCAGTACACCGGGACCGCGGGTCGGATCGAGAATGCGCAGGTCGCGGTGTACCTGACCTACGCCGGGCCGGTCGGGCACGCGATGATCGACCGCGAGTTGTACCTGCCCAAGTCTTGGACCAGCGATCCGGCCCGCTGCGTTGCCGTCGGCGTGCCCGACGACGTCGCCTTCGCCACCAAACCGAAGTTGGCGCAGATCATGCTGGCCCGGGCGCTAGACGCCGGGGTGCCGGCGCGGTGGGTGGCCGCCGATGAGGTCTATGGCGCCGACCCAGGATTGCGCGCCGATCTCGAAGCGCGCGAGGTGGGGTATGTGCTAGCCATCGACTGCGACCGGCGGGGCCCACCGCAACCGGGCCGATGCGTCCCGACACGCTGGCCGCCAGCCTGCCCAAGGGTGCCTGGCAGCGACTGTCGGCCGGCCCGGGGGCTAATACTGCAACGGCAGTTCAGGTCATGGCGGTCGGTGGCCGCGGCGTCGGTAGTGGCTGGCGCGGGCTTGGTGTTGGCGGCGTCGGCGCCAGTTTGACCAATTGATCGCAGTTGTCATGCAGGTGGCCGGGGCGAGGACAAGCGTGGCGAGTAGTCGCCGGATCTCGTTGCTGCTCAACGGGATCAGTTCGTTGCGGCCGGTTGCGGGTCCCCCTTTTCGGTCTCTTGGGCGCGGGTGGCGGCAAGGTAGGCGGCGGCGAGCATCGCGAGGGTGATGTGGGCGTACCAGGCTCGATAGCCGCGGACTTGGTAGTGATCCAGGCCGGCTTCGTTCTTCGCGGTCTGGAAGCACTCCTCGATCGCCCACCTGGCTGCGGCGACCCTGATCAGCTCCGGCACCGGTGTGGCCGCGGGGCCTGCGCAGCGATAGAACGCCAGCTCGGGGTCCTTGCCCGGTTCCGGGTCGATCTGGCGGCGGACCAGCAGCCAGTGGCCCCACCCGGGCGGTAGTTCGTCGTCGGTCGCGGTGGCGGCCAGCGTGAGGACGGTCCAGTCGTAGAGCCGTTCGCCGCGCGCGCCCGGACCGGCCGAGCGTCGCTCCCACGCCCGGTCACCGGCCAGTGCGGTGAGGTGGGCGGCCTGGTGGCGGCGCCCGCCGAGGCAGGTCAGCACGTCGTCGCTGCGGGTGGCGAGCACGAAGGGCACCTCACGGGCTGCCAACCATGAGCGGAAGGCCCGGTTCTGCCCGAACGCCTCGTCCGCGGTGACCCAGCCGTGAAGGACACCGGCGTCGTGCGCGCGGGCCAACATGTCCAGCGCGAGTCGCGGCTTGGTCGCGAACCCCACCCCGGCAGGGATACCGGCAGCCGCGCACCGGTCGGCGTCCTCGGTCCACGACGTCGGCAAGTACAACTCACGGTCCACCAACGCCCGACCACGCGCGGAGCCATAGGCCAGGAACACCCCCAGCTGACAGTTGTCGATCTTCCCGGTCGTGCCGGTGTATTGACGTTGCACCCCGGCCGAGCGCACACCCTTCTTGATGAACCCGGTGTCGTCAACGATCCACACACCGGACGGGTCACCAAGCCGGTCCAGGACGTATCCGCGCAGATCATCACGCACACCATCGACATCCCACTCCGCTGTGCGCAGCAACCGCTGCATCCCATCCGGAGACACCGCACCAGCATGCTCGGCCAACGTCCAGCCGTTCTTGCGCTCCAAACCGGCCAGCAACCCACGCAGATAAGCACTGACACGACGCCGCGGCTCGACCCGACCGAACCGGCCCGCGATCAACTCCACCACCGCATCCAACGACGCGACCCACCCCACAAGATCCACCACACGGTGATCATCACCGCCAGATGGGCATCAGCCTCTCACGACACGCCGAAGTGCCGTTGCAGCACTAAGAGCCTGTTGGCAAATGGTCACGCTGCTTGTCGATCTTGTAGTTCGGGTGCCGGCGCTGCGGTGCGGGGTCTGCCCCATCGGGGATGAGGCGGCGTGCCGGAGTTCTTGCGGTCCAGTTGCCGGGTCATGATCGTGA
>DATAWX010000208.1:0-36718 GCA_036266995.1 Pseudonocardiaceae bacterium | reverse complement strand
TGTCGCCGACTTCGCCGTCGTCCAGTCCTACCTGTCCACCGCCACCAAATGGGGCCTGGACAGCTTCGCCGTCCTCACCCAACTATTCACCACCGGCGCCTGGCTACCACCCGCCGCTACCCCGGCTGAATAGCTACGATCGACCGAGTCTGGTGTGAGCTGTTCGCCACCACACCTGTTGAGGTCGGGGTGAGCATTGACGGTCCCGCCCCGCAGAACACCGCCCGGGCCGACCGGGGTGGGCACGACAGTACCGCTCGCACGCTGCGGGGCATCGGGCTGCTGCGCGAGCACGGGATCGACTTTGGGGCGATCGCGGTGGTCTCGGATCCCAGCCCGGCGCGGGCGACGGCGCTGTACGAGTGGTTCGCGCAGCTGGGCGCCACCAGCCTGGGGGTCAATATCGAGGAACGTAAGGGCGTTCACCACAGCGTCGTCGATGCCGGCGGGCAGGTCGCCGAGTTCTGGGCTGCCCTGGCCCAGGCGTGGGCTGTCGACCGGCGGGTGCGTATCCGGGAGTTCGATCATGCTTTTGGCTACTTCCGGGACCAATTGACTGGTCAGGCACGGGCACGGGCGGAGCGGCCGATCAACCCGATGCCGATGATCACCTGGGACGGTCACGTGGTGCCGATCAGCCCGGATCTGGCGGGGTTCACAGCTCCCCGGCATGGGCCTTTCACCGTGGGCACCGTGCACGATGCGCCGCTGGGGGAGCTGCTGGCCCGGGCCCCGGCGGTGGCCTGGGTGGCCGAGGCACTGGCCGGTGTCTCGGCATGCCGAGACAGCTGTGATCATTTTTCTTACTGCCGGGGTGGTCAAGCGGCGAATAAATACTTCGAGACCGGCCAACTGAATTCCACCGAGACCAGCTACTGCCGGAACAGCAAAATCGCTCTAATGAAAGGATTGATTCACCATGTCGAACACGCCCACTCCTGAAACTGGCGATGCGCTGGCCCACCGGGTCGAAGAACACCGGGACGAACTGCTGGTCTTCATGGCCGACACCCCACGCTGCGACGATATCAGCAGCGGCATCGACGTGATCGTCACCGACGTGGAAAGGAACATTGGAGCCCTCAGCGATCGTCGGCTCAAGCGGGATATCACCCCAGTGGACTGGAGCCGGTGAACAACCGAGTAAGCAGCGGCGACCCGGTGAATGGTTTTGAGATCCTCACCAAGCTCGCCGCATTGCCGGTCAGCACTTGGCGTTATGAGTGGGAACCGGCCAGTGTGCGCCATCTGGGACCGATGGCCCAGGACTGGAAGGCCACCTTCGGCCTGGGCGACACCGATACCGTCATCCCCCACGTCGACGCCAATGGAGTGATTTTGGTCGCGATTCAGGCACTGGTGCGTCAGGTGCAGGAGCTGCGCGGGCAGGTCACCGTCCTGGATCAGCGGATCAGCGAGCTGACGCCCGCACCGCCTGTCCCACCTACGGGCGGGTAGCAGTATCGGATGGGGGGCTTGGCCGTGCTGCGTCGCGCGCCCCGACCCAGCAGGTCGGAATCGGAGTCAGTGTCACTGTGGCGCAACCGGGATTTCGTGCTGCTCTGGACCGGGCAGACCGTCTCGGTCTTCGGCTCGACGGTGTCCACGTTGGCCTTCCCTCTGCTGGTGCTGGCCATCACCCAGTCCCCGGCCCAGGCCGGGGTGACCGCGTTCGTCGCCGGTCTGCCGAGGGTAGTCTTTCAGCTCCCGGCCGGGGCCTGGGTAGACCGCTGGGACCGGCGGCGGGTGATGGTCGGCTGTGATTTCGGCCGGCTGTTGGCTATAGCGAGCATCCCGCTGGTCGGTGTCACGATCGGGGTCAGCTTCGCCCAGTTATTGATCACCGCGTTGGTGCACGGCACGCTGTCGGTGTTTTTCGTTCTAGCAGAGCGCGCCGCACTGCCCCACGTGGTCGACTCGGATGCGTTACCGACCGCGGTAGCCCGAAACCAAGCCAAAATCCAGGGCGCGATGATAGCCGGACCACCGTTGGGGGGACTGCTTTTCGGGATCTCTCGGGTGTTGCCATTCGTAGTGGACGCGGCATCGTATGTGATCTCGCTGATCACCCTGATAGGCATCCGCGCACCGTTGCAGGACCCCCCGGCTGCCCGCACCGGTCGGTTACGCCACGACATCGCCGTCGGAGTGCGCTTCGTCTGGGCTGACCGGTGCCTGCGAGCACTGTCGCTGGTATCGGCCGCGGTGTCACTGCTCACCGCAGGCATCCCGCTGGTGTTCATCGTGCTGGCTACCCATCTGCGCGCCAGCCCGACCCTGATCGGGGTGATTCTCGGGGTCAGCGGGGCCGGTGGGCTCCTCGGAGCGGCGCTAGCTCCCTACCTGGTCCGTACGGTGGCCGCCGGAGTGCTCAACCTGGTCGGCCTGTGGCTATGGACCGGGCTCATCCTGGCGATGGCCATGATCGGCACAGCAGTCGTGCTAGGTCCAGTCGCGGC
This sequence comes from Pseudonocardiaceae bacterium, assembly GCA_036266995.1. Classification (GTDB taxonomy): domain Bacteria; phylum Actinomycetota; class Actinomycetes; order Mycobacteriales; family Pseudonocardiaceae. The sequence continues at coordinate 34,259 of DATAWX010000208.1, read as the reverse complement.
GGGGTTCGCGGTGGTTGGTCCGGCGCTGGCGGTGGTAGCCCAAACCCGGCGAACCCGGCTGGTCCCCCGCCACTTACTCGGGCGCGTCTACAGCGTCAACATCCTGATCAGCCGTGGTACCGCACCCTTAGGTTCGCTGCTCGCCGGCCTGTTGCTGTCTTCGGTCGGACCCTCGACCACCGTCGTCATTCTCGGCGCAGGCCTGGGCGTGGTGGCACTGGCCGCAACCGCCAGCCCAACGATCCGCCATGCCGATCTACCCGAGACAACAAGCAGCCACTGACAACGACCGCGGGATGGACCGTTGCCCCCGGACGCAGCATCACACGGTTGGGGTGAGGCGGGCCGCGGTGTCGGATCGCCCTCTGGTGCTGGCGATGGCGTGGTAAAGCAGCACCATTCCGACGATTTGGCCCAGGTGGTAGCCAGAGTCGGGGTCCAGTCCCGCCAGCGCCGCGGCGCCGGGCACCAGGCGCAGCATGGCGGCTGCGATGCTCACGCCGATGGCAACCAGCATCGGGCGACCCATCGGGTGATGACGGCGCCAGGCCCAGATCCACAGCCCGAGAACGCTGGCCATCGTGAGGCTCTCGCACCACATAATCGCCGTGATGCTGGCATGGCCGGTGGCGGCGAGGATCACATACGCCACCAGGCCCACCGAGCGCAGCAGCCAGAAGACGACGGCTTGACGGCGCCCCAGGAGCTGCGCCACGGACGCCGCCAACAGGTACGACATGACGACAACGACCATGATGCTCGTGACTGCCCAGCTAAGGGTGTTCACCCGGGGAATTCCGACGAGGACACCGTGGTAGACGGCTCCTGCCAGCGCGGTCCCCACCGCCCACGCGAATGCCGCGCGCCAATGTCTTGACACCTCACCGCCGCGCGGCAACCGCCGAACCAGGCAAAGGGTCACCAGCCCCAGCGCGAGGTCGGTCAGCGCAGGCATCGGCTGGACGAGCACGAGCGTACGGTACGTCGCGCGGTGCCCGGATACAGCAGCCCCGCGGGGCCTTCTTCGGTGACAGCATCCGATCCTGGCGCCGGATGCCGAGCTTAATCAGCGCGGCAACGGTTGTTGTCACTGGGGAGTTTCGCTCGGGCACAGTCATCAATGGTTACGCGTCCAGGTTAATCTACTTTACCTGGATGGCATCCGGGATCGCAGGGTTGGCCGCGTAGGAAACCAATCTTTCGGTGCGTTTTCAGCAACTTCGATCAGCGCCGGAAGTGCCTTTACCAGTAGTCCGGAGGTTTGGTTGATTCGTCCGAGTCCGGGCACCACCGCCCCGGCCTGTCCGACGATTTTTGTCACGTTCTCCAAGCACTCATCGAGATTATCTGCGATACGGCCGAGCAGGATTGAAATCGCTAATAGAAAGCACCCCACGACAACAAGAAACAACGCGATGAGGACCACGGTTATGGCGATGAGAATCATCTTCATCCTTTCCCGAGGGGTTCTGGCAGTTCATCGCCGTCACCGTAGGGAGTGCCGGCGCGGTCATGTCGGTTATGAGGGCTCCTTCCGGGTTGCCAGGTCGAAGAGGGTGACCAGTTCGTGGGCGTAGGCGTCCGGCTCGAAGTCGGGGAATGCGAGGATCTGCGGTGCGGTCGAGTCGATGGCTGTCCGGACTACACGCGCCATGGCTGCCGGGGCGAATTCACGGAACTCCCCGCTTCGTTGACCCGCTTCGAACAACTCACGCAGCGGCGCGAGGAGTGGCTCGGCGGTGTGCATGCCGTAGCGCAGCTCGCCGTTGGGCGTGCGGTAGTTCACGAAGATGTCGGTGAGTACAGCCATCTCGCGCGGGTGGTCGCGGATGAATTCAATGCTCCCGGCGATGTAGGTGCGCAGCGTCGCCGCCACCGTGGGTTGGCGGTTGAGGAGGGGCGTCATCTGCTCCGCGCCCCGGCGGTAGACGTGGTCCACCACGCGTTCGATCAGCTCGTCCTTCCCCGCGAAGTGGTAGGAGATCACGCCCTTGCTGATGCCGGCGCGCTTGGCGATCTCCGCGAGCGAGGCACGCGCGTAGCCGACGTCGGCGATGGTGTCGATCGCGCACTGGATGATCTGGGCGCGCCGCGCCTCCTCGGTGAACGTCCATACCCGTTGGCCGCTCGAACTAATATCTGACCGCATGGCCAAAATTTAGCACTGTTGTGGTGGTCGTCAAGCGCCTTGTCAGCAGACCGGCGGCCCTCCGAGCGGCTGTTCGCCTTATGACCTGGGATGGCAGGCTGAGGCGGGTGAGGTTTCCAGTGTTCGGGGGTTTGCTGCCGATCGGGAGAGCGTTGGCGGGTCGTGATGCGCTGGCGGGTGCCACGTTGGCCGCGCTGGCGGTCCCGGAGGTGCTGGGGTATGCCCGCATTGCCGGGATGCCGGTGGTTACGGGCCTGTACACGATGTTGGTTCCGATGGCGGTCTTCGCGCTGGTTGGGTCTTCCCGGCATTTGGTGGTGGCAGCGGACTCGGCCACCGCGGCTATCTTGGCTGCGGGATTGATCGGGGTGGCCAGGGTCGGCTCGCCGCGGTATGTGCAGGTCGCAGGGACGACGGCATTGTTGGTCGGGGGACTGTTGTTGGTGGCCAGGGTGGTGCGATTGGGATTTTTGGCGAACTTTCTGTCCCGAACCGTGCTGGTGGGTTTCCTGACCGGGGTCGGGATCCAGGTCGCTGCCGGGCAGCTCGCCCCGATGCTCGGGATCACCGCCGCGGGTAGCCAGACCGCGACCACGTTCATCGACACCCTCAAGGCCCTTCCTCGCATTAATGTGATCGCTGCGCTGGTTTCGCTGGGGGTGATCGTGCTGGTGGTCGGGATCCGGCGAGTGAACCGTCGGGTACCCGGCGCGCTGATCGCTGTCATCGGGGCGATCGCTCTGAGCAAGACGGTGCACCTGGCCGGCTACCGGGTCGAGGTGCTGGGTGAGATTCCCCACGGGCTTCCGCAGCTAGCCATCCCGAGTTTTGCATTAGCAGACCTGGGTCTGCTGTTTCCTATGGCGGTGTCGATGTTCGTGGTGATCGTGGCGCAAAGCTCGGCGACCTCGCGAGCCTACGCAGCCACCTACGAGGAAACGGTCAACGAAGACCGCGACCTGGTCGGTCTGGCCAGCGCCAACCTGTCCGCAGCGTTCACCGGCGCCTTCGTCGTCAACGGCAGCCCCACCAAGACACAGATGGTCGATAGCGCGGGCGGGCGCAGCCAGCTTTCCGCACTGACCGCCGCTGTCGTGGTGCTGCTGGTCGTGCTCGTTCTCACCGGGCCGCTGGCCTACCTGCCGATCGCTGCACTGGCCACCGTGGTGTTCCTCATCGGCATCGAGCTCATCGACGTGGCCGGGATGCAGCGCATCTACCGGCTGCGCCGCGAGGAGTTCGTCGTAGCCGCACTGACCGCGGCCGCGGTCGTGTTCATTGGCGTCGAGCAGGGTGTGCTGCTGGCCATCGTGGCCTCCATGGTGGATCACCTGCGGCATAGCTATCACCCGCGCAGCAGCGTGCTGGTCAAATCAGCCGCCGGGCATTGGCAGTCACTGCCGGTTTCGGCGGGCACTCGCACCACCGAGGGACTGGTCATCTATCGTTTCGGCACCAGCCTGTACTTCGCCAACGCCTCCAGACTGGCCGCCGACATCACCGCCCTCACCTCGCTGGGGAATCCGCCGAGCTGGCTGTGCCTAGACGGCGCTGCCATCGGCGATGTGGATTACACCGCCGCCGCCGTCTTGTTCCGGGTTCACCAGCAGCAACAGGTCCATGGCACGCGGCTGGTGCTGTCCAACATCATCGAACCGGTCCGTGCTCAACTGGACCGCTACGGGATCTCTACCACCCTGGGATCAGATGCCTATTTCGACACCGCCGGCCAGGCCCTCGAAGCCTTCCACCACACCAACCCCTCCGCGCATACCGATGATCAGCCATTCAGATGAGAATTCGATGGTGGCCCGACACGCTATCCGTTACCATGCGCCCACACCGCGAGCAGGGAGCACCATCGTGACCAAGGTGACCTGGAAAACCGAGCCAGACCCGCACGACTACCCGGCCGCCGCTTCCTACCTGTCACTGATCGCCACCGCTGACCAGGTCAACGATCTGATCGAACAGCTCAAGACCGCTCCGCTGAACCACTACAAGGCCAAAGACATGCTGCGTGCCTCCGGGCTCCAACTACTCCCGCCAGACAACCCCCACGTGGCAGCCGACGTAACGAAAGCGAAAAACAACAAGCCGCTCTCCCCGGTCCTGCTCATCCGCGGAGACCTCACCCACTCAATTCCCCTGCAGATCGCCGATGGCTACCACCGCGTCTGCGCCAGCTACCACCTCGACGAAAACACCGACATCCCCTGCCGCATCACCAACCAACCCCACCAACCTAGTTGAACCGAGTTCACCTCTGGGCTCCGATAAACCTCAACAGGCAGGCCACCCGAGGGCGACCCCGATCGCGCACAAGAGCAGCCCCGCGAGAAGCACGCCAACGGTAAAGGCGGTCCGGAAGGTCAGTGGAGCGCAGGAAGGCTGGCGGGATGCCACGCCCTGCCCACCCGACCGCTGCTGCGGCAGTTGTGGTCGGGTCAGCGCATCCGTTTTCACGATCTCAGACACTCCTGCGCCACACTCCAGTTTCGCGCAAGGCGTCGACCTGCTGACGATCCGGGATCTGCTCGAGCACAGCTCGATCGGCGTGATCAGCGCGACTACGTCGACGTGCTCAGGGAGGTCCAGCGCGATGCGGTCGACCGTCTTGGTCATCTATTCGGACCAGACGACGAGTCCGACACATAACCACTAAGTGTGGTCAGCACTACGGTCAGGGCCGGGTCCTACGAGGGTCGACCTGCGCGTTGTGGCTGCTCCCCGAGTTGGACTTGAACCAACAACCCTGCGATTCGAGATCGAACCAGCTGGCTGGTTCCGGACAGTGCGCATCAGCACTCTCTAGCTGCGGGTTAGCAGACGCGAATGCCCACCCATACCGATTGTTCCCCGTCACTTTGTAGGCCAGCATGGGGATAAAGTGGGGTGTTGATTTTGAACCGCCGCCTACCTGACTGCCCTGGCGGGAGGACTGCACGGCGGGGTGCTGGTTAGTCAACGGCCGCCGGAGACGGTGATATCACTGCCGGTGATGAACGATGCCGCTGGCGAGATCAGCCACGACACGGTGGCCGCGACCTCGTCGGGTCGGCCCATGCGACCGAGCGGGCTGGCTGCGGCGGCCTGTTGCGCGTCCGGGGCTGCGACTATCATGTCCGTGGCAATGATACCTGGTGACACGCTGTTAACGCGGATCCCTTCAGAGGCGACCTCGTTGGACAGGCCACGGGTGAAGGTCACCAGGGCACCTTTGGTGGCCGCGTAGGCTGCGATTCCTGCTAGGCCGCCGGTTCGGGCGGCGACCGAGGCGATGTTGACGATCGATCCGCCGGTGCCGCCGTGCGCGGTCGACATCGCTTGCACGGCATGCTTGGCGCATAACATCGGGCCCACGATGTTGACCCTGACTAAGCGGGCCAGCGCGTCGGCATCCTGCTCGTCGATGCGTGCCGTGGTGCCCACTATCCCCGCGTTGTTGACCAGCGCAGCCAACGGCCCCAACTCCTGTTTCGCCCGTTCGAACATCTCCGCGATCTCGCCCGGCGTGGCGACGTCCGCGCGCACGGCCACGGCCTGCCCGCCGTGTGCGCGAATGGTGGAGACCACCGATTCAGCGCCGTCGGCGTCCGCCGCGTAGTTGACGAGCACGCCGTACCCGTCCTCGGCCATCTTTTCGGCGATCGCGGCACCGATACCCCGACTGGCACCGGTGACGATCACCGCGCCTTTCCCCTGTTCAGCTGTCATCAGTTCGTCGACCTCCCAGCATACTGCCATCTTAGCGGAATCGAACGTTCCTGATCATGCCGCGACCACTCACGGAAGAGAGATCTTCCGTTCCCGTGCTTGATGATCAACGTGCGAGACCCCTTGACCCCCAGATTGGCAGCGCGGCCCCGTGAGGTCCCCTGCACAAGTCAACGATGGTTGCAGAGTCTGGCATCGTCTGGCTGGTGGGGCACGGTTGCTGTACTTCTCAGCTGTACATGTGGAGACGATCAGTTCAGATCACGATTGATCATCTTGTGCCGCTGGCGGGGCAAGTCATGTCTGAAGTTACACCGGGACGAACGTCTCGCCTTCGATGCGGTAAGGGCAGCACGTGGCGTAACACTTCACGGCTACGGCCGATTACCATCGAGACGGCCGTGAGGGGGACACCTCGGAAGGCTCCGATGACTACCCAGCCTCGATCGCGGAAAGGTTTGGGCTGTGGTCTGGCTGTGCTCGGTTTCGTGATCATACTGGGCATCATCGGCGCGAACACTAGCTCTAATGGCACGCAGACCGCGGCGACTAGCGACACGAGCACCACAGAGCCGGCCGCGCCAACAACGGACACGACCACTACTGGCCCTGGCGTAAACCCGGTTGCGGTGGCGATCGTGGCGTGGGTGAACGGCGGTGGCCAGGACCGTGTCGACGCTATAAGCTCGGATTTCAGCAATATCGCCACGGGGATCGCGGCTGCGGATTCCCCTGCCGTGAACGCGGCGTGCGTCTCGCTGCGATCCCATGTTGAGAAAGCCCAAGCCTATGCGCCGGTGCCGAGTGATTGGTCGGCGGCGTTAGCGCAGGCAGCGAGGTCCGCGACGGACTGCATCGCCGGGACGGACACCCTCAACGCGAGCTTGATCAGCCGAAGTGGTCAGGAGTTGAAGGCGACCACGGCGGCGATCGTCGCGATGACCACTTGACTGAAAACCTTTCAGTGAGATGAGTATGCAAGGCGTGAAGACGCGACGCGATCTGCGCACCAAGACTTGAGCCCCACTTGCCCGATAACAGTCAGAGTTACTGCTACGCCAGCAACTATAAATTCAGCGCTACCAGCGGCGGCACGTCGGAGGAGCCTACGTGGAACGGAAGCCGGGCATCTCAGGCATAAGTAGGTGCGTCGCCTTAACGCATCCGTACTACTATCACAGTGCTCTCCAGCACTCATCAGACTTTCCACCTAACCAGGCGAAGCGTTGATTTTCTGGCTCTCGGCGGGGTCGCAGTCGGAGATACCTGCTCTGGTTATCACAGCATTGGTGACCGGAACGTTATCGACTGCACTGAGCCTCTTACTCGCAAGACTGACTTTCCGATTTGTCAAGCGCCCGGAACTCGAGAAATCCTTAGAGAACAAACTGGAGGAGGAGCGTACGCGTCGGAGTATGGATCGCGACGAGAGAGTGCGGAGTCAAGTTGCAAAGTGGGCTGACCCCATCCTCATGGCAGCCCGCGATTTACATAGCCGACTCGGTAATCTAATTAATGAAGCCGGCTATCTACCTCTGGCGACTGACTGGGATAGGCGTAAACCCAGTGATTGGTCAGTGACGCACGACTACATGCTAGATTCGACCCTTTACCTCTTCGGACGTTACTTCGCGTGTGTTCATTTGTTGCGAACGGAGCTAGGAGCAGACGCTTTTCCTCCCAACACTGAGAAAGATGAGCTATTTCAGGGCGTCAGGGGGGTCGCCGGGGCCCTGAGTACGTATCCAGCTATTTTTAACGACGAGGGTTGCGCCGGTGCTGATGCTCAGCTTCTCCGCTGGCAGCAGCAGGCATTGGCCGAGGTTTTTGTTGACCGGGGTGAATTGAGAGTCATCTCATTTGCCGAGTTCTTGGACCGCAAATCCTCGTTGCGGGTTCATCTTGAGCCCCTAAACGCCGTATTGATTAACCTCGCTCCTGAGCCACCAGGCAACTGTCGCTGGCAGCGATTGCTCAGCGTGGTTCACCCCCTCGAAAAAGTGCGCGACCGATGCCAGCAGCTCTTAGACGACGCGCTTCGTGAGGATGCGAAGGTCAATTTGCACACGACACAACAAATCCGCCCACACAGACGGACCGCTGATCCGAAGCATCGGGAAGACAGTGCTTGAGTGTTTGGACCCGGTGACCCCAGTCGGTCCTTGATGGTCCGATACTCTCCGTGACCTGTAGTCCTGCGTTCGGCCAGGCGACGCGCTGGGCCGCCGAGGTCTACCCCGACGCTGGGTCACTAGCCATGTGTTCCGCAAGACCGCAGCCACGGTGATGGACGAAGCGGGGATGTCAGCGCGCGACATCGCCAACCATCTCGGGCACGCTCGGCCGAGCCTCACCCAAGATGCGTACATGGGTCGCGGGGTCACCAATCGGAGGGCAGCTGATGTGCTCGATGAGGGTGTTTCCGGGACATAAACGGGTCATGGATCTTGCGGAGATTTTCTCACTGGGCCTCTGACCTGCTAGGACTGCTCCCCGAGTTGGACTTGAACCAACAACCCTGCGATTAACAGTCGCATGCTCTGCCAATTGAGCTATCGGGGAAGGTGCCGGGTGCCCGATCCGCCTGGCGGGCCGGCCGCATGCCACCCTAGCGCACCGCGTGCAACACCCGGCTACCCGGCCTGCGCGACGGCGAAGATCCGGCGGAACGGGAACCAGGTCACACCGTCGGCTCCCGCCGGGTACGCGGCCCTTAGCCGTGGGGCGAGTTCCTGCCGGAACGCTGCCCACTCCCCCGCAGACAGCGCCGCTCGGACCGGCCGCAGGGCGGTCCCGGTGATCCATTCGAGCACCGGGTCAGTGCCGGTGAGCCGGTGCAGGTAGGTGGTCTCCCAGACGTCCAGCTCCGCGGCACCACCGGACAGGACGGCGGCGTACCCGGGGGGTTCGAGCACCGGGTACGTCGCCTTGAGCTCGAAGAGGTCGCGCCAACGGGGCTCAGCGGCCAGCCGCGCCGTCTCGGCGTGTGAGGGCGCGCTGAAGTTGCCCGGCACCTGCAGGGCCAACCATCCGCCGGCAGGTAGCTCCCGCATCCATTGGCGCAACAACTCGGCGTGCTCGGGCACCCATTGCAATACGGCGTTGCAGACGACGAGACCGGTGCCGGGAACGGGCGACCAGCGACGAACGTCACACAGCTCGGCGTGGATACCGCGTTCGCGCGCGGCCTGCACCATCTCCGGTGAGCTGTCCAACGCTATCACGCTGGCCTTCGGCCACCGCTTAGCCAATAGCCGGGTGAGGTGGCCCGGCCCGCAGCCCAGGTCCACCACCAGCGCCGGGTCCCGGACGTCCACCCGGGCCAGCAGGTCGTGGAAGGGCCGGGCGCGATGGTCGCCGAACGCGAGGTAGGTCTCCGGGTCCCACACCGTCGCCGCGACCTCCTCGCTGTCAAGTAACCAAAACTAGCCGCAGTGGCGGCGAGCACGAAGCTAATCGGGCGGCACCGACCGCGACAGGCGCTGCAGCACCTCGCCGACCATCGCCTCCAGCGCGCCGGGCGCGGTTCCTGGATCGGCGCGCACCTGCAGCACCACACCGTCGTGGCCGGGGACCCGGCGTTGCACGAACCACGCCCCACCCCCAGGAAGCTCGCAATGATTGCTCGAGCGGATCGAGCTGGTCACTCGCTCGCGCACCACCTCCGGGACCGTGCCGGGCTGCGCGAGGGCGAACCGGCGCGGCGGCAGATCGGCCAGCAGCACGGCCGCACCCACGGTCCCGGTGACGACGGCTTCGGTCACCACCAGCGCACTGCGGTCCCACACCGCCTTGCTCACCAGGTGCCAGCCCACGCGCCGAGGCTCGGCACCCTCGGGCACCCACATCCCCAACCGGGTCAGCACCAGGTGCCCGCCGCCCGCCAACTCTCCCGTCGTCACGATCCGTTCATCGGCCTCCAGGGTGCCGATGAAGCCAGGGGGCGGCTCAGGCACAGCGGCGAAGCGCCGCACCAACCGCCTCCACCCACTCACTCCTGCGCCCCCATGGCCTGCTCGCGAAGCGCCCGGTAGTACTGCTCCAACGCAACCAGGTCACCGAAGTGCTGGTGGTAGGACTCCGCGTCATCCACCGGTGAGATCCGTTGCAGCCGCGACTTGATCTCAGCGACCTGGCGCCCCACGACGGTGGCCTGCAGGCTGGCAAGCAGGCTGCCGATGTAGCGCACGTCGTCCTCGGCGCTGCCCTTGGCTCGCAGCGTCTCTACGGCGAGCTCGGTCACCAGTGATCGCTCGGGGCAGTGCGCGGCGACGGCATCGATCCACGCCGGACCGGACATCCCCGCAGCGGTGCCCCCCGCGGCCAGCACCGCCGTGTGCACCTGCGCGTAGACGGGGTGGGTGAACGCGTCGGTGGGCAGCATGTCATACACCGGACCGGTTATCGCGGGCTCCTGCAGCACCGCCTTGAGCACCTCGCGCTGTGCCTGCAACCGAACATCGTCCCGCGCGGGGAGGTCGGTGCCGTTCTCCGCCGGAGAGGTGCCCTTAGGCCGCCCACCCCTACTCGTCGTGGCTGCCGCCACTGGGTTACCTTTCGTGGCTGCCGCCACTGGGCCACGTCGTCGAGGACCCTCGCCGGCAGCGTCTCGAACCCGGCTGCGCACCGTGGCGACGTCATCCCAGCCGACCCAGCCGGCGAGCTGCCGGGCGTACTCGTCGCGCAGGGACACGTTCTTGATCTGAGCGACCAGCGGGACTGTCCGCCGTAAGGCCGCCACCCGGCCCTCAGCGGTGTCCAGATCATGCTCGGCGAGCAGCGTCCGCACCGCGAAGGTGAACAGCGGCTGGCGGCGCGCCACCAGATCGCGCACCGCGGCGTCGCCTTTGGCCTCGCGCAGCTCGCACGGGTCCATCCCGTCTGGCGCGATCGCGATGAAGGTCTGCGCTGAGAAGCGTTGCTCATCGTCGAAAGCCTTTAGCGCCGCCTTCTGCCCAGCGTCATCGCCGTCGAAGACGAAGATCACCTCGCCATGGAACTCGAAGTCGTCCATGAGCAGCCTGCGCAGCACCGAGATGTGCTCCGCGCCGAACGCCGTGCCACACGACGCCAGCGCGGTCGGCACCCCGGCCAGGTGCATCGCCATCACGTCGGTGTAGCCCTCGACCACGACGACCTGCCGGCGCCGGGCGATCTCCCGCTTGGCCAGGTCCAACCCGAACAGCACCTGCGACTTCCGGTAGAGCGTGGTCTCGGAGGTGTTGAGGTACTTCGCCTCGACGCGATCGTCGTCGAACAACCGCCGGGCGCCGAAACCCACCACGTCACCGCCGAGGTCCCGGATCGGCCACAGCAACCTGCGGTGGAAGCGGTCTATCGGCCCCCGCTGACCCTCCCGGGATACCCCGGCCTTCACCAGCTCTTCGACGGAGAATCCCCGGCTCAGCAGGTGTTTGGTGAGCCGGTCCCAGCCCGACGGTGCGAAGCCGCAGCCGAACGTGCCCGCCGCCTGCTGGGTGAACCCGCGCTGCATGAGGAACTCCCGAGCCGGCTGGGCCTCGGCTGAGCTCAACTGCTGAGCGTAGAACTCCTGCGCCAGCTTGTTCGCCTCGACCAGCCGGGATCGGGTACCGCGATCGCGCTGCACCGAGGAGCCGCCGCCGGTGTAGGTCAACTGGATTCCGACCCGGTCAGCAAGCCGCTCGATAGCTTCGACGAAACCGAGGTGCTCGATCTTCATCATGAAGTCGACGACGGATCCGCCTTCGCCACAGCCGAAGCAGTGAAAGGTGCCATGCCCTGGGCGGACGTTGAACGACGGGGACTTCTCGTCGTGGAACGGGCACAGCCCCTTGAGCGAATCCGCACCCGCCCGGCGCAGTGCGACGTACTCGCCGACCACCTCGTCGATCCGGGTGCGCTCGCGGACCTCCACGATGTCCTCGTCCCGGATCCTTCCAGCCATAGCCGCCTAGTGTAGGGACGGCGCAGGGTAGGGACGGCGCAGTCCAGGGACGGACCGCCTCGAGGTCCGCCGGGTGGCGTCAGCGGTCCAGGACCGGAGCCGAAGCGGTACCCGCATTTCGGACATACCGCACAACTGGGAAATCGCGGGTGGATAAGCGAATTGACCTGACCCCCGAATGTATATCCTTTGTGAAGCTCGCCGAACGCTTATCGTCGACTTCTGGACCACTTCCGTTCATCCTCGACGTGCAGCGTCGCCGCAGTGAAAATCGGTGTCTGCGGGAGACCTGCTTCCGGTTTGCGGCGCGCTGGAAACGGACTCGTCGCCGGCTGTTCAGGTTCCCGACCGTTAACACCAGCGCACGCTCGAGGGGGTGACGTAGCCGAACAGCAGTGATCGGAAGTATCGCTTGCGACGACCAACTGGGTAGCGGTCGGTGAACAAGACCGGTCTGGGGCAGCTCACCGGGCCCTCCTCGGCGGACTGGGGTCCTGACCGTCGCCTGAAGACCCGCTGGTGAGCGGGCACCAGCTCACGCGCGGGTTCCCGCTCACCACGCGGTCAAGCACAGGGTCAGCCGGAATTGTCGGACCCTGGTGGCACTGTTTGGCAGACCGACCTCCAGGAGGGACCATGACCAGCATGAACGTCAGTGCCAGCACACCCTTAACGGTCCATGACCTAGAAGGGATGCCCGATGACGGCCGCCGTTACGAGCTCATCGACGGGGAGATCCTGGTGAGCCCAGCGCCCGGCCTACGCCACCAGACGATCTCCTATCAACTGCATCGGCTGCTGGACGACGCATGTCCGCAGGACATGTACGTCATCGCGGCACCGTTCGCCGTGCAGACCGACGTCTCCAACGAGGTGCAGCCCGACGTCTTGGTCGCCCGGTTCGACGAGCTCACCGACAAGAATCTCCCTGCGGCGCCCGTGCTGGCTGTCGAGGTGCTGTCGCCGAGCGGCCGGCTGATCGATCTCAACCTCAAGCGCGCCGCCTACCAACGGATGGGTACCCCCAGCTACTGGATGCTCGATCCAGATGTGCCCGACCTACTGGTCCTCGAACTCGACGCCGACGGCCGATACCAGGAGGTGGTCCGGGTAGTCGGTGACGAGGTCTTCGAGGCGCACCAGCCGTTCAAAGTCCGAGTGGTACCGACCGAGCTGCTCGGACGCCTCTGGAGCCGCCCGCGCACCGAGCCGCCGATGGTGGATTGACGTGATGGAGGTGTGGGGTAGCGTTTTCACCACGTGATGGCGTTAGGAAGCTGGTGTGAGTCCAGCACGGTCGCGCCACTGTGAACCAGTCACCGAGGTGGTTGGTGAGTCAGACCCTTCGCCATCACGACGCCCCACCACATGCAAGGGACGCAGGATCCCTGAGGAGGCTCATCGTGACCAGTATTCCCGCACCCACGGCAAGACCCACCCCGGTTGTGCTGCCGGTGTCCAAGGCGGTGCTGTGGCTGGCGAGTACCGCGATCATCGGGTTGGCCCTGTACTACTTCATAGGCGTCGATCAGGGTGCGGTCTCAGTATTCGGCAACGACATGCATATCCACGAGTTCGTGCATGACGCTCGTCATTTCCTCGGTTTCCCCTGCCACTGACCCGGCTGCAGCGGACAACCAAGCATGGAAAGGAAACTCCTGCTTCAGGGTGTGCTCGTCGGCGCCCTGGCCGGCCTGCTGGCTTTCGTGTTCGCGCGGATCTTCGCCGAGCCCCAGATTCAGGCAGCCATCGAGTACGAAACCGGTCGGGACGCCGCCCAGGCAGCGCTGGACAAAGCCGCCGACCTGCCCATCGGACCGGCCAGCCCGGACATCTTCAGCCGCACCATCCAGGCGAATCTCGGTGCCGGCGTCGGCATGATCTTCTTCGGTGTCGCGGTGGGCGCGCTGTTCGCCGTTGCCTACGTTGTCTGTCTCGGCCGGGTTGGCAACCTCCGTCCACGCACCCTGGCGCTGTTGGTAGCGGCGGGTGGTCTCCTCACTGTGTATCTGGTGCCTTTTGTGAAGTATCCGGCGAATCCACCTGCCATCGGGAACCCCGGCACGATCAAGGATCGCGGTGGGCTGTATCTGCTGATGGTGTTCTGCTCGGTGCTGTTCCTCGTCGCGGCGGTGTGGCTGGGTCAGCAGTTGCGGGGCAGGTTCGGGAATTGGAATGCCAGCGTGGTCGCAGGTGCGACGTTCGTCGTCGCTATCGGCATCGTGATGGCGATCCTGCCCTCGGTGGGGAGCCTAGCTGTCAACGAGCAGCAGTTCGGTAACCACAGCACTGAAACACCCCTGCCGCTGACCAACGCCAGCGGCGCCATCGTCTACCCGGGCTTTCCCGCCGACGTGCTGTTCGATTTCCGGCTCTACTCCGTGGCCGCGCAGCTGATCCTGTGGGCAACGATCGGGCTCGTATTCGCTCCCCTGGCCGAACGGCTGCTCGACGCGCACCGTGGCGCGGTGGCGGTCGAATGAGGTTGCGGTGCTGACGGATGCCGTGGTGGGCGATCTCGCTGCCTTCGGACCATTCTTCGCCGTGCAGACACACCTTCCTGGATCCGTCCCGCGCGAGCCGTGGCACGCGATGAACGAGTTGGTTGACGACCCGGACGTCCTGACTCACCGGGTGGCGACGGTCCGTTCCCGACTGGCCGGGGCCGGCGGGCAGGCACCCGATGGCGTCGAAGTGCGGGTGGCCGCCTCCGTCACTCACCTCGGTCTGGTCGCTCGACTGGTCTCGCCGGCACTGGCTGTCGCGGTGACCTCCGGTGAGCTGCTGGAGATCGACGATCTGGCGAGCACTCGATGGCAGCGTGTGGTGGGCGGGGCATTTCCCCTCTCGGTACCGCGGAGCGTTGACGCCGATGTCAGCGGCCACGACGCAACCCCCGAACCGGCGGCGCGACGCCTTGCCTGCCTGCTGGCCAGCCGCGTTCTGGACGGCCCGGTCCGGGACCTTGTCGAGGCCACGGCGCGGTTGTCGGTGTCCCGGCACGTCCTGTGGGGCAACGTCGCCTCCGCGATCAACGGCGCGGCGTCGATGATCGCGACCCGCCAACCGGGCTGGGCGAACCGGTCACGGATGATCGCGTCGCTGGTGTTGGACCAGCCGCCCCTGCGTGACACCAGCGTCGGGTCGACCGACGGGGGCTTTCGCCGCCGCAGTTGCTGTCTGATCTATCGGGCCGCACCTACCGTGGCACGCGCCGTCTGCGGCGACTGTGTGCTGTCCAGAGATCCGTCTTCGTGAGGGTTAGCGGGCCGCTGGCGCATCGTGGCGGCTCAGAAACGCCCACATCACGGTGGCAGCGGCCGGCGACCCGGTGCCGGTTCCCGCTGGCCACGCGTGGCCCTGTCCTGAATAGACGACCGACTCGACGTCTGTGGCGCCCGCGCAGCGCGCCCATTGCTCTACCACCGCCGAGCCGTCCCGTGCGGTCTGCGCCTTGGCCGGGCAGCCATCCTGGGCACGCAGCCAGGCCAGGGCCTGTGGCACGGACGGCAGGGGCGGTTTCCCACCCGGCTTTCCGTGGAACGGCAGCACCGGGTCCGCCGAGCCGGCGGCGAGCAAGAAGGACACCGGGATGGTGCCCGGATTACAGGGCGACAACGGCACCGCACCGTATGTAGCCACCGCCGCGAAGAGCTTCGGGTGCGCGCACACCTCGCTGTAGGCGAGCTTGCCGCCGTTGCTGTACCCGACCAGGTACACCCGCCCGGTATCCACCGGCCACCGGCGCGCCGCGTCAGCCACGATCGCGGCCACGAAGGGCACGTCCGGGATGCGGCGGGCGCCGGCGACCCCGCAGCAGCCATGGCCGGCATTCCACGAGCGCTGCTCCCCGTCGGGGGCCACCAGAATCGCCCGCCGCTGCTCGACCAGATCGAGGAACCCGGTCTGGCTTGCTATGAAAGAACCGGACTGGCCGCGACCGTGCAGCACGACCAGCAGCGGTAGCCGGTTGATCACGTGAACCGGCACGATCGAGCGGTACGTTCGCTGGGCGCCCTCGACGCTCACTGTCTGCGCCTCGGTGATCAGTCCAGATCTCCCATCCGTCGGAGGTCTGGCCGAGCGCGACGGTGGCGCGTGGGCCGCTAAGAACGGCGGTGGATGGTTCGAGAACGACGGCGCGGGCCTGGTCGCCAAGGACGCTTGCGGGCGGTCCGAGCGGAGCGGACGCGCGACAGCGGTGACCACGGCCCCCAGTATCGCGACCATGACGACTGCCAGCAACGTCCACACCAGATGGCGCCGCCCAGACGCCGAGAGGTTGGCCTTAACCCACGTTCCCGTCAACCGCATGACTCAGAGTATGCACAGGGGGCACCCAGCTGGCCTTCAGGTGGCCGCGTCAGGATGTGCGCCATGACCACCCTTCGCGAGCTTGTCACCGAGCGCGCCGAGAGCTCCCCACACCGGTGTTTCCTAGCCGACGCGCGCAGCGAACGGTCATTCGACTTCGGCATGCTGCGCGCTGCCGCGGATGCCTGGCGCCGGGAACTCGACGCCGCAGGGGTGCCGGCAGGTGCCCGGATACTCGTCGACGTCGACGACCCGCTGGCGTTCTGCGCCGTGCACCTCGCCGTGATCGCCGCTGGACGGTGCTCGACGCCTGTCGACCCGGCGGCTCCTGCCGCGCAGGCGCACCGCACGCGACACGCCTTGCGGCCGTGGCTCGTGGTCAGCGACCGCGCCGCCATCGGCGGCATGCAGGTGAACCCGGCCAGCGGCATGCCAGCCCACCCGGCAGCTCCCGTCCGGGCTGGCCTCGGCGGGGAAGCGGCTGCACCGCTACCACGGACCGGCTCGGTCGCGCTGCTCACCTCCGGATCAACCGGCACGCCCAAGACGGTCGTGCTCACCGAGCGCCAGCTCCTGCATGTCGCGCGCTCCGTCGTCGGCCACCACGAGCTGTCCGCCACGGACCGTGGTTTCAACCCACTGCCGCTGTTCCACATCAACGCCCAGGTCGTCGCAGTGCTCGCTACGCTCGTCTCCGGTGGCACGCTGGTGCTCGATCGGCGGTTCCATCGCACCGGATTCTGGCAGCTCCTGGTGGAGCACGAGATCACCTGGGTGAACGCGGTGCCGGCCATCCTGTCGATCCTGGCGCTGGACAACGCGCCCGCCGTGCCTGCGACATTGCGGTTCATCCGCTCAGCGTCGGCGCCGCTGCCGGCAGCGGCCCGCGAGCAACTGGCCGGGCGGAGCGGGGTCACCGTGGTGGAGAGCTACGGCATGACCGAAGCGGCCAGCCAGATAACCGCCACCCCGCTGCGCGGTGGCCACCCGCCGGGATCGGTCGGCCGGCCGGCCGGAGTGGATCTGGAGGTGGTCGGGCCGGACGGGCAGCGATGTGCCCCCGACGTGCTGGGCCAAGTCCGTATCCGCGGCGAGAGCGTGATCAGCGCGTACGCCGAAGGCGTGGCCGCTGACCGATTCGACGCCGCAGGCTGGCTCGACACCGGTGATCTCGGACGACTCGACGCCGCCGGGTATCTCTACCTGGCCGGACGTCGCGATGACGTGGTGAACTGCGGCGGCGAACTGGTGTACCCAAGGGAGGTCGAGGAGGTCCTGCTCGGCGAGCCGGCGGTGGCCGAGGCTGCCGTCGCCTCGCGTCCAGACCGGGTACTGGGCGCGGTGCCGGTGGCCTGGGTCCGACCGGTACAGCTGCTGGAGGGCAATCAAGCGGACGAGCTTGTGAGTCGGCTGCGGTTGCGGTGCGAGCAGCAACTCAGCCGGGTCAAACGCCCGGTGGAGTTCCGGATCGTCGCTGACCTGCCGCTGACCTCCACCGGGAAGGTGGCGCGCCACCAGCTGCGGGAGTTGATCGTCGCCGAGGTCAGGCGTCCCGAGACGGTCCCACTGTGACGCGTGCCAGCAGCTCCGGCCACGTCTATGCGGTGGACCTGGTCCGGGTGCTGACCTTCGCCGCCGTCATCGCGGTGCACACCGTGACTACCGTCAACCCGACGGACAGCGTCCCTACGGGTGGCGCCGCGATGCTGCTGCACTTCACGCGTGAGG
Organism: Pseudonocardiaceae bacterium; assembly: GCA_036266995.1. Lineage (GTDB taxonomy): Bacteria > Actinomycetota > Actinomycetes > Mycobacteriales > Pseudonocardiaceae. The sequence continues at coordinate 16,425 of DATAWX010000208.1, read as the reverse complement.
CGTTCTTCGCTCTCACCGCGTTCGTGCTGGTGCACCGATACCGCGACAAGCTTCCCGTCGTGCCGTTCTGGCGGCGAAGGTTCCTGCTGGTCGGGGCACCTTACGTGATCTGGTCGGTGATCTACAGCGGGTTGGCGCTGACCACGACGCCGCTGTCGCCCACCGCGGCACTCATCCAGCTCGGACGCAACCTGCTGACCGGCACGGCGTGGTACCACATGTACTTCCTGGTCGTGACTATGCAGTTCTACCTGTTGTTCCCACTGTTCCTGCGGTTTTTGCGGGCTGTCGGGGGGCGGCGGTCTGGGCATTGGTGGCTGCTGGGGAGCAGCGCGGTCCTGCAGGTCTGCATCAACGCCGGGCTGCATGCCTTTCACCCGGGTGGTATCGCCGGGAAGGTGTTGGGCTACGACGGGTCCTTCGTCGGCAGTTACGGGTTCTACCTGGTACTCGGCGGGGTGGCTGCCCTGCACGCCGACCGGGTGCAGGCATGGGTCCACCGCCATCCGGCGGTCGTAGTCGCAGCGCTGGTTGTCACCGGCGCCTCGGCCGAGGTCTGGTATCTGTACTTGGTGCGGGGCGGCATCTCCCCCGTGGCCGCTTCCGACGTGTTCCAGGCGGTGATGGTGCCCTGGTGCATCGCCATCATCACAGCGTTGTTCGCCCTCGGCGTCGCCTGGTCAGCGCGCCGAGGAGGCGGGCCGGGGTCCCGTGCAGTCGAGATCAGCTCCGACCGCTCGTTCGGTGTGTTCCTGGTACATCCGATGGTGCTGTGGGCGTTGACCCTTGGCCCGTTGGCGTGGCTGTCCACGCGGGTGTCCGCGCTGGGCTCCACCGTTATCGCCATCGCCGTCACCGTCGTGGTGTCGCTGCTGGTGGTCGAGGTGCTGCGGCACAGCCCGCTGAGCATGGTGCTCACCGGGAAACGTCGATCACTGCACGGTTCACCCGGTCATTCCCATCAAGACGCCGGATCCGATTCTTCCGCCTCGACCACGCCGATCAGGCTGGGCGCCGGGGCGGGTGTGAGGAGATAGACGTGATCGAGACACAACTGCGCTTACCGGACCTCGAGCTCAAGCCACGGCGGCGTGGGCTCACGATGGTCATCGATCCGGGATTGTTCACCGGCCAGTTCGAGGACGCCATTGACAGCGTCGGCGAATTCGTGGACCTGGTGAAATTCGGCTGGGGCACCTGCCTGGTCACCAAAGACATCAAGCGAAAGATCGACATCCTGCGCAGTGCCGACATCGATTTCTACTTCGGCGGCACCCTGTTCGAGCGCTACGCTCTGGACGGTCTCGTGTCGGAGTGGCTGGAGCTGTGCCGTCACTTGGGCGCTGCCCACGTCGAGATCTCGAATGGCACAATCCCCATCGACAACACTGAAAAAGCTCGCTGGGTGACCCGATTCGCCGATGAGTTCGTCGTCATCAGCGAGGTCGGTTTCAAGGACATCACGCGTTCCGATGCGCTGGCGTCGGCGCGCTGGCTGTCCTTCATTGAGGAGGACTTCGCCGCAGGGGCCCACCTGGTCACCGCCGAAGCTCGGGAAAGCGGGCGCAGCGGGATCTGCCGGGCCGACGGCCAACCGCGCCACGAGCTGGTCACCGAGATCATCAGCTCCGGAATCGACCTCGACCGGCTACTGTTCGAGGCCCCGAGCAAGGACCTGCAGACCTACTTCCTGCGCCGGATGGGTCCGTCAACCAACTTGGGTAACATTCGGGCCGACGACGTCATCGCCCTGGAGACACTGCGCCGGGGCCTACGCTCGGACACCCTGCCAGGGGCCCTGTAATGGGTACCGCTGTGGTGAGTCCGCCGCGAAAAGTGTTCCATCTGGCGATCCCCACCTTGGATCTGGAGGACGCCAGACGTTTCTACGTCGAGGGCCTCGGCTGCACGCTGGCCCGGCGATACGCAGACCGCATCACGCTGAACTTCTTCGGCGACCAAGTCGTCTGCCACCTTTCCGACCGCGTCGACACCGCTCCCGAGCTCTACCCTAGACACTTCGGAATGACATTCCGAGATAAGCACGACTGGGAACAGCTGCTCCGGATGGCCACAACACACGAGCTACCATTCTTCGCCGAACCATTCCGCCGCTTCGACGGCCAGCCCGAAGGGCACAGCACTTTCGTGCTGCGAGATCCCTCGCACAACCTGTTGGAGTTCAAGTATTACGACAATCCGACCATGATGTACTGAACAGCTCGTGAGTGGGAAACAGTGTTATAACACTGTTTCCCACTCACGAGCGCGCGGCACGGAGCGCTGCGTGCCAGCGCTTTGCCTGAGCGTCGGTCAGCGCGCTCACCTGGTCGACGATCACGCGCAGCCGCGCGCTGTCACTCTCGGCGTCGTGCCAGGCTGGGAGCAGTGCGGGGTCCAGCGCTTCCGGTGCCTGATGTACCAGGGCCGCGCACAGCTCGGCGACCAACTCCCGTTGCCGGGCCTGCACGGCCAGCCTCCGAGGATCGCGCATCACAAATCGCAGTGCCACAGCCTTGAGCAACGCCACCTCGGCGGCCACCTGGTCCGGTATCACCAGGTGGGCTTGGTAACGCCCGAACGGACCGGGCCCGAAACAGGCCAGCGTCGCCGACACCACAGCGGACACGAACCGTCCCACCAACTCGCTGGTGAGCTCCTTCAACGCGACTTGCGCGGCCAGCGAGCCGTCGTAGTGCCGCAGTGCGGCGAGCACCGGGAGCTTGAGCAGTCCCTCCGCCACGGCCGCCACCTGACCGCTGCGCAGCGCGCTGAAGTGCTGCTCGGCAAGTTCAGCGAGCAGCTCCCCCTCCACCGGATCGGCCAGGGTGTCCAGCGAGATGCGGCCGGCCAGGATGCCGTCTTCGACGTCGTGCACCGAGTACGCGACGTCGTCGGCCCAGTCCATCACCTGCGCTTCCAGGCATCGCTGTCGCTGGGGCGCACAGTCTCGAAGCCAGCCGAACACCGCCGCGTCGTCGGCGTAGAAGCCGAACTTTCCCGTGCCGCCCGCCCGCGGCCACGGGTACTTGACGGTGGCGTCCAGCGACGCCCTGGTGAGGTTGAGGCCGTGGCTGCGGCCGGTCTGGGGGTCGAGCAGCTTGGGCTCCAACCGGGTGAGAATCCGCAACGTCTGCGCGTTGCCCTCGAACCCACCGCACCCCCCGGCGAACTCGTTGAGCACCTGCTCGCCGTTATGTCCGAAGGGGGGGTGGCCGATGTCGTGGGCCAATCCCGCGGTCTCCACCAGATCCGGATCGCAGCCCAGCTCCACGGCGATACCGCGGCCGATCTGGGCGACCTCAAGCGAATGCGTCAACCGGGTCCTAGGCACGTCGCCCTCGCCGGGGCCGACCACCTGGGTCTTGCCCGCGAGCCGGCGCAGCGCCGCGCTGTGCAGCACCCGTGCGCGGTCCCTGGCGAAGGGGCTGCGGCGCTCGGGTCCCGATCCGGGCAGGGCAGCCCGCTTGGCCGGCTCGGCGAAGCGCCGGACCCAGTCCGCTTCGGTGTAGGGGTGGTCCACCGGGTCACCCCAGATCAATGCCGAACGAGTCGGGCGCGGGGGCATGCGTCAACCGGTAGTCCAGCAGCGCGGCACTCTCCCGGACGATGTAGCGAGCCTGGATGGTGCGCGTCGCCACGATAGGACCGCTTCGGGTCGGCGAGGTCCAGGCGGTGAGCCCGAGGTCGTCGGACATCGTCCGAGCCCGCAATGAATGCCACGGATCGCTGACGATCACCGCGGTGTGCCAGCCCGCGGTGCTCGCACGACGGGCCACCGCACGCAGGCTCTCCAGCGTGTCGCGGCCCTCCCCGATCGGCACCACGGCGGCCTCGGGCACCCCGTAGGACGCCAGGTAATTACGGCCGGCCTGCGCCTCGGTGTAGGTGTCGCCGACCCGGCGACCACCAACGGTGACGATCACCGGCGCTACCCCATCGCGCCACAGCCTCGCCGCATGATCGAGCCGGGATCCCAGCACCGCCGACGGTGTCCCGTCGTACTGGGCCGCGCCCAGCACCACCACGACGTCGGCCTTGCCCCGGTCATCGACCCGAGCCACCTGCCACACCCGGAACACCGTGCCACCCACGATGAGGCCACCGACCAGCACCGCACCGAGAACCAGCCGAACCAACGCGATCGGCAGCCCGAACCGGGCGGGCCGGTAGCCTGATCGCCGGCTCGGCCGGCGGTCACCCACCGATACGACCTGCTGCGGTGGCCAGCGGGCCACCGGAACGGCCCCGGCGCACCGCGAGGACCTCCCCGACCACGGACACCGCCGTCTCCGCCGGCCTGGCCGCGCCCACGTCCAGACCCACCGGCCCATGCAACCGGGCCAGCTCCTCCTCGGTGATCCCAGCAGCCCGTATCCGGCGGCGCCGAACTTCCTGGGTGTGCCGCGACCCGAGGGCACCGCAGAAACCGCGCCCCGACCGCAGCAGCTCCATCAGCACGGCGTCGAACGCGGGCCCATGGTCGAGCAGCACCAGTACATCGACGGCGGTGAACTCCTTTGCGGCGACGACCGCCGGTTCCAACTCGGTTTCGGTGCGCACTGCCCAGCCCAGCAGCTCACACTGAGCCGCCAATGCGGTCCCGATCGCCCCGCGGCCCACGATCAGCATGGTGGTGACCGGCACCCACACGTCGATCAGTACCGGAGTGCCCGCCGCGTCACCCTGCTCGGTGGCCGTCGCGCCGATGCGGGCCAGCTCACGCATCCTGGCCAGCGCCACCTCGTCGGTGTCCGGGCCGCCGAGCGTGCCGACGACATCTTTCAGTCCAGCTCCAGCCGCCACCAGGACAGCCGACCCGTCGACCGTGGAGGCCAGCGCACAGGGTTCGCCGTCGGCGAGCGCAACACCCAACGCCACGGCGGCCGGCGCGGGCAGTGGATGGCCCAACAGTTGGGCACCGCCCGCGCAGGCGAGGCCGGCGTCCAGCGCGTTGACCTCAGTGACATGACCTTTGGCTGTGCCGGGCGTGGACACCGCGGAGGTCAGCAATGGCAGCGCGACGGTGTCCATGGTGCCCTCGAACAGGGCGCCTGCCCGGTCACCGTCGGCGGTGCCGGCCAGCAGTTGTCCGGTAGCGACGGTGCCGAAACCCTGCCGTTCCAGCACCCGCACCACCCCGGCGGCCCGGCCCTGCTCGGCCCAGCGGCGCAGTGCGGCACCGGCTTGCCTGCGGTGCCGCGTTTCCTCAGTGCTTTCCGTAGTGTTTCCCGTAGTACTTTCCGGGGGGCTTACCGTGTTCATGCCCACCATGCTCCCAGATTTCAGCAGCCGACCAGGCGAGCCGCGAGATAGGCCTCGACCTGATCCATCGCTACCCGCTCCTGAGCCATGGTGTCCCGCTCGCGCACCGTCACCGCGTGGTCGGTCAGCGAGTCGAAGTCCACCGTCACGCAGAACGGGGTGCCGATCTCGTCTTGGCGGCGGTAGCGGCGGCCGATGGCGCCCGCGTCGTCGAAGTCGACATTCCAGTGCCGTCGCAGCGCCGCGGCGACGTCCCGGGCCTTGGGCGACAGGTCGGCGTTGCGTGACAGCGGCAGCACCGCGGCCTTCACCGGGGCGAGGCGCTTATCCAGCCGGAGCACCACGCGACGGTCCACCCCGCCCTTGGCGTTGGGTGCCTCGTCCTCCGCGTAGGCCTCCAGCAGAAACGCCATCATGGGCCGACCGACGCCTGCGGCCGGCTCGATCACGTAGGGCCGGTACCGGGAGTCGGTGGCCTGATCGTAGTAGGACAGGTCGACTCCGGAGTGGTTGGAGTGCGTGGTGAGGTCGAAATCGGTGCGGTTGGCGATGCCCTCCAGCTCGCCCCACTGCTGGCCGGAGGAGAAGCCGAACCGGTATTCCACGTCGACGGTTCGCTTGGAGTAATGCGAGAGCTTCTCCTTGGGATGCTCGTAGTGCCGCAAATTGTCCCGGTTGATACCCAGGTCGGCGTACCAGTCGGTGCGGGTATCGATCCAGTACTGGTGCCACTGCTCGTCAGTGCCCGGTTCGACGAAGAACTCCATCTCCATCTGCTCGAACTCACGGGTGCGGAAGATGAAGTTGCCCGGCGTGATCTCGTTGCGGAAGCTCTTGCCGATCTGCCCGATGCCGAACGGCGGCTTCTTACGGGACGACATCACGACGTTCTGGAAATTGATGAAAATGCCCTGCGCGGTTTCTGGGCGCAGGTAATACAGCCCGTCCTCGGACTCCACCGGACCCAGGTACGTCTTGAGCATCATGTTGAACTCGCGCGGCGCGGTGTATTGGCCGCGGGTGCCGCAGTTCGGGCACGGGACGTCCGATAGGTCGTCCTCCAGCACGTCCTTGCCGGTGCGTTCGGCGTAGTCGTCGGCCAGCTGGTCAGCCCGAAACCGCTTGTGGCAGCTCTGGCACTCCACCAGCGGGTCGTGAAAGGCCTGCACGTGGCCTGAGGCGACCCACACCTCGCGGGGCAGGATCACCGACGAGTCCAGGCCCACGACGTCGTCTCGGCCGGTGACCATCGAGCGCCACCACTGGCGCTTGACGTTCTCCTTGAGTTCCACACCGAGCGGGCCATAGTCCCAGGCCGAGCGGGTTCCGCCGTAGATTTCCCCACTCGGGAACACGAAGCCACGGCGCTTGCACAGGCTGACGACGGTTTCGATGCGATCCGCGGGCACTGGGGATCTCCTGGTGACGGTTGTGGTAGGTGCGTGCCCACATTAGCGATCGTCGGATCCGGACCCCCGCTCGGCGTCGAGCGAAAGCAGGCTCACGTGGTCGGTCACCACACCGCCCTCTGCGGCGGCCAGCACCTCGTAGCCACCAGGCTCTCCGGTCAGCGCCTCGGACAGCAGCGGTATCACGTGTTCGCGGACCTCGAACACCGACAGCGTGCGACGATAGCCGACCACCGACTCGAACTGCACGGTCAGCACCCACCGGGTGGTGTCGTCCGGGGAGCGGCCCAGCCGGCCACCCAGGCACCCCCGCTGCGCGGTCAGCAACTCCAGCGCTCGCCGCGCGCGGATCAGAAAGTCTCCGGCCAGGGCGGGGTCGACGACGAAGCGACAGATCAGGATCACAGGCGTCCTCCGGCGGTGCTGGGATGGGTGACGTTAGCGAGTTGCCCGGCACGTGGCGTCGTGGCGGCAGTCCGGCGCTTACCATGGCTGGCGGATCGGGAGTGGGATCGACCGGCGGAACTGAGGGAGAGGGCATGGCGGGTGTCACCGCGGACGCAGTACCGGAACCGGTCGTCGACGACGAGCATTCCCCCGGCCGACCGGCTCCCGGTCCGGCAGCGATCCGCCCGCGAGCGACCCTGGTGGCGGCCGGTGAACTGCTGCGGGCGCTGTCCGCGCCGGTGCGGATCGCCATCGTGCTGCAGCTGCGCGACAGCGGGCGCTGCGTCCATGAGCTGGTCGACGCGCTGGGTGTCACCCAACCGTTGATCAGCCAGCACTTACGGGTGCTCAAGTCCGCCGGGGTGGTCGACGGCGAGCGGCACGGCCGGGAGGTCGTCTACCGGCTGGTCGACGAGCACCTGTCGCATATCGTGCTCGATGCCGTGACCCACGTGGAGGAGGAATGACCGCATCGCGTCCGGTTACGCCACCGCGCTCCACTCGGCAGCGGACCGCAGTGGCCAGGCTGCTCGACGACACCGACGACTTCCGGTCTGCCCAGGAGATTCACGAGGAGTTGCGACACCGCGGCGAGGGCATCGGCTTGACCACGGTGTATCGCACCCTGCAGACCCTTGCCGAGGCCGGCGAGATCGATGTACTGCGCACCACCAGTGGCGAGGCTCTCTACCGGCGTTGCTCGGCGCATCACCATCACCACCTGGTATGTCGGCAGTGCGGACGCACCGTGGAGGTCGAGGGCCCAACTGTGGAGCTGTGGGCCGAGAAGGTGGCCAACGACCACAACTTCACCGACATCGACCACACCGTCGAGATCTCCGGCCGCTGCCCCGACTGCCCCTCTTCCTGACCCCCTTTACTGCAGTCTGGATGCAGTCTGTAGTAATTCGGGCCGCTTTTGCAGCAGTCTGCATCCAGACTGCGCGTCCGTCGGAGGCGCGGTCAGAACTCGTAGGGTTCGGTGGGGACGGGGACTGGGTGGAGGGCTGAGACGGTGAGGGTGGGGGTGAAGTGGGTGTTCGATCTCGCTGAGCCGGGCACTACCTGGCCGCGTACCTCGAACCAGGCGTCCTGCGGCAGGACCGCGAGTCCGCGGTAGCCCTCCAGGCGCACCTTCACCGGCGTCACATCCGCAGCGCAGCAGGCCATCACCAGCCGGCCGAGATAGGTACTGTCCTGGGCGCCGTGCACGACGAAGCCGACCAGACGTACCTGGCGACCGTGCAGGCTGTCCGCGTCGTCCCATACCGCACGGGTGACGAAGTCGCTCATCCGAAGCGCGGGAGCCGGGCCCGCGGGCAGCGGCGGGAGGGCGGCGGCGGGCTGCTTCGGGGCGACCGCCCGCGCCGAGCGCGACACGGTGTCCGCACCGAGCGCCGGCGGGGCGACCAGGAAGATCGCCAGCACCGGCAGTACCAACAGCCAGGGACTGCGTCCGGCGTGATCATGGTGGTCAGACACGGTGCGCCCAGCCCGTACGTCACGACCGATGGAGATCAGGCCCAGCGACAGGATCACCACCCCTGCGCAGATGAGGAACGGCAGCAGGGCAGGCTTGACGTAGCGCAAGAAGCTGCCATTGTAGGCGATCTTGCACAAGGCGCCACCGAGTAACACCAGCAGGACGTTCTGGGTCTCCCTTCTCATCGCATACCGCCGAGTACCAGCACGCCGGCCAGCGACCCACACGCGATCGCCACCACGAACGTCGCCGGCGCGAAGCGGCTGGCGAAGCGGCGCCCGAACGCTCCCGCCTGCAATGCCACCAGCTTGATATCCACCGCCGGACCCACCACGAGAAAGACCAGCCGGGGCAGCAGCGGCACGGCCGTCAGCGACGCGGCGACGAACGCGTCAGCCTCGCTGCACAGCGCGAGCACGACGGCCAGCAGCGCCATCACCAGGATTCCGAGCACCACGTGTCCGGTCAGCGAGGCCATCCAGGATGCGGGCACCAAGACGTTCAGCACTGCTGCGGTGAGGCCGCCGAGCACCAGGAACCCGCCCGAGGAGACCATGTCATGCCGCGCGGTCTCGGTGAACACTGCGAAGGCGCTGCAACCAGGTGGGCGCTCGGAGTGGCGCAGCGCCCGTTGCGCGATCCACTCCGGGCGGCCGACGCGCGCCCACAGCCAGCCCATCACCATCGCGGTGGCCATCGAGCCGAGGAACCGGGCCGCGACCATTCGCGGCTCACCTGGGAAGGCCACCGCGGTGGCCACCAGCACGACCGGATTCACCGCGGGCGCGGCAAGCAGGAACGCCAGAGCCACCGCGGGCGGTACGCCTTGCTGCATGAGACGCCGGGACACCGGTACCGAAGCGCACTCGCATCCCGGTAGCGCCATCCCGGCCAAGCCCGCGACGGGTACTGCGGCTGTGGTCGTGCGCGGCAGCACCCGGCGCAACGCCAGCGGTGACACAAACGCCGCGATCAGCCCACTGACCAGCACCCCCAACACCAGGAACGGCATCGCCTGAACGCACACCGCCACGAAAACAGTGGCGCCGGTCCGCGCAGCGGGAATGTCGAGCATCCGGGTCAACGGTCCCTGAGCCAACACCGCCAAGACCAGCACCGCGCACAACACTTCCAGTGAAGTGACCCGGCGCTGCCCGGTCAGCTGCTCGGTCGACAGAGCGGCCATCACCCGAGCAGCAGTTCGCCGCGCACTTGCGAGGCCGCGGACACCACCAGCATGAGCAGCGTGCCCAACGGCACGGTGTCCAGACCGGCAGCCGGGAACGCGTAGCGCAACGTCACGTCCGCCCCACGTTCAGTACGGACCAGGCCCAAGGTGCCGAACAGGCCCTGCCCGGCCCGGGTGGCGACTCGCTCGGCCAGTTCACCGTCATCGGGAACGTCCCAGGCGACCACGCAGGTCAAGCTGAGCATCGCCAGGCCCTCGACCAGCTCCACCGCCTGCACGGCACAGGGCACCTCGGAGTGCTGGAAAGTCAGGGAGCCGTCGTCGTCGACTTTTACGTCCTGGTAGCGCTCCAGCGCGGTTCGCGCGGCGTCGAGCAGCTCCCGGGTGGAGGCGAGACTCGCCGCGTCGTCGTCGTGGCTCATCCGGTCGTTCTCCTCGGAGTGCGAATTTCGACACGCCCAGTATCGACAGCTCTGCCGAACCGGCGGTCACGGGCTGCGTAGACCTCGCAGGCGCGCCATAGATCCCTGCGGTCCAGGTCGGGGAACAGAACGTCCTGGAACACCAGCTCGGCGTAGGCAGCCTGCCAGATGAGGAAATTGGAGATGCGCTGCTCACCCGACGGCCGCAGGAACAGGTCGACATCGGGCATGTCCGGTTCATCGAGATACCGGGCCAGCATCCGCTCGTCGACCCGCTCCGGGTCGATCTCACCGCGCGCCGCCCGGCGGGCCACCTCGCGCGCCGCGTCGGCAATCTCAGCGCGGCCGCCGTAGTTGACGCACATGGTCAGCGTCATGACGTCGTTAGCCGCGGTCAGCTCCTGGGCGACCTCAAGCTCACGGATCACGCTGCGCCACAACCGCGGACGGCGCCCGGCCCAGCGCACCCGGACCCCCATCTCGTGCATCTGGTCGCGGCGGCGGCGGATGACGTCGCGGTTGAAACCCATCAGAAAGCGCACCTCATCGGGGCTGCGCCGCCAGTTCTCCGTGGAGAACGCATATGCCGACAGCCACTTCACCCCCAGCTCGATGCAGCCGCAGACGACGTCGAGCAAAACGGCCTCACCGCGGCGGTGACCCTCGGTGCGCGACAGCCCGCGCTGCTGTGCCCACCGCCCGTTGCCGTCCATCACCAGCGCCACATGCCGCGGAACCCGCTCCGCGCCTAACACCGGCGGCCGAGCTCCAGACGGATGCGGATCAGGCGCTCGAACCACCGCCCCATCCTTTCGCTAGACGCGTTCAGCGGGCTCAGCGGGGTTATTCGGCCGCCGGAAACCCCGCTCAGCCCGCTGAATGCGGGAGGCGGGAGCGTTCGACCAGGGGCAGGGAGCGGAGTTGGCGTTCCAGGTGCCACTGGAGGTGGGCGGCGATCAGGCCGCTGGCTTCGCGGGCAACCGGGGGCGCGGCATCCTCGGCGATCCGCCAGTCTCCGCGCTCCAGGGCGTCGAGGAGCTGCACGGCCTGGGCCGACGGGTTGGCTGCGCCGGCCGGACGGCACCCGGGACAGACCACGCCCCCCGCGGGAACGCTGAACGCCCGGTGCGGTCCCGGTGCACCGCATCGGGCGCATTCGGTCAGGGCCGGCGCCCATCCCGCGGTGCCCATCGCGCGGAGCAGGAAGGCGTCGAGCACCAGCGGCGCGTGCCGCTGCCCCTCGGCGAGCGCCCGCAGCGCACCCACCACCAGCAGGTACAGCCGCAGCACCGGCTCACCCTCAGCGCCTGCCAGCCGCTCAGCGGTCTCCAACACCGCGCAACCGGTGGTGTAGCGGGCGTAGTCGACGACGAGCCGGGAACCGAACCCGTCCACCGTCTCGACCTGGGTGACGATGTCCAATGTCCGCCCGCTGTAGAACTGCACGTCGACGTGCCCGAACGGTTCCAGTCGCGCGCCGAACTTCGATGAGGTGCGCCGTACGCCCTTGGCCACCGCGCGCACTCGCCCATGCCGGCGGGTCAGCAGCGTGATGATCCGATCGGCTTCACCCAACTTCTGCACCCGCAGCACCACTCCGGTGTCGCGGTACAGTTTCACCCGCCCATCGTCGCACCCGAACGCAGCGCACGAGTCAGAAACCCAGCTTGCGCAGCTGCTTGGGGTCGCGCTGCCAATCCTTGGCGATCTTCACATGCAGATCCAGGTACACCGAGGTACCCAGCAGCGCCTCGATGTGCGTCCGCGCGCGGCTGCCGACCTCCTTCAGGCGCGCCCCGCCGCGTCCGATCACGATCGCCTTCTGGCTGTCGCGTTCGACGTAGAGGTTGACGTAGACATCGAGCAGGTCAGCTCGTCCCTCCCGGGGGTTCATCTCCTCCACCACGACGGCCAGCGAGTGCGGCAGCTCGTCGCGCACGCCCTCCAGCGCCGCCTCCCGGACCAGCTCAGCGACCAGGGTGTGCTCCGGTTCGTCGGTGAGCTCCCCACTGGGGTACAGCGGTGGTGACTCCGGCATCCGGGCCAGCAGCAGGTCAGCGAGCAGCCCGACCTGGAAACCGTCGACCGCTGACACCGGCACCAGCTCGGCGAACTCGTCGAAACCTGCCGAGCGCGCCAGGTCGGCCAGCCCGGCGAGCTGCTCAGCCACCCGCTGCGGGCTCACCAGGTCAGTCTTGGTCACGATGCCGAACACCGGGGTGCGCCGCGCCAGCGCAGACAGCTCACCGGCGATGAACCGGTCCCCGCCCCCGATCGCGGCGTCAGCGGGCACGCAGAACCCGATCACGTCCACCTCTGACCAGGTCGCGCGAACCAGGCTGTTGAGCCGCTCGCCGAGCAGGGTGCGGGGCCGGTGCAGGCCGGGCGTGTCCACCAGAATGAGCTGCCCGTCGGGCTGATGCACGATCCCCCGGATGGTGTGCCGGGTGGTCTGCGGACGGCTGGAGGTGATCGCCACCTTCTGGCCCACCAGCGAGTTGGTCAACGTTGACTTGCCGACGTTGGGTCTACCCACCAGGCAGGCGAACCCGGCCCGAAACGGCACATCGGTGCGCTGCGTCACGTCTGTCCCGCCGTACGCAGCACGCTGCTGACGACGCCGAGCTGATCAACGATCAGCACGGGCGCGGTCGGCCCGAGCTCCCGGACCGCAGCCAGCGAATCAGCGTCCACCGCGCCGGACCCGGACACCACCGCGGCTGCCTCCAAACCGGACGCGCCGCTGGCCACCGCCGCGGCTATCGCCGCTTGCAGCGCGGTCAACGCCAGCGAGGTCAGCGACACCGTGACACCGGTGTAGGTGCGCCCTTCAGTGTCCCGCACCGCGGCCCCCTCCTGGGCGCCGGTGCGGGCCAGCGCCGAACGCGCCAGCGTCACGATCTTGGCGTCCTCCGGGTCGAGGTTGGTGGTGGTGTCAGGCACTGGTGTCGCTCGCTTCCTGCGGCGGGTCGGCCACGGCGGGGTGAACCTGCGGGGAGACTCGGCGTGCGGTGACGGTGGTGATGCGCAGCCGCCCGCGACGGTCGTTGCCGCCCTCGGCGCGCAGTCGCAAGCCGGCCACCTCAGCCTCGGCACCGGGCACCGGCACCCGGCCCAACCGCTGCGCCAGCAGCCCACCGACGGTCTCCACGTCGGTGTCTGCGAGCTCAACCTCGAACAGCTCAGCCAAATCGATCACCGGCAACCGACTGATCACGCGTACCGTACCGTCCCCGAGGTGCTCGATCGGCGGCCGCTGGTCGGTGTCGGACTCATCGGTGATCTCGCCGACGATCTCCTCGAGGATGTCTTCGATCGTCAGCAGGCCAGCGGTGCCGCCATACTCGTCGACGACGACAGCCATGTGGTTGTGCGAAACCTGCATCTCCTTGAGCAGCCCGGTCAGCAGTTTGGAGTCGGGTACGAACGTCGCGGGCCGCATCACCTCACTGACGGCGCCGCCAGTGGGCTGCCCGGCCGCCACCAGATCCTTGATGTGCACGACGCCGACGATGTCATCGACACTGTCCCCGATCACCGGTATCCGGGAGAATCCGGAACGTAGGCAGAGCGCCACTGCCTGACGTACCGACTTTTCCTGTTCGATCCAGACGATCTCGGTGCGAGGCACCATCACTTCACGTGCCACGGTATCCCCGAGCTCGAATACGGAATGGATCATCTCGGCCTCGCCGGCCTCTACCACGCCGCGCTGGCCCGCCATATCCACCAGCTCGCGGAGCTCGACCTCCGAGCTGAACGGGCCCTCAGGGAAACCTCTACCGGGCGTGATCGCGTTACCAACGCGAATGAGCAGCCGCGACAGCGGCCCCAGGATCCGGCCCAGCACCCGGACCGGTCCGGCCACGGCGAGGCCGACGGCATAAGGGTGCTGGCGCCCGATGGTGCGCGGACCCACCCCGACGACGACGTAGGTCACCACCACCATGGCCAACCCGGTGACCAGCACCGCCAGCCAGATCGGCGTCAGCGCCCGCAGCGCCGCCACCGTGACGAGCACCGTGGCGGTCAGCTCGCAGCTCAGCCGCAGCAACAGCAGAAGGTTGACGTGCCGGGGCCGGTCAGCGATGACCAGCGCCAGCGCGCTGGCACCGAAGCGGCCGGAGCGCACCAGCGCATCGACCCGGGCCCGCGACACCGTGCCCAGCGCGGCATCAGCCGCTGCGAACCCCCCCGCAGCCACCACGAGCGCGGCGGCCAGCACCAGCAAGGGAACCGAGGACGTCAGCACTCTCGTCTTTTCGCTAATCCGGGGTCGGTGTCCCGGGCGTTATCCGGGAGGGCCGGTCTCTTGCGGCCCGTCCAGCCCGACGACTCCCAGTAGCCGGGTGTCCGCGTCCCGCTGGGCGATCCGACGCCGGCTGGCTAGGTCGGCGCGCCGGAACTCAGCGAGGATTCCGTCCTGCAAGGCGAACATCTCGCGCTCCTCGGCGGGATCGGCGTGGTCGTAACCCAGCAGGTGCAGCACCCCATGCACAGTGAGCAACTGCAGCTCATCGAGCAGTGCGTGACCCGCTGCGGCGGCCTGTTCCGTCGCGACCTCGGGACACAACACGATGTCACCGAGCAGCGCGGGACCACCCGATGGGCTGTCCGGCCTGCCGCCGGCCAGCAGCCCGCCCTCCTCCGCGTCATCCATGGGGAAGGCCATCACGTCGGTGGGCCCCGGCAGCTCCATCCAGCGCTGATGCAGATCGGCCATCACCCCGCTGCCGACCAGCAGCACGGACAGTTCCGCCAATGGGCTGACGCCCAACCGGTCCAGCGCGAACCGCGCCGCCGCGGCGATCGATACCTCGGGGACGGCGGTGCCGGACTCGTTAGCGATCTCGATGCCCACCGAGCAGTCACCGTCTCCGGCGGCGGTCAGCCCGGTTGGACACCGGGCGCGCCCCGGTACCCTCCTGGCCGAGATCCCACCGCTCATAGGCGTCCACGATGTCGGTGACCAGGCGGTGCCGGACCACGTCGGCGCTGGAGAGGTGCGCGAAATGCACGTCTTGCACTCCGTCGAGGATGTGTTGCACGATCCGCAGCCCGGACACCTGACCGCCTGGCAGGTCAATCTGCGTGACGTCCCCGGTGACCACGACCTTGGAACCGAAGCCCAAGCGGGTCAGGAACATCTTCATCTGCTGCGGGGTGGTGTTCTGCGCCTCGTCGAGGATGATGAACGCATCATTGAGGGTCCGGCCGCGCATGTAGGCCAGCGGCGCGACCTCGATCGTCCCAGCGGCCGTCAACTTGGGGATCGACTCGGGGTCGAGCATGTCGTGCAGGGCGTCGTACAGCGGACGCAGATACGGGTCGATCTTCTCGTACAGGGTCCCGGGCAGGAAACCCAACCGCTCCCCTGCCTCGACCGCCGGCCGGGTGAGGATTATCCGGTTGACCTGCTTGGCCTGCAGCGCCTGCACCGCCTTGGCCATCGCCAGGTAGGTCTTGCCGGTGCCGGCGGGCCCGATGCCGAAGACGATCGTGAAGCGATCGATGGCGTCGACGTAACGCTTCTGGTTCAGTGTCTTGGGCCGGATCGTCCGTCCACGCCGGGACAGGATGTCCAGGCTGAGTACCTCGGCAGGCGATTCGGCGTTGCCCTGGGCGAGCATCGTCAGGGTCGCCCGGACCGAGTCCGGACCGAGCTGCTGGCCTCGACGGGCCAGGGTGACCAACTCACCGAAAGCCCGCTCGGCGAAAGCTACGTCCGCCGGGGTTCCGGTGAGGGTGACCTGGTTGCCGCGCACGTGGACGTCGGCGGCGAGCAGATCTTCGGTGACCTTCAGGTTCTCGTCACGAGAACCGAGCAGGGACAGCACGGCGGCGTCTGGGATCACGATCTTCGACTGGACCGGTTGGGGCTGCGTCGTCTCCGAACCGGATCGGGAGGCGCCCTCCACTGGGGTAGGGGTCACGTGGGAGTGGATCCTACTTCCTGCGCACTTGCGCGTCTCGGGTTGACCGGTAGGACAGATGCTAGCCGGAGACCCGAGTTCGCGGGGCGTTGATTGCTCGTTCGCACCACGCGGCCCAAACTACGGCTCGCGGTTGGGTAAGTATTCAGCCCGTGGGTTGGCCTGGGCTGATGCGCTGCTGCCGGTGTGCTGATGCGGTGGTCGGCGATAGGTGCGTGTCGATCACGCTGTGATCCGCTGGTGTGCGGTGTGATCTTCGGGTGCCCGGGGCGGAGGA
>DATAWX010000207.1:0-13210 GCA_036266995.1 Pseudonocardiaceae bacterium | reverse complement strand
CGCGGGGATCGTCGGCGGGAAGCTCGTCGGGCATGTCCTCGGTGACCTCGAGCACGGTACCCAGGGCCAACCGGACGTCGTTGAGCGCGGACAGCCACGCTTGGGCCTGTTCGTCGGTCAGGCGCAGTCGACCGCCCCGCGCTGGGCAGGTGTCCAGGACGACACCGGCCACGCTGTCCTTGACGGCCAGCAACTCGGGCTCGTGTAGCGCGCGCAGGCCGCCGGACAGCGTCGTGTCGTCACGGTGGAAATCGGGTAGCAGCCGGGCCAGCACCCGGTCGGCGGGCGGGGTGGTCGGGCCGGCGGTGATGCCGGTGAGTTCGGCTAACTCGTCGCGCGGGATCGACGCGACCCGCGCCCCGAGCATGTCGCGCACCTGGCCGATCATCCCGCGTAGGAGCCCGGCCTCCCGCTCGGACAGGTGCGCCACCAGGAGCCCGCCGCGACGCCGCCAGCCGTTCACGCGTCTCGCTGCATGGTCGCCCAGAGCCCGGCGCCGTGCAGCTTCGCGACGTCGATCTCCACCTTGTCCCGAGAACCCTGGCTCACCACGGCCCGGCCCTTGTGGTGGACGTCAAGCATCAACTTGGTGGCTTCGTCGCGGCTGTATCCGAAGAGCTTCTGGAACACGTAGGTGACGTAGGACATCAGGTTCACCGGGTCGTTCCAGACGATCGACAGCCAAGGCAGGTCCTGCGACCCGACCTCGTTCACCGCTGGGTCGACCTGAGTCTGTTCCAGTTCGACGGGTGTGGTCATAGCATCAATGGTCCCACCAAGGCCGGCCATAAGCTCACGAGATGCACCTGTGTACCTCGAATAGCACCGCACTGCTCACCGACCAGTACGAGTTGACCATGCTGGCCAGTGCCTTGGCCGACGGTTCAGCATCGCGGCGCTGCACGTTCGAGGTCTTCTCGCGGGGACTGCGGGGCCGCCGGTACGGGATCGTCGCCGGTATCCCCCGGCTGCTCGACGCGGTGGCTCGGTTCCAGTTCGGCGACGAGCAGTTGGGGTTCCTGCACCGGATGCTCGATGCCCGCACCCTGGATTGGCTGGCCGGCTACCGGTTCCGCGGCGACATCGACGGCTACCCCGAGGGTGAACTGTATTTCCCCGGTTCCCCCGTGCTGACGGTGACCAGCAGCTTCGCTGAAGCGGTGATGCTGGAGACGCTAGTGCTCTCCATTCTCAATCACGACAGCGCGGTGGTCGCCGCGGCGGCCAGGATGGCCAGCGCCGCAGGGCAGCGCCCGCTGGTGGAGATGGGTAGCCGGCGCACCCACGAGGAGGCTGCGGTGGCCGCCGCCCGTGCCGCCTACCTGGGAGGTTTCAGCGCGACGTCCAACCTGGCCGCCGGACAACGCTACGGCATACCCACCACCGGCACTGCGGCGCACGCGTTCAGCCTGCTGCACGACAGCGAGGCGGACGCTTTCACCGCGCAGGTCGGGGCGCTGGGCACCGACACCACCCTGCTGGTCGATACCTACGACATCAGCGACGGCATCACTACCGCGATCGAGGTCGCCGGTCCGGGGCTGCAAGCGATCCGGATCGACTCCGGGGATCTCGGGGAGCTGGCCCGGCAGGCTCGCGAGCAACTCGACCGGCTGGGCGCGCCGAATGTCCAAATCGTCGTCTCCGGCGATCTGGATGAGTTCTCGATCGCAGCGCTGCGCGCCGAACCGGTGGATTCCTACGGAGTGGGCACGTCGGTCGTGACCGGTTCGGGCCTGCCGACCGCGGGAATGGTCTACAAACTGGTCGAGGTGGATGGGCAACCGGTGGCCAAGCGCAGCACAGCCAAAGTCTCCCGAGGCGGAGCCAAGAGCGCGCTGCGCCGGTACAAGCCCAGCGGCACGGCGGTCGAGGAGGTGGTGTTCTTGCAAAGAAAGCCACCGAAGCTCGAACCGCACGACCGCGTCTTGCCGGTGCCGCTGATGCGTGAAGGGCAGCCAGTGGGCTCGCCGCCGACCCTGCAGGATGGACGTGAGCTCATCACCGCGGCCCTGATCAGCCTCCCGTGGGAGGGCCTTCGTCTGTCCCCCGGTGAGCCTGCCCTGCCGACCGTCTTCCTCGGAGACACCGCGGCTCTGGACGGCGATAGGGCGCCCCGGTGATCCATCCCCCGCCCGGAGGCGGATCCGCATCGAGGTCGACGACTTCGGCTCGCTGCCCGACCCGGATCCGGCCGCCGCGGACGACCCAGCAGTTCAGCGCCATCGTTCCGGCGAACTGGCGGTGGATTCTGCGCAGGACATCAAGGTCCTGCTCGCCGGTGTCGGGGTCGATCGTGGTCATGATGCAGCGACCGCGGACCGACTGAACGCCGATCAGTGTCTCGCCAATCCGCAGTGCCTTGCCGGGCCAGGAACGTTCGGCCAGGCCAGGCACGCCGCCGAGCACGATGTTAGGTCGTAGCCGCCGACCGTCCACCCCGAGCGCCTTGATGGCACCGTCGGTGGCGACGAGCAACGGGAGCACGTCGAAACGCTCGGGCCCGTCGTAACCGCCCATCCCGGCCCCCACCCCCGCCGCTTCCCGGACGGCCGCCGCTGTCGCCTGGTCGTCCCAGGGGCGACCGTTGACCAGTGGCTCACCGTCAGGGCCAAGGGTGCCGGCCAGCCCGAGCAGGCGGGGCCGGGTGCGGGCGGTGAGCACACCACGGGGTCCGTAGACGTGAGCAATGCGGTCGCCGGTGAGACCGTCATCGGTGAGCACGGCGTCATCGAGCCGCTCGCCACGCATCGACTTGACGGGGTAGCGCCACAGTTCGGTGACCTGCATCGGCTGCTCGCTCCTCGCTCCGGTCCAGTGGTGAAATCTAACGCTTAAATTCACTTCTTACAGTTAGAGTGCCACGCATGTCTTACGGTTGCAACCGTGATCTACCATAAGAAGGTGAGTGCTGATCAGACCGGCGGGCAGCCGGGAGGGGGCTCGCCGCTGCTCGGTGAACCGATGGCGATCGAGTTCGCCAATACCCATTACGCGGTGCGCGGCGAGTTTCGCGACGGCATTGGTACGCCCGCCCACCTCGCAGCCTGGTTGCGCGATCACTCCCTGGTGCCTGGACCCGACCTGTCCGTCGGTGCAACCGAGGTGACGACATTCCGGGCGTTGCGGGTGGCCATCCGCAGTCTGTGCCAAGCCTGCGTGGACGCCCTCCCGGGCGACGACCAGCACGTCGAGGTGCTCAACGCCGCCGCAGCTACGGCTCCCCGATGGCCGCAGCTGCACTACACCGGTGGGGCCTACGCGGTGTCGGAGCACACTCGCCAGGTGGGAGCCGACGCCGCCCTCGCGGCGATCGCCCGCGACGCGATCGCGATCCTCGGCGGCCCGTTGCGTACCGACATTCGGGCCTGCCAGGGGCCAGGCTGCGTGCTGTTCTTCGTCAAGGACCACCCCCGACGGCAGTGGTGCTCGGCCGGCTGCGGCAACCGAGCCCGAGCTGCACGCCACTACCAGCGACACCGCACCCCGGCCCGCTAGCTCGGCGCCCACGGTCCGAGGCTCGACGACCGTGCCTGCGCTTGGCGGGGTCACCCTGACCGGTAGCGTCTGCTGCTGTGCCCGCCCCCGCCACCACAGTTCCTGAGGTCGGGGCACTGCTCAGCGCGGCGGTGCACGCGGTGGGTGGAACCGACCGGCCGGGTCAGGCCTCGATGGCCGAGGCGGTGGACCGGGCGATTCGCACCGGCGAGCACCTCGCGGTGCAGGCTGGCACCGGCACCGGCAAGTCGCTGGCCTACCTGGTCCCGGCGATCCGGCACGCCGTCGCGGCGGGCACCACCGTGGTGGTCTCCACCGCGACCATCGCGCTGCAGCGCCAGCTGGTAGACCGGGACTTGCCTCGGCTGGCGGGTGCGCTGGAGCCGCTGCTCGGCAGCGCACCGAGCTTCGCGATCCTCAAGGGTCGACGCAACTACTTGTGCCTGCACCGGCTGAACACAGGGCCATCCGACGACAGTGAGGATCTCTTCGAGGCCGCAGCCGCGGCGTCGCCGACCTCGATGCTGGGCCGCCAGATCATCCGACTGAACGATTGGTCCTCGGCCACGAAAACCGGAGACCGCGACGAGCTGGTGCCCGGCGTGACCGAGCGAGCCTGGCGGCAGGTGTCGGTCAGCGCCCGGGAGTGTCTTGGGTTGTCCCGCTGCCCGGTCGGGATGGACTGTTTCGCTGAGCAGGCCCGCGCCCGGGCCGGACGCGCCGAGGTGGTGATCACCAACCATGCGCTGCTGGCGATCGACGCGATGGGTGATCACCAGGTACTGCCCGACCATGACGTGGTGGTCATCGACGAGGCGCACGATCTGGTCGACCGGGTCACCAACGCGGCGACCGAGGAGCTCACCGCGTCAATGGTCGAGACTGCGGCTCGCCGGTGCGGCCGGCTGATAGATCAGCAGGTCGCCGATGAGCTGGCCGCTGCGGGTGACGGGCTGGCGCTGCTGCTCGGCGATGCTGGTGTGCAGCGCTGGGACACTCTCGGCGTCGGCGTGGCCGGCGGCCTCACCGCTGTCCGCGACGCGGCACACCACTGCACTACCGCGCTGGGCAGCGACCGGCGGGAGGATCCCGATGCCGCCGCGCGCCGGCGACTCGCGTTGGCCGCGCTGGAGCAGGTTCACTCAGCGGCCGCTCGGGTACTGGTCGCCTTTCCCGACAGCGAGACCGACCGGCGAGATGTGGTCTGGTTGGCGGAGGAGACCGTGCGCGGGCGGGTACTGAGGGTCGCGCCGCTGGGCGTCGCCGGCTTGCTGCAGCAGCGGCTGTTCGCGAAGCGAACGGTGGTGCTCACCTCGGCCACCCTCACGCTGGGCGGGACGTTCGACGCGCTCGCCTCCCAATGGGGCCTGCCCAGGCAGCGGCCGCCTGGCCCGGCGCCGGAACCTGCTGCTGGAACAGCCACCGAGCGACCGCCGCCAGCCGACGACTCCCGCCCAGCCTGGGCCGGGCTCGACGCTGGCTCGCCGTTCGAACACCGCCGCGCCGGAATCCTCTACACCGCCGCGCACCTGCCCCCACCTGGCCGCGACGGGCTCACGCCTGCCCACCTCGACGAGCTCGCCACCCTGGTCACCGCGGCAGGCGGCCGGACGCTGGGCCTGTTCTCCTCGATGCGGGCCGCCAAGCAGGCCGCCGAGGCACTGCGGGCGCAGCTGGACCTACCGATTCTGTGCCAGGGCGACGACGCCACCGGTCTGCTGGTGCAGCAGTTCGCGAAGCACGAGCCGACCTGCTTGTTCGGCACCCTGTCGCTGTGGCAGGGCGTCGACGTGCCCGGCCGGTCGCTGTCTCTGGTGGTGGTCGACCGCATCCCGTTTCCCCGCCCCGACGACCCATTGAGCTCAGCGCGGCAACGCGCGGTCGCCGCCCGCGGTGGCAACGGGTTTCTCACGGTGGCGGCGACGCACGCCGCGCTGTTGCTGGCCCAAGGCGCTGGCCGGCTGTTGCGCTCGACCGAGGACCGCGGCATGGTAGCGATCCTCGACCCCAGGCTGGCCACCGCCCGCTACGGCGCTTTCCTGCGCGCCTCGCTGCCCCCGTTCTGGCCCACCACCGACCCCGCCGTAGCCCACGCCGCACTAACCCGCCTCGTCAGTAACTAGCCAGTACGTAGCCAGTACGTAGCCACTATTCGGAGCCGAATGGCGATCTAGGATCGTCAGCGGTATTGGGCTGCGACTGTGATCGTGCCGGGGGCAACTTCGGTGAAGCCTGCATCGCTTACGGCGAGGATGCCACGTTCTCGCCAGGCCCGTTCCGGCTGCTCGCCCACCGCCAGCATGGACCACTGGTGTGCGCTGGCCGTGCGTACAGCGCACCGGTAGCCCGCGGTGGCCCAGCAGTCCAGTTCTGCCGCCCGGCCGTCGGCGGCCAGCAACGCCGCAAGCAGCATGGTGGCGTGCCCGACCTGGGCGGCTGCCTTGCCCACGGTCATCACGGGCTGCTGCGGCAGCCAGAGCACGGGAAGCCCGTCCGGTGGCGGGCCGGCATCGTCTTGCACCACGTCGGTACCGCCGACCTGCAGCCGCGTCACGGCTCTCGGGGTCTCGGCGACTTGCCAGGGCACCAGCGCCCGGACCTGAGCTCCAGCGTTCTCGATGGTGATGCCGGGCAGTTCGGTCACCGCGACCCAATGCGCGCCGCGGGCCCGGCGGCTGACCTTGCGGATCCGCCCGGCCGCCGCCCAGAGCTGCACCTGCGGATGCCATGGACCGCCCGGCCGCGAGCGCTCGTCGAGGCACAACGCCACCGCAGCCGAGGCGGCTGCCTCCAGTAGCGCGGTGCGTAAGGGGGTTGCCTCCCGCTCGATCCGCAGGACCAGCGGCATCGCCCGCACCGAAGCCGGGTCCTCGCCGGTGGCGTCCGCGGTCGCCTGCGCCGGCAGGCTCAGCCACCTCGCGTACCGGGCGGCGAGCGGGAGAAGTACCTCTGATGCTGGTAAGCGGGGCCCCGAGGGATAGCTCGGATCCTCACTCACAAGGGCACTCTGCGCAGCATCCCGTCGGCGGCGTCGGCGGCCTCCACCTCGTCGCGGGTCACGCCCAGCACGAACAGCACGATGTCCAGGAACGGCTGGGTGATCGCGGTGTCCGCGACCTCCCGCAAAGCGGGTTTGGCGTTGAACGCGACACCCAGACCGGCAGCGGTGAGCATGTCGATGTCGTTCGCGCCGTCACCGACGGCGACACACTGGGCCAGGGGGACTCCGAAGTGCTCCGCCGCCTGGCGCAGCGCGTCGGCCTTGCCGGACCGATCGACGACCGGGCCGATCACGTGGCCGGTGAGCTTCCCGTCGTGGATCTCGAGCACGTTGGCGGTGCAGAAGTCCAGCCCCAGATCCTCGGCGACCGGTTCCACGATCTGGGTGAAACCACCCGAGACGGCTCCACAGTAGAATCCCAACCTCTTGAGAGTCCGTACCGTGGTGCGCGCCCCGGCCGTGAGCTCCAGGGCGTTGGTGACCTCGGTGAGCACGCTGACGGGCAAGCCCGCCAGCAGGGCGACCCGGCGACGCAGCGACTGGGTGAAGTCCAGCTCACCGCCCATCGCAGCTTCGGTGACCGCCCGCACCTCGGCCCCGCAACCGGCATGCTCGGCGAGTAACTCGATCACCTCGCCCTGCACCAGGGTCGAGTCGACGTCGAAGACCACCAGGCGCTTGGCCCGGCGCGCGATGCCGACCCGTTCGACGGCAAGGTCGACCTCACCCTGGGCGGCGAGCCTGACCAGCGTGGAGCGCAGTGCGCTGTCAGCGGCCTGGGAATCGTCGCCGCTGGGCACCGACACGAGCAGCTCGAGCCCGGTGACTGGGTAGTCCGCGATCCGCCGGATGGCGTCGATGTTGATGTTCAACGCGGCTAGCGCACGGGTCGTCTCGGTGAAAGCGTGCGCGGTGACCGGACGGCCCAGTACCAGGACGACGTGTGTCGACCCGCGGGCGCTGGCCCCTACCGCGCCCGCGCCGACCTCGACCTCCAGCTGCATCCCGATGCTGGCCATAGCCTGCTCGGCAGCCTCTTGGAGGTCATCCGGATCAGCGGTGGTCGACACCAGAACACCGAGAATGATCCGACCCCGGATCACCACCTGCTCGACGTCGAGAATGTCCACCCCATGCCGCGTGAGCGCGGAGAAGATCACCGACACGACCCCTGGCTTGTCTCGCCCGGTGACCGTCACCAGCAGGGTCGTCCGTGGGTCAGCGATCACTTGTCCCGTGGGTCGTCGATCTCGCCTTGCTGGATCGAGAAAGCCGTCTTCTCCGCCACCGAGGCCGGGTGGCCGCGGCCACCGGTATGCCCCTCATCCCGTATCCGCTCCATCATGTGCGGGTAGTGCAGTTCGAAGGCAGGTCGCTCCGACCGGATCCGGGGCAGCTCGGTGAAGTTGTGCCGCGGCGGCGGGCACGACGTCGCCCACTCCAGGGAGTTGCCGTACCCCCACGGGTCGTCGACGGTGATCACCTCGCCGTAGCGGTAGGTGCGGAAGACGTTCCACAGGAACGGCAGCGTGGACGCACCGAGCACGAAGGCGCCGATCGAGGACACCATGTTCAAGGTGGTGAACCCGTCGCTCGGTAGGTAGTCGGCATACCGGCGGGGCATCCCCTCAGCGCCGAGCCAGTGCTGCACGAGGAACGTCAAATGGAACCCAATGAAGGTGGCCCAGAAGTGGAACTTACCCAACCGATCATCGAGCATCCGGCCGGTGATCTTCGGGAACCAGAAGTAGATCCCGGCGAAGGTGGCGAAGACGATCGTGCCGTAAAGCACGTAATGGAAGTGTGCCACCACGAAGTACGTATCACTGACGTGGAAGTCGATCGCCGGAGCCGCCAGCAGCACCCCGGTCAACCCGCCCAGCAGGAATGTCACCAAGAAACCGATCGAGAACATCATCGGAGTCTCGAACGTAAGCTGCCCGCGCCACATCGTGCCGATCCAGTTGAAGAACTTCACCCCGGTCGGCACCGCGATGAGGAATGTGGTGAACGCGAAGAACGGCAGCAGAACCGCGCCCGTGGCGTACATGTGGTGCGCCCACACCACCACGGACAACGCGCCGATCGACAGGGTCGCGAAGATCAGGCCCTTGTACCCGAACAGCGGCTTGCGACTGAACACCGGGAAGATCTCCGACACGATGCCGAAGAAGGGCAGCGCGACGATGTAGACCTCGGGGTGCCCGAAGAACCAGAACAGGTGTTCCCACAGGATCGTGCCGCCGTTGGCCGGGTCGAACACGTGCGCTCCGAGCCGCCGATCAGCCTCCAGCCCCAGCAGCGCCGCGGTGAGGATCGGGAACGCCAGCAGGACGAGAAGTGACGTGACGAAGATGTTCCAGGTGAAGATCGGCATCCGGAACATCGTCATCCCCGGTGCTCGCAAACAGACGACGGTGGTGATCATGTTGACCGCGCCGAGGATGGTACCCAGTCCGGCGAGGACCAATCCCATGATCCACAAGTCCCCACCGGCGCCTGGTGAATGTATGGCGTCGGACAATGGGGTGTAGGCGAACCAGCCGAAGTCCGCCGCACCACCCGGTGTCAGGAACCCGGACAACACGATGATGCCACCGAACGCAAACGCCCAGAAGGAGAACGCGTTGAGCCGGGGAAAGGCCACGTCCGGCGCGCCGATCTGCAACGGCATGATCAGGTTAGCGAACGCGAACAGGATCGGCGTGGCGTAGAGCAGCAGCATGATCGTGCCGTGCATCGTGAAAAGTTGGTTGTACTGCTCATTGGACAGGAACTGCATGCCCGGCCGGGCCAGCTCGGCGCGCATCAGCATCGCCATACTGCCGCCGACGAAGAAGAAGGCCATAGAGGTGACCAGGTACAACATGCCGATCACCTTGTGATCGGTGGTCTGGAGCAGCCCGAGCAGGGTCGAACCCTTGACAATGGGGCGCACCGGACGCGGCCGCGTAACGATCGGCTGAGGCGCTACGGCCGTCACAGGTTCCCTCCCGGTTATCCACGACTCACCGTGCACGGTACCGACCCAGTCCACCCTAGTCACCGTGGTCCGCGTGTGATGTTAGCGGCCGCGGCACGCGACGCTGCTACTGCCTCTTCGCGTGGGACAGTCAAACGGCCTTCAGCAGTAGTCGATGTTTACGATCACGCCAAGGTGGGGTACTACCTTCAACTATGCTGCGACTACCCGCTTCGCTGATCAGTCACCCGATCCGGACGGTTGCCGTGGGGCTGCTGGGCGCCGCAGCGATGGTGTGTGCGAGTACGGCGGGAGCCGCCGCCGCGACAAAGGGGGCGCCGTGTTCGGTCTCAGCTCGGGCCTGCGTGGACCTGTCGACCCAACAGGCATGGCTGATGCGCAGCGGCAGTGTCAGTTACGGGCCGGTGCCGGTAGCAACCGGCAAGGCCAGCGCACCGACCGACCCCGGCACGTTCCAGGTGTTCTGGAAGGATCTTCACCACCGCAGCAGTGAGTTCCACAACGCACCGATGCCCTACTCGGTGTTCTTCAACGGCGGTGACGCCTTTCACGAGGACAGCGTGAAGGTCCCCTCCAACGGTTGTGTACACCTGACCCTGAGCGCCGCACAGACCTTCTACAACACCCTGCACGTCGGCGACGTGGTGCAAGTCGTCCGCTGACCAGTACCACTGCTCGCACGCTGGTAGCTGGGCTACTCGACAGGTCGCAGAGTGCCCGGCTCGCCGAACATCACCACCACGTCGCCCGGCGCGACGACCGTATCCCGGCTCGGGTTCGGCAACAGCTCGCCGCCGGCGCGGCGGATCAGCAGCGGGGTGGCCGAGCGGCAGACCTGGTCCAGGGTGCGCCCAACCAGCTGCGATTCATCGGTGATGAGCAACTCCTCGATTCGCAGCGCGGCGGTGCCGCGGCGCGCGAGATCCAAGAAGTCGACGACCTCCGGTCGCAAGGCGATCAGAGCCATCCGTCGACCGCTGGTGGCATACGGCGAGACCACCCGATCCGCTCCCGCCCGATAGAGCCGGTCCGCCGCGGCGTCCTCCGAGGCCCTAGCCACGATGCTGATGTCGGGGTTGAGCGATCGGGCCACCAACGTGATGTAGACGTTCTCCGCGTCGGAGTCCACCGCGCACACCAGCCCTCGCGCACGGTGAATCCCGGCGGTCCGCAGCAGCGCCTCCGAGGAGGAGCTACCGATCAGGTAAAGCACACCATCGCGGCGCAGTTCCTCCTCCAGCTCGGGCCGCACTTCGATCACGACGAATGGCACGCCATCGGCTTCGAACTCACGAGCCGCTGCCCGGCCCACCCGCCCGTAGGCGCAGATGATGTGGTGGTCGCGCAGGTCGGTGATCCGTCGCTGCATCGAGCGCCTCCTCGACCTCTGGGCGAGCTGCCCGTCGACCAGTGCAGTGGCCAGCACGCTGAGCGCGGCCACGAACACCGACACACCGAACAGCGACAAGCTGACTGTGAACATCTTCGCGCCGTCGGAGAGCGGCACGGGCGTGGCGAAGCCCTCGGTGGTCAGGGTCGAGACCGTGAGGTAGATCGCATCGACCAGATTGAAACCGAAAAGCAGGTAGCCGACCATGCCGTAAGCGACCAGGACCACCACGGCCGAGGCCAGCAGCCACGCCCGGCTGGCAAAACCCGCCGTCCCCATGGCGCCCATCCAAGCCGACCATCGCCAGTGGTGGTGATACTTACCGCTTACTCGCACTCGGTACATGCCGCTCACCTGCGGCTTTGCCACACCATGGCGCTCGCCAACCCGTTGCGCACCGCGAGACCGAGCACGCAGCGTCCGTGGAGCCTGCGCGAGCGCCTCGATGAGCGCGTGTCTCGATGAGCGCGAGATTGCCGAGTTGATCACTAGCTACCGTAACGGCGCCACCGCCGCCTCCCTCGCCGCTGCCCACGGTGTGAGCCTCAGCAGCGTCAAACGCCTCCTACGCACCGCCTGTATCCGCCGCACGCCATCCACCCGAGGATCCATGAAGGCCAGACCGACCAGCACGTATCCGTAACCCGCTCATGCCCAGGCATTCACCGCGCTCAGCGGCAGTCCAGGACGTTCGCCGGATCGCACGATCAGCGGCATTATGCGGATACTCGTAGATCCTCCTGCCTGTTGGACCGGTCGGCTTATTGGGGGTCGTGAAAGCTGAGCGGACGTTCCGCCGTTGCACACAGGGGTGATGAATGCGACCTGACGAACACGAAGAGACCGGCGACGCTGCGGCGTTGCGGGCGCGATTACAGCACGTTTACTGGATTGGTGGTGGCAGCGGTGCGGGCAAGTCGACCATCGCCCGGCGCATCGCGGCCCAGCACGGCCTGCACGTGTACTCGACCGATGAGGTGATGCCGGACCACGCCAGCCGCAGCACACCGGAAGACGCCCCGTACCTGAGCAGGTTCAAGACCATGGACATGGACGAGCGATGGGTGAACCGGTCTCCGGTGATTATGTTTGAGACTTTCCACTGGTTCCGGGGCGAGGGCTTCGGTCTGATTGTTGAAGACTTGCTGCGCTTGCTGGCGGACACCGGCGTGATTGCCGAGGGCTTCCGATTGTTGCCGTACCTTGTCAAGCCGCTGCTCGCCGAGCCCGGCCACGCAGTCTGGCTCCTGCCGACGCCCGAGTTCCGCCGGGCCGCCTTCGACCGACGAGGCTGGGAGATCCCGCGGAAGACCAGCGATCCGGAACTGGCCCAGCGCAACCTGCTCGAGCGCGACCGGATCTTCACCGACCGCCTCGTCGACGAGACGAAGCGCCTCGAACTGCCCGTCATCAAGATCGACACCGCAATGAACGAGGGCGAGCTGGTCAGGCAGGTGACGCAGGCGTTCGGCCTCTGAGCCGGGAGGGACGCACCGGGCGACGACGGTGCACTCTCCGGCATGCGCATCCTGTTATCGGCTGCTGAGTGGAAGTCCTCAGGGGCCAATACCGACGCCACTCACACTAGGGAGTCCTGACCCCCACACCGAAGGTGTCCGTGCAGGGGGAACCTCACTATGCGCGATTGAGCGACTGACCACTGGGGTGAGGGCGGCGTCGATTCGAACGACGCCGGTTGACTGTGGGCGACCTTGGACGACTGGCGCAAGCGTCTTATCGACGCTCGTTGATAAGTCTTTAGTGGTTTGTTCAAAGGCCTGCCCGGTTGAGGCGTTCGATGAGGCTTGGTTTGCGCGTGTGCGTTTGACGTAACGCCGTGCTGCGCTGGGTGAACGTGTGACGGCGGCCGTCGCGTTCGGCAAGCGCCTGGAGGTCAGTGAGTAGTGTGATGGCGGCGTCGTACTCAGCAGGCTTGCGGGTGGCGATCCTTGCCTCGACGCGCGACCACGCGGTAGCTGTCAAGTCAAATGAGACAGTGGATCTTACCTGAGTTGGCTGTTGCTGGGTGGGTTGGTTGATCCATGCGTGCTCGGGCAGGCATGGTGGCTGGGGTCGGCGGCTGAACCGTTCGGGGTGTTGTGCGTGGGCGCGGTCGAGGGTGGCCTGGCGTCGTGCGCGGATGTCGGTTGCGGTTCCGTAGTGGACTGAGGCCGGGGTGTGCATGCCGATCCCGGAGTGGCGGTGTTTCTCCGGGGGTTGAAACCCGAGCGAGAGGCTGATGGCCGCGTTTCCGCAGTTCAAGCGCTGATGATCAGACCATATCGGGTGCGACAGGTGTGGTGCAAGTCGGTGTGTTCTGTCTTTAGCGTTGTTGGGT
>DATAWX010000206.1:0-3125 GCA_036266995.1 Pseudonocardiaceae bacterium | reverse complement strand
TGCGGGCGCGGCGCTTCGTAAAACGACTCCAGCACATAGACGGCCTCAGCCAGGATGAGGTCGGCAAGCAGCAGCTCATCGGCTGAGCGGAGATGACGAGTGGCACGTTCGGCCATCTCGGGCGGATCGTGAGCAATCCTTGAATCCTGTGGATCGGTTCGGGGAGGGCCTACCTTCCTGGTGATCGAGTAGGTCTCAAGCGCGCCGGCGGTGCAACGCTGGCTGGGAGGGCGTGCCCGTGCTGAAGGTAGTGCAGACAATGGTGGCGGCGGAGCGGGTCGGGGTGCCGCTACCGGGCGGGTCGTTGCTGGATGAGCTCGCCCGCGAAGGTGCCCGGAAGATGCTGGCGGCGGCGTTGCGCGCTGAAGCCGATGCTTACGTGGACTCGCTCACCGAGGTGGTCGATGGGAACGGCCATCGGCTGGTGGTCCGTAATGGCCATGCCGAGCCGCGCACGGTGATGTGCGCGGCCGGGGCGATCGAGGTCCGTGCGCCTCGGGTCAACGACAAACGCGTCGACGAGGTCACCGGCGAGCGCCAGAGGTTCTCTTCAGCGATCTTGCCGGCATGGTGTCGTAAGAGTCCGAAGATCACCGAGGTGCTGCCGTTGCTGTACCTACACGGGTTGTCCAGCAGCGATTTCGGCCCCGCGTTAAGCCAGTTCCTGGGTTCGTCGGCGGGTTTGTCCGCCTCGGTGATCACCAAGTTGACAGAGACGTGGAAGGCCGAGCAGCGCGCGTTCGCCGCCCGCGATCTGTCCAAGGCCGACTACGTGTATGTGTGGGCCGACGGCATTCACGTCAACATCCGCCTGGAGGAACACAAGCTGTGTCTTCTGGTGATAATCGGTGTCCGCGCGGATGGCCGCAAGGAGCTGATCGCGCTGACCGATGGCTACCGGGAGTCGACCGAGTCCTGGGCCGATCTGCTGCGCGACTGCGCTCGGCGTGGGATGCGTGCTCCGGTGCTGGCGGTCGCGGACGGCGCGCTGGGGTTCTGGGGTGCGTTGCGTGAGGTCTTCCCCGCTACCCGGGAACAGAAGTGTTGGTTTCACAAGATCGCTAACGTGCTCGGTGCGCTACCCAAGTCCGCGCATCCGGGGGCGAAGAAGGCCCTGGCCCAGATTTGGAACGCCGAGGACCGCCGCCACGCTCTCGACGCCGTCGAAGAGTTCGGGGCCGTCTATGGCGCGAAGTTCCCCAAAGCGGCCGCGAAGGTCACCGGTGATGTCAATGGGCTGGTGGCGTTCTACGACTACCCGGCCCAGCACTGGGTTCATTTGCGCACCACAAATCCCATTGTTGACCTTCGCCACGGTCCGTCACCGCACGAAAATCACCCGAGGACCGGGGTCACGCGCGGCCGGTCTGGCCATGGCGTTCAAGTTGATCGAAGCCGCACAGTCCCGATGGCGGGCAGTCAACGCCCCGCACCTGGTCGCCCTGGTCCGCGCGGGTGCGGTGTTCAGCGGGGGCAAGCTGGTCGAACGTGGCAACGAAAAACTGGATGAGAGCGCAGGTGAACTCGCTACCGACGCGGTCACCGTGCGCCCCGATTCGGCGGCAGCCTGACCTGCCCGCGGCGGGATCGCTGGATGTGGTGGACTGCCCGGTATGCCCAAAAGTCGCGGACGCCGTAAGGATCGCGGCGCCAAGAAGCCGGTCCGTCGTGCTTCCCGTCCATTGCATCTCGGTGATCGGTTGCTGCGGGATGCTCGGCAGTTGCTCGGCCTCAACGATCCGCTGTCCGCGGAGATCTGGGCCAGCGGCTGGCTCGGCCAGGCCTGGTCTGAGGCCGGGCCGGGTGACCGCGAGGCCGAACATGGGTTGTGCATGCAGGTATGCGGACGCACCTGCACGACACCCTCACCTCACGGGCTGGCCGCCGTCGCCGCGCTCGCCCGGGTCGCACCAGCCGCGGATACCACGCTGTTGACCGGGACCCTCGACATCCTCGCCGAAACCCAACCACCACCGCCCTGGCAGCTGGACGAGCACACCACGAGCTCGCTCCCCGGCTGGACCCCGGTCGCCGCCTGGCGCGCGGTGGACGTGTGGGACCACGAGCGAGTGTTGTTCATCGACTACGACGGCCCCCGCCCACACACCCTGATGGCACAGATCGACCACACCGGCGGTGTCCTGGTCGAGAAACTCGCCGTCCTCGAACCCGGCGCCGCCACCGAATGGGACCACCTGCACGACCCCCAGCAGGTGCCGATGCCAATCACCACACAACCAGTCGCCCCGGTGCTCGCCGAGCTAGCCGATGCGTTGCGCACCACCGATATGACCTGGCCCCGCAACGACGACGGAGACTTCCTCACCCACCGGGCGTTGGCCTGGTCCCGATGCCGCGACCACTTGCCCGACTGGCCCGAACACACCGAGCTATCCGAGGCCGAACGCGACCGCCTGATCCAACAGTTCACCACCACCACGGCCAGCGGCGCCGACAATCCCGCGCACGCTGAGGTGGTCCGCTCGCTGGCCGAGTTGTTCCTGGACTACGGCGAGGGCTACATCATCGCCGGCCCGTTGAGTTGGAGCCCCGGCGAAGTGATGCTGCTGCTCACCGATTGGCTACCTCGAAAGGCGATCCTCGACGCCGAGCAACGTCAAGCCCTGCCCGAGGTCCTGCACAAGTGGATCACCTTCGCACTCACCGAGCGCGGTACCGACCCGAAGTGGATCACCCCCGTGCTCGAGGCCATCCAGACCCATCAGTCAGAATTCCGCGCCGCGTTCGATGACCACACCGCGTGGGGCCCCGCCAAACACATCGCCACCGCGCTCACCGACCGGGGCATCGACCTCACAAACCGCCAAGCCGTCGACGACGCCATCCACGCACTCAACGCCGAACAACTCGCCCAACGGCTCATCGAGTAGCCGCCATCCACAGGTATTGACAATTGCTCCGGATCGCCAGTCAAATGTCTGACTATGACGTTCGTGTCAATGAATGCGCTCATTCGGTGCCGTCGACGTGACGTGCTCGAGCAACTCGGGTAGCCCGGCGCGCATCCTCCCAGCTCCTGCCTCGCTTCGACGGCGGGACACGTATGCTGCCGGCCAGTTCCAAAGCCGGAGTCCGGGCGAGGACAGCCCGTTGTCCCTCAACGC
>DATAWX010000205.1:0-7587 GCA_036266995.1 Pseudonocardiaceae bacterium | reverse complement strand
CGTTCGGCGGCGAGAGCGCGATAGTCGTCGACATCGGACTTTGCCCACGGCCGCAGCGTCAGTCGCTCAGTCTCGAGGTGAAACGACATCGGCTGATGCGCGGGCATGGCGCCAGCGTAACGACGCCGCGCACGAGGCCCTCAATTCGTCTCCTCAACGGGCACATCCATGGCGCGGATCGCTTCGAAGAGCCGATCCGGGTCCCAATCCGGCTCGACATCCTCGAGCAGCCCCTCTGCTTGGCCGAGGGTGAGGGTAGCCATCCGAGTGCTGTCATCGATCTGGATGTAGTAGTTGGTGAAAGTTGGACGCCCTGCGCCGGCAGGAACCGTATTGGGTTTCATCTGGTCGGCCTTGACTGTGGCCTTGACTCCCTTGCATGCGCTGGCATTGAGGCGTTCCCCAATCTCGGTGGCTATCTTCTGGGCGTCGTCTGCGAGCATTGTGCTATCTCCTTCGCCGGGTCGCTACAAACACGTCGTAGATAAGTACCATCCCGCTGGTTGGTAGTCCCATACCGGTTCCATCATCCCTCCTCAGCGGCACGCCCCATTGGCGGAGTCAGTGCGAGAGCCAGCCGGCGTCCATGGTGAGCGCCCGACCGGTCACCGACCACATGTCGTCCCGGCAGAGGAACGCGACCATACCGGCCACCTCCGCAGGCTCGATCAGCCGCTTCACTGCGTTGCGATCAAGCAGCACCTTCTCTACCACCTCGGTCTCCGCGATGCCGTGGAGCATGGCCTGGTCGGCAATCTGCTTTTCGACCAGAGGCGTCCGCACGTAGGATGGGCAGACTGCGTTAACGCTGATGTTGGCGGCGCCATGGGCGCTGGCTTCCAGCGCCACGGTCTTGGTGAGCCCAACCAACCCATGCTTGGCGCTGACATACGCCGACTTGTGGCTGGAGGCAACCAATCCGTGCACCGAGGAGATGTTGATAAGCCGTCCCCATCCCCGCTCATACATCCCCCCGATGAGAAGCTTCATAAGAAGAAACGGCGCCGTCAGCATGACCGCCAGAATCAAGTCCCACTGCGCCTCGTCAAAGGACTCTATCGGGCTGACGTGCTGGAGACCGGCATTGTTCACCAGGACGTCCACTTCCGACGCTTCGGCAGCGAGACGGTGGACGTTGGCGCGAGCTGAGAGGTCCGCAGGAAAAGCCGACGCCCCCGGCAGGGCTGCCGCCCCCTCCTCCAACAGCTTCCCGGGCAGATCCACCATCAGCACCTCAGCGCCCGATCGAGCGAGACAGCCGGAGACGGCAAGCCCGATCCCTGAGGCGGCACCGGTGACCAGTGCGCGCCGCCCGGACAGATCGACGATGTTGGGCTCCATACTCTATAGATCTCCTCCCGGAAGCTCGCTTGCCAGAAATGCCTGGATCGCCTCGGCCGTCCTGGAATGGGTGGCTACCCCGTAGTGGTTGGCATCAACCTCCACCATTTTCGCCCCCGGCACCGACTGGGCGAAGGCGTCTCGGTCGTCCTCGGCGACGATGAAAGGACCGCCGGGCACCAGCGGCTGGGCGGCGCGCACGAGCAGTGCGGGCATCGACAAGGCCGGCCACAGTCGGCGCGGGTCATGCGAGGTGCCGTAGTCGAAGTCCTCGATGACGGCCGCCCGGTTGGTGCGAGCCCGCACACCTCTTTCTACCGGCTCGAGCTCGTAGGCAAAGTAGCGCTCCCACAGGGGATCCCAGGGGACGATGGTGCCCATCTGCTTGATTCCGTGCAGGTACTGATGCAACGAGGGGTAGATCACGCCAAGCCGCTGGATCACAGTCCGGATCAGTGCGTTCGCCGACTCCCCGGTCGTCCCACAAGCATCGATCAACACCACCTTGTCAAGTAGGTGCGGCCTCATGCTCGCCAACTGCATAGCCACGTACGCCCCCATGGACCAGCCGACCAGATGAATCGAGCCCGCGCCCAGCCTGTCCACCATCTCGGCGACGTCGGCCGCGTGCGCAGGCCAACCGTAGGTACCCGCAGGAGTGGGCTCGCTCCTGCCTCGGCCACGCGGGTCGACGGTGACGACGCGGAAGCCCTGCTCCGCCAGGACGCCTCCGATGAAGTCGAAACTGCGGAGATTGGCCGACAGCCCCGGAAAGCAGAGAACCAGCGGTCCAGGCCCACCGCTGCGGGCGGCGTGCACCCGGCCGGACGACAGATGTAGGTCGAACTCTTCCCACCGCGACATCACGTCCATGGGTACAGCTTCGGCCTGAGCGTCTCCCGCAGCTAGTCCAGCGCCACCGGTGGTGCGTCAGCGCATAGCATCGAGCAGCATCGCGCATCGGATCAGGCCGAGGTGCGAGTATGCCTACGGGTGGTTGCCCAGCGAGCGCTCCGTGATCGGGTCGTACTCCTCCGGAAGCAGCCCGGTCGGTCCGGCCGCGTCCACGATCTGCTGGAACAGCTCCTCCGCCTCCGTGCGCCGCCCACAGCCCAGGTAGGCCTCCACCAACCACGATGCGCACAGGTGGAAGCCACCCTCGCCACCGGGCAGCGCGTCGTCGCGGTTGTACCGGTAGACGGTGGAGCCGCTGCGCAGCTCCGCCTCTATCGCGGTGACGGTGGCCTGGAAACGTTCGTCGTCGGGCGCAAGCAACCCGGACAGCCCGATGTGCAGCGTGGCGGCACCGAGGTCGGTGCCGCCGTAGGCGGTGGTGAGCAGCCCAGTTCGGAGTTCCACCCGCGGTCGAGCACCTCAGTCGCGATCTGCTCACGTAGTGGGACCCAGGCCGGGTCGGCGAGGCGGGCGTATCGGGCGGCCAGGCACACCGCGCGGTCCAGGGTCACCCAGCGTCGTAGTCGCAGGCCACAAGCAGCCGCGGTGTCCTGGTCGGCTGGAGCCAGCGCGCGGCGCAGCCCGATCGTCAGCGCGTCTACGGTCACTCAGGGACGATAGGAGGCGAGGGTAACGCCGGTGTATCCCCGACGTTTTCACGAGTCACCGGGTGAACTCGCTGCACGAAAAGCGGCGCTGGCTAGTCTGGCCGCCGTGGCTGACATGGTGCGTTACGAGTTGGACGGGCACGTCGCGACGATCACCTACCACCGGCCGGACAAGCTCAACGTCATCGACCAGCAAATGCGCAGGGAGCTCAACGCCGCGTTCGCGGCGTTCCGGGACGACCAGAACGCCTGGGTGGCGATCGTCACTGGGGCGGGACGCGCGTTCTGCGCCGGGGCGGACATCCACGCCTCGGGCAATCCCGCCGGTGAGTTCCCTGGCACGTTTTGGGAGAAGCCGACCGTCAACTCCTTCGAGAGCGGTTGGGAGATCTACAAGCCGGTGATCGCCGCTGTGAACGGGTACTGCCTGGGCTACGGGCTGACCCTGCTCACCTGGTGCGATTTCGTCATCGCCAGCGAGCAGGCGGTGTTCGGCTATCCGGAGGTGCGAATCGGCATCCCCACGGTCGTCGGCGCCATCCGGCTGCCGCAGCGGATCGGTTGGCAACACGCCATGGAACTGCTCCTCACCGGCGAGCAGATCAACGCCGAGCGGGCCAAGGAGATCGGCCTCGCCGGCTGGGTCGTGCCGCACGCCTCGCTGCTCTCCACCGCCCGCGGGCTCGCTGATCGGCTGCTCGCCGCGGCCCCGCTGGCCGCTCGGGCTACCAAGGAGGTGGCCCGCCGCGCCCCCGACATGTCCGCTGTGGACGCGATCCGATTCGGTGAAACGATGCGGCTGGTGGCCAATGCCACCCAGGACGCCGAGGAAGGCCGGGCCGCCGCGCTGGAACGTCGGTCACCGGTATGGCGTGGCCGGTGACGCATCTCTCGTCAGCGACCGGCAGCTTGACGACACTGGTCGCTGAGGGCTCGACTGGACGAGGTAAGCTGGTGGCAGCGCCCTTGACGGTCACGGCTTTCTGCCTAGTCGGGCGCCACCTCAGATAGGCCACGGCGCCGCCGCCGGCCACATCTCCGTACGCGTACAGCCCGATGGACCGCCAGCTGGATCGATGTCGCCCGACGCTGCCTGAGCAGCCGACGTCGTTGCTGGGCGGTCGGTCGCCTCTCCAAGAAGGTCGTCGCATGCGCATTGGACTTCTAGCCCCGCCGTGGATCCCGGTCCCGCCGCCCGCCTACGGCGGCATCGAGCGGGTCGTCGCCCTGCAGGCCGCTGGGCTGGCCGCCGCCGGCCACGACGTGACTCTCGTCGCCGCGCCGGGCTCGGCCATTCCCGGAGTCCGGGTGATCTCACCGCTCGACGCCCTACCGGCCCAGATCGGGATGGCGACCGACGAGTGGCGCCACGTGCTCGGCGGGCTGGACGTACTGGCCGACGTCGACACGGTGATCGACCACTCCGGGCCGCTCGGCGCGCTGCTGTCCGCGCAAGGTCCGGTTCCCGCGCTGCACGTTGTGCATGGGTCGCTGGAGGGCGAGCTGCTCGGCCTCTACGACGGCCTGGTGGCGCGCGCCCCCCATCTGCGGCTCGTCGGGATCAGCCGTTCGCAGCGCCACGCGGCGCCGCACCTACCCTTCGAGGGTGTGTGCTACAACGCCGTCGACGTCGCCGAGGTCCCGTTCCGCGCCCGCTCGGAGGGCTACTTGGCCTTCCTGGGCCGGATGGCGCCGGAGAAGGGAGCCGGGGAGGCCATCGCGCTGGCCCGCGAGGCCGGCCTGCCGCTGCGGATCGCCGCGAAGTGTCGCGAACCGGCAGAGCAGGCGTACTTTCAGCGCGAAGTCGCGCCGCATCTCGGACCCGATGTCGTGTTCCTCGGTGAGCTCGGCCGTGACGCGACCTACGACTTCCTGTCCCGTGCCGCGGCACTACTCTTCCCGATCTCCTGGCGCGAGCCGTTCGGCATGGTGCTCGTCGAGGCCATGGCTTGCGGCACGCCGGTGCTGGCCACCAACAAAGGCGCGGTCTCAGAGATCGTGCGCGACGGGGTCACCGGATTCGTCCGGGATACCACCGCTGAGCTTGCCGCGGTGATCGGGCGGATCGGTGAGATCGATCGGGCGGCCTGCCGCAGCCATGTGGCCGAGCATTTCTCGTCGGCGGCACTGGTGCGCAGTTACGCCAAGTTGTTCACCCCAATGCCCGGCTTGCGGGTGCTGACGCCGGCGGCGCCGATGGTCTTCAGTGCCCCCACGCCCTCGACCCGGCCGCTGCTGGCTCAGCACGACCTACCGCGGATACCGGCGGCCTTCCCAGCACGCCGGGCGGCCGGATGACGGCCGGCGCGATGTCGGACAGGGACGGCCCGGACTTCGACGGCGTTGCGCCGCAGGGAGTACTCGCCGGCCCAGGCACCATCACCGTCATCGCCGGTCTGACCTTCGCGATCTCCGACGAGCGCGGCGACATGGGGCCGGGCCCATTCGGCTTGATCACCGACGACACCCGGCACCTGTCCCGGCTGCAGGTGCGGCTGGACTCCGAACCATTGCGGCATCTGGGATCCGGGTTGATCAGTCCGGCGGTGGCCCGGTTCCGCGGCTATGCCACGCTGAGCAACCGGCTACCGGACGCGCCGGTGGAGTGCGAGCGGCTGCGCCAGCTGTCGCCCGCCGGCATGGTGGAAACGCTGACGCTGCGCTGCTGGACGCCTGACGCGGTCCCGGTGCGCCTGTCAATCCAGCTGGATTCCGATTTCGCCGATATCTTCCAGGTTCGCCGTCTCGCGGGTGATCCCAGCGCGCAGTCGTCCGGCACTGCGGTGCATCAGTCGCCCGGACATCTGCGCTTCGAGGCCACCGGTTCTCCGCGCGCAACGTCGGTGCGGCTGGATCCGCCCCCCGACGTCGTCGACCAGGGCGCAGCACACTGGGTGGTGCGCCTGAGCCGGGATCAGCCGTGGATCCTGCGGATCGAGGTGGGCGCGCTGCGTGGTTGCGGAAGCGAGGAACGGATCGCGGTCCAACCGCGGATCGCCGCCACCGGCCGACCAGACGTGGTGGTGCACAGCCAACCGGAGCGTCTGGCCCGCGGTTGCCTGCGTTCGCTGACCGATCTCGACGCGTTGAGCATCCCCGACGACCGGGACGGCTCGCGGCGCCTGCTCGCCGCCGGCATCCCCTGGTTCGTCGCGTTGTTCGGTCGAGACGTGCTGATCTCGAGTTATCAAGCCCGCGCATTTCGGCCCGAACTGATGCTCGACGCTCTCGCCGCGCTGGCCGCGCGGCAGGGCCAGGTCAGCGACCAGGGCAACGAGGAACAACCCGGCAAGATCTTGCACGAGGTCCGGTTCGGCGACCGGCCATGGCTGGGTGAGGGCACGGCTGGGGGCGCCCGCCCCTACTACGGCAGCGCCGACTCGACACCGCTGTTCCTGATCATGCTGGGTGAGGCGCAGCGCTGGGGCGCTCCCCGGGAGGCCCTCATCGAGCTGCTGCCTGCCGCTCGTGCGGCACTCGGCTGGCTTCGCGGTCCCGGCGATCCCGATCGGGACGGCCTGATCGAGTACTCCCCCACCGGGCCGCGATCATTGGTCAACCAGGGTTGGAAGGACTCCGAGAACGCCGTGCAGTTCGCCGACGGCCGGCTCGCCGAGCCGCCGATCGCGATCGTCGAGGTGCAGGGCTACGCCTATCGGGCCCGCCGCGAGCTCGCCGCCGTGCTCGCGCACCTGGATCACGGCGCCGAGGCCGACGATCTGCTCGCCGAGGCCGAAGCGCTGCGCGACCTGATCCGGCGACGGTACTGGCGACCGGGCACTGACGGGGCACCGGGCGCATTCGCATTGGCCCTGGACCGGGACAAGAGTCAGGTCGACTCAATCACGTCGAACATGGCGCACCTGCTGTGGTGCGGCGTGCCCTCACCGCAGGAGGCCGAGCAGGTCGCTGCCCAGCTGGCGAGCCCGGCCATGGCCAGCGGTTGGGGGCTGCGCACGCTCTCAGCGGAGATGGTGGGCTACAACCCGATCTCCTATCACGTGGGTTCGATCTGGCCGCACGACACCGTCATCGCTTGTGAGGGCCTGCGGCGCTACGGGCTCGATGACATGGCGATGCGCCTGGTCGGTGACCTGCTCGACGCGCTGGCGATCTTCGACGATCGGCTGCCCGAACTCTTCGGTGGGCACCATCGCGAGCCGAGCGACTTCCCGGTGCCCTACCCCACCGCGTGCCGCCCACAGGCGTGGGCGGCCGGGGTACCGCTGGCGATCGTGGCGCTATGCCTGGGTCTGCAACCCGACGTGCCGGCCGGGACTGTGTCGCTGAATCCCGTGCTGCCCAGGGGGTTGCACCGCATTGAGGTCCACGGAATCCCGTTTCCCGACGGCCAGCTCTCCCTCGCGCATGACGGTGATGGCACCAAGGTGATCGAAGCACCGCCCGGTCTGCGGGTTGAGGCGCCGGCCAAGCCCTTCGGCTGAAGTATCGTACAACTCGCCAATCCCGGACTTTCCTATCTCAAAGAAGTGTTCCGGCACCCGCGCGACGATCTCGACGTGCAGGTGACTGGCGAACGCACTCTTGCGCATCCACTTCGGTTACCTGGGGATAACCCCAGGGATCTCAGCGGGATGACCCCGCACAGTCCGGGTGCGTGCCCCATCGTTTTGCATCGCCTCCCGCCGCATTCTTAGAACCCGAGGGGCTGGCTTACCAGCCC
>DATAWX010000204.1:0-35174 GCA_036266995.1 Pseudonocardiaceae bacterium | reverse complement strand
GGCGAGCATGGACAGGGTGATGTGGCGGTACCAGGCGTGGTATTTGCGGACCTGGTAGTGGTCCAGGCCGGTCTCGTTGTTGGTGAACTGGAAGGTTTCCTCCACGGCCCAGCGGGATCCGGCGACCCGGACCAGTTCGGCGCAGCGAATTCTGGGACGTTGCTGAACGGTTTTGCCTAAGCCTGAAAATCGGAAGGCCGACGGTTCGACCGCGCCTGCCCATCACCTGTAACGTGGTCCCGCGTACGTGGCCAGACCCAAGGGGCAGCCTCGGCACTATGCCTGTCACCGAACCGTGTCACTCGACATCATTGCGGAATCCCCTTTAGTGGACCAAGCGCCACCGTAGGCGGCGCGTACATATCTAAGTCCCATAGTCCTGCTCGCCTCCGGCACGGGCCGATCCCGCTTGCAGCGCGCGGCCTGACGGCCGTGCTCGCGCGTTCCGCGGTGGATCCAGGCTCAGTCCGGCTGGGGATCCTTGGTCCCTATAGGTCGGGACCTTGGCGCACATCACGATTCGTACGATGTCGGAGGGCGCGGGCCGAGCCCCAATAAGTCATAATCAACTTGGAGTAGGGCATTGCGAGAACGCAAGTGAGATCAGCTCAGCGCTTGCGTCCGGTGACGATACTCCAGTAGCCGAAGCTGGGCTTCGTCTAGATCTCAGTAAAGCCCACCTCTGTCAGGATCACTGCAAGCTCATGACCGGAATATTGCTGACCTTCAATCCACAGTAACATTAACAGACTGGAAGCCGCCGTGATCAACGGTCCGGTCTTATCATTGTTGTAGAGCATCTCGTGAATGATGATTCGTCCACCCACGGGTAGGCTGTCGAAACTCTTTTTCGCCAGCAAGCGACCTTTGTCCGGCGGCCAGTCGTGATAGATATCGCCATAGAAATGGACGTCGGCCACCGGGAAAGGAGAATTCCACCAATCCCCTGCGTGAGTTTGGACGCGTTCCTGCAAGCCTGCGCGCGCAATGTATTCTTTGGCTACCTCGCAGACCGGCGGCAGGTCGTAAACCACGGCCTGCAGACGCGGCCAGCGTCGCGCCGCGGCGGTGGCATGAATGCCTGAGCCGCCCCCGACGTCGAGCATCTTTTGACAATCGGAAAGATCAATCAACTCAGGCCACCCGTAGGCCGCCCCGGCGCTGTGGCCGTGCATCGCGTGCGTAATGAAAGCGGCACGGGCCAACGCTGCCTGCCCCTCGTCAGATTTGAACACCTCGTCGCCTGCGTAGGCTTGCTGCTTGCCGCTAACTATGGCTTGTTTCACGCTCTCGAATGACCAGACTTCATCGTTGACGTTCAGCAGATCGAGGTACGCGCCGAAGTAGTGCGGACTACTTTCGAGCAGGTACGTACTGGCGAGTGGCGTCAATTCGTAACGGGCTTCCCTGGCAGTGAGCAAGCCAACGGCGGTGCACGTGGCGAGCAGCGCTGTGGCCGGACGGTTAGCGATTTTGAGTTCATCGCAGACTTCCGCGGTGGTTCGCGGTTCAGCGGCGATGAAGGAAAAGAGTTTCAAGTGATGTGCGACGGACAGAGCCCGGTAGGCTAAAACTCCGCCGATCAAATCCCATAGAGGCCGTTCATCCAGTGCAGGTTTGAGCGCGGTAGCGGCAGTAGGCTCGATCATCGAATCCTCATCAGACACTTCGCGAGCGATTTGGTTGTGCCGATCAAACAGGCCGCAGGCGCCAAAGG
This sequence comes from Pseudonocardiaceae bacterium, assembly GCA_036266995.1. Taxonomy (GTDB): domain Bacteria; phylum Actinomycetota; class Actinomycetes; order Mycobacteriales; family Pseudonocardiaceae. Next base: position 33,457 of record DATAWX010000204.1, on the reverse strand, counting down.
TTTCAATTTTCGTCGCCCGTTCGCTGTGTCCTAACGAGGCTCACCATACGCTCCGACCTGCCGGATGGCCATTAAGTTGCGCGAGGAACCTTCTCCGCTGCCGGGAGACTTCCAGGGATCGTTGGCGTCGGGCGAGCCGGCCACGCAGCTGAAGTGGGCACGCGATCAGAGGCCAACTGGTCCGCGTCGCGGGAAGGTTCGCTCGGGCGAACGGGCGGTACGTGTTCCACTGCACACATCCTCAAACACGAGGACGACGGCATGATGCGAACTTTCGTGGTCATGCCCGATCAGGTCATGAGACTCGACCTGCATGTAATCGACGGGCACCACCCGCTGCGCCAGCGCGATGATCTTCGCTGCGGCGTTTACACCGCCCTTGGCCGAGATCCGGACCCGATCGGTGACCAGTCGGCCCAGGGATCGGATGTGACTGCATCCGGCAGCCGGGCGGCACGTACTGGTGTGGGGTCTTCCCTGGCGTGATCCGGTGACCGGCAAACTCCAACTGGGTGGCCGCGGTGGTTGGCTGCCAGCATCGGTACGGCGTATCCAAGGCCGCGGGCGCCGGCGGGGTCACCAGCTTCTCCGCTGTCTCGGGTGAGGATGGTCGCGCCGATGGAGCGACATCGAAGTCGTGGAGTCCTATCTCGTGATCTTGTCGGGTCTCAGTTTGGGTCTCAGTTCGCCCCGGTTCGGAGGTCCACCTGATGCTGCTGTCGTTGCTCAACTTGCACTCAACCTGCATGTCAGCGCATTCTGGGACCGGTATGAACGAGCGTTCCCCTAACTTGAAAGCGAGCCTTTTACCTGCTTTGCGGCTTAAGCGTTCAGGCGTCGCGGCGGCGGCGCGGACGTGGTCGGTGTATACCCTTCCCTGCCTGCCCTCCGGTCCGGCTCCGCTTGCTGCGCGCGGCCTGGTGTGCGGTGATAGTTGTCACGGAGCCGGCGATCAAGTCCCTGATACCGCTCGGTTCAGATCGGCTTCGAGCCAACCCTTGATTGTTGCTGCGGGATGTCCCCGATACTTGGCAGCCGGGGCAAGCGTCCCCTCCTCGATATGCTCCTCGGCCTAAGCGTGCACCGCCACGTGGTGGGTGGCTCGTGCCGCCGCTATCTCATGGGCTTTAGCCTACCGGGCTGCGATGTCGACTCGGATGGAATCGTTGTCTTGGAGTAGAAGGACGCGATCCTGCCCGTGCTGCCACAGGGAGGGCAGCAGCAGGAATTTATCAGGGGAGCGGGCGAGTAACCGAAGCCCAGTGTATTGGTAGTGGTACTTGGTGCCGGGCTGTGTGATTTCGGTAACAATGATGCCGTGCCCGTGCAGCGCGATCCGTTCGGTGCTATAGATCACAATTCCAGATTGAGCGGGCAGTTGGGTGACCATTTCGGCGCCAAGGCGGGTACCGACATGGTCACCGTAGAGGCTCACTGCCCACAGCCCGGCGACCAAGCCGAGCGCCAGCAGGGTCAACGTGTACGCCCGGGAGGGCGGGGTAGACCGAAGCGGCGTCGTCTCGGCGGGCGCGTCCTGATATCTCGAGCGGAGGTGTGCGACGTAACCGAACAGAATGACGCTGATGATGAGTAACAGCGGGAGGAGGAGCCCTATACGAGCACCGATCTGCTCGGGGAGTAGTACCCCCGTGAGCACTGCTGCTGCGAGGACAATCGCGACGGTTTGGAGCGTGCCCATGAACCGGCGAATATCGGAGGGTCTCGGTCGCCAGTGACCCCATGCTTGTGCCCAACCGACCACCGAGCCCACCGCCCACCGCGATCCCGGCCAAGCGGCGCGCGGGATGGCCGGGCTGCCCTCGTCGCTGGTGGCGGTGTTCAACGGTGGAGGTGGGTCAAGCTTGGCGTTCATCAGCACCGGCGCTACCACGAGGCGATGGAAGCCAAACAGTCCGAGGGCGGTGAAAGCTGCGTCAATAAACGGGTGGAACGCCACGTTGATACTGCGCAGCACATAGTCTGAAGTGCTGTAGCCGACCAGGCTGGGATCGACCCCGAAATAGCCGAGGAAGCTGTTCGTCTCCACCCAGCCGAAGTAGTAGAAAAATGCGGTGATCAACACTACCTGGGATGCGAATGTTCCGATGATCGTGAGCGCATTGCTCGAATCTACTACCGCGCGCTGCTCGGGGTCAGATGGGGCGGTGCCATTGGAGCGGAAGGCGCTGTCAGCGGGTGCGTCCCGGGTCATACCGAGTTTGTTCACCTCCTCGCCTCACTTAGCCGACGGTGAAGTGGTCGATGACGGTGCGGTGGTTGGTGACGGTGCGGTGGGGCGTGCCGGGGGGCCTTTAGCGTCCGGTGGTGGTGAAGTGGCTGGTGGCCTACCCGGGGGGTGGCCCGGGTGGGGCACCGTGTGGGGTGCCGTTGGGCCGATCTGGGCAGGTTGGATCCTTGACGGAGAGGTGTCTGTCGGTTCATCCGGCGGAAGGACGTCACCGTCGGTTCCAGGGGGCGTTCCGGGAGTTGGGGATCGCCCGGGGGCTGGAGCTGGCGGTGTTCCAGGAGTTGGGGGTGTTCCGGGAGTTGGGGGTCTTCGGGGAGCTGGGAGACTGCTATCGCCGCAGGCAGTCAAGGCGAGAAAAAACGCGGTGACCAGGACGGTCACCTTGGCAGCCATCTGCACCGCGTGCTTGGTATCCATGTTTGCCCTAAGTCGACCACGGGGCGGCCAAGCGTAGCGGCTGGAAGTAGAGCCCCTCGGTTGCCGTGCTCCGCCGCCGTGTGATCAACCGTCCGGATGATCAACTGGCGATTGCGAATGGAACGAGAGGGAGGCGCGTCTCACCTCCGACAGGCCGGTCGCCTGCGGCACGGGAGGCCGGGCCGCAAGACTCTGCCCAGCGCGCATTCGTGACGCAGCCGACCACCGCGCAGCGTCGATCAGCAGAACGGTCGCGGTACCGGCGACCCGCAGGGCACAACCGCCCACGCCCGTGGGTCGCGGGTCTCAGCATGTCGACCGATGAATGGGAGGCTCCCGAGAAGACTGAGATCGGCAGTCGCCGTGACCGGCGGTGCGGCATAGGGTGTTGCGCGCTGGCGCCGAGACGGGCAGCGACCGATTGGTGCAACCCGCGAAGATGATGAAGGGTGACAACTTGACCGAGCAGTTCTCACGACACCCAGCCTGACAGAACCACAGAGTGGATCACCACGGGGCGCTGACACGCGCCGCCACACACCATCCCCGCCCAAGTTGACAATGCCAGCACGAGGGGTTGGTTGCTGAGCCGGTCATGGCGGAGGTCGTCGAGCAGTGTGGCTAGGTGGCTTGGGAGGAGTCGTGCGTGGGCTACTGCTGGATCACCAAGGTGGGCTGTGCGGCGACTGCCAGACCTAAATCAGGTAGCTCACGGGCATGGGGGCTGATACGGCAGGTCGGGTAGGTATTGGTTCCACTCGCGTGGGGTGATCGTGGGCGTGGTGCTACAGATTCTGGCCGTGACACTGTCGACGTTGGTTTCCCACAATCGCGCAGTGTTGTCGGCGCTGGCGGTGGCCAGGGTGTGCCCGTCCGGGCTGAAGGCCACCGATTTGACGCTGCTGGTGTGGCCGGTCAGGGCGCCAAGCGGGCTGGGATGGCGGAGGTCGCGGATATCCCACAACCGCACCGTGTTGTCGGAGCTGGCGGTAGCTAGGGTGCGCCCGTCCGGGCTGAAAGCCGCCCCGTTGACGCTGCTGGTGTGACCGCTCAGGGCGTCAATCGGGTGAGCCTGGTGGGGGTCGTGGATATCCCACAACCGCACCGTGTTGTCGGAGCTGGCGGTAGCTAGGGTGCGCCCGTCCGGGCTGAAAGTTACCGAGTTCACCGCACCGGCGTGGCCGGTCAGGGTAGCCAGCGGGCTGGGATGAGCGGGGTCGCGAACATTCCACAACCGCGCGGTGTTGTCACCGCTGGCGGTGGCCAGGGTGTGCCCGTCGGGGCTGAAGGTCACTGAGTAGACGATGTCGGTGTGGCCGGTGAGGATGCTCAGCAGGCTGGGCTGGCGGGGATCGTCGACCTTCCACAACCGCACGGTGGTGTCTTGGCTGGCGGTGGCCAGGATGTGTCCGTCGGGCCTGAAAGCCACCAAGAAGACGCCGCCGCTATGGCCGGTGAGGGTCCCCTGCAGACTAGGATGGTAGAGGTCGCGGATATCCCACAACCGCGCGTTCCAGTCGTTGCGGTCGGCGGTGGCCAGGGTGTGCCCGTCCGAACTGAAGGCCACCGAGTCGCCGCCAGTGTGCTTAGGAAGAGTAGCGAGCGGGTAGGGCTGGCGGGGGTTGCGGATATCCCACAACCGCGCGGTGCCGTCGTAGCTGGCGGTGGCTAGGGTGTGTCCATCCGGACTGAAGACCACCAAGGAAACGGTGTTGGTGTGGCCTTCCACGATGGGTCCAGACAGGGTCCACAGCCGCGCGGTGTTGTCATAGCTGCCGGTAGCGAGAGTGTGCCCGTCGGGGCTGAAGGCTACCGAGTAGACGATGTTGGTGTGGCCGGTGAGGGTGCTCAGCAGGCTGGGCTGGCGGGGATCGTCGACTTTCCACAACCGCACGGTGGTGTCTTGGCTGGCGGTGGCCAGGGTGCGCCCATCAGGGCTGAAGGCCACTGAGGAGATGCCGCCGTTATGGCCGGTGAGGGTTCCTAGCAGGCTGGGATGGTGGGGGTCGCTAATGTCCCACAGTCGCGCGGTCCTGTCGTCGTAGCTGCCGCTGGCCAGGGTGTGTCCGTCGGGGCTGAAGGCCACTGAGGAGATGCCGTCGCTGTGGCCGGTGAGGGTTCCTAGCAGGCTGGGATGGTGGGGGTCGCTAATGTCCCACAGTCGCGCGGTTCTGTCCTTGCTGGCGGTGGCCAGGATATGCCCGTTCGAGCTGAAGGCCACCGAGTAGACGACGCCGGTATGGCCGGTAAGGGTGCTCAGCAGATTGGGCTGGCGGGGGTCGCGAACGTCCCACAACCGCGTGGTGGTGTCGTCGCTGGCGGTGGCCAGGATACGTCCGTCGGGACTGTAGGCCACCGAGGGGACATAGTTGGTGTGGCCGGTGAGCGTGCTCAGCGGATGAGGCTGGTGTGGGACGCTGATATCCCACAACCGCACGGTCTTGTCGTCGCTGCCGGTGGCCAGGGTGTGGCCGTCGGGGCTGACGGCTACCCCTTTGACGGCGCTGGTGTGGCCGGTCAGTCGGGTGACGTCGGGGTTGGCGACCGTGCTGAGCAGACTGCCGCGAGCTTCCGCGGTGGGGACAAGCCGGTAGGCGGCCAAGCCGAGTTGGGCGGCCAAGGCTGGGTTGGTGCTGCGTAGTGCAAGGGCCTGGGTAGCGACCCGTTGGGACACTGCGACATCCCGTTGTTGCTGCGCGGCACGCTGCTGGGTCACGGCGATCCCCGCTGCGACCAGAGCAAGGACGAGCAGCGCCGACAACACGGTGATGGCGCGCCCCCGCCGGACACGGTCCCGGCGGATGCTGCTTCGCAGAAAAGCCTGCGCCGTCGAGCTCAGCTCCACGCGATCGGCGACCAGAGATCCGCCCGGAATACGGGCGCCAGTGTCGGCCACCGCGGCGGCCAGTTGTCCACGTTCCCACAACCGGGCCGGTGGGCGACCCTCGTCGTTCCATTCGGTGGCGGCCTGCTCGACCGTCCGGCGGGCCCGCAGCGCGATCGCGTTCTCGTTGATCGCCTGGGCCAACGGAGGCCAGCCAGACAGAAAGGCCTCATGAGCGACCCCGACGACCACGTTGCCGTTGTCGGTGTCGATGGTCACCAGCCGTCGCGTGACGAAGACGTCCACCTCTCGGGCCACCGGCTCAGGCAACTGGACCTTGGGGACTCGCCATCGGGTGGGACGGCCTTGCTCATCGACGGTGACCAACCGCAGCAATCCGGCAATGACCTCCTCGCGGCGCCGGCCACTAGTGGTGATCGCATCGGCCAGGGCTGCGTCGGCCTGACGGGTCAACGCGCCCTGCACCCCGCCAAGCTCGACGTAGCGGTGCTGATCAAGCCGCTCCCCGCGGTGCACTCCGTTGGCCAGTTGAGCCAAGGTAAATGCCAGCAGTGGCAGCGCCTCCCCGCTGTCGGTGTCATCGACCAGGCGGGCTACCAGCTCGGCATCCACGCCGATACCGGCCAACTCGGCTGGGCTTTTGATCACCTCGCGCAGCGCCTCGCGGTGCAGCGGTCGCAGCTCATAGGTGTGAGTCGCGACCATCGCCAGGTCGGAATTGGTTAACAGCTGGGCCAAAGACTCCGGTCGCAGCGTGGCGACCACCTGCACCGGACCGGACAGCGCTGGACGCAGCAGCCCCGCGAACCGGGCCCGATCCTCAGACCCGGTCTGAGTGAGCAGCTCCTCACACTGATCCACGACCAGAAGCAAGCGCCGCAAAGGACCATCCGGGTGCGCCAATAGCAGCTCATCAGCACAACCCACCAGACCGCGCTTATCGAGTACGCGGTAAACGTGCTCCACCGTCCAATCCAGGTTGCACTGCCGTGCCGCAGCGGCCAGTGCCCGGGCCATTGCTGCGACTGGATCGGCGCCCGGCAGGATTGGCGGCATTGTTAGCCAACCCGGCTCCTCGGCCATCGCATGCAGCAGCCCGGCCCGGACCAGCGACGACTTGCCGCACCCGGACGGGCCTACGACCAGCAACATCGCCGCTTTGGCCTGCTCAGCAGGGGAGCGCAGCAACTCCGCAAGCTCTTCGGTCTCGCCAGCTCGACCGAAGAACACCTGATGCTGCTCGACGTCAAACGGACGCAGCCCGGGAAACGGTGACCGGTCATCGGGCCAACCGAAGCCGCCCGCGGCATCGACCCGGCGCAACGGTTCTGCCAACGCCGCATACCCCGCGGCGGAGTCAACGGTAAGATCGGCATGCTGCGCCGATCTCAACAACGGGTGACTCACCCCCGACTCGGCCCGCACCGGCAACAGCCGGCTACCCCGCGACAGGGCAATGCCAACCTCCGCCGAACACCACGGCGACTCCACCGCAGCCGAGGTGACCACACACACCACCACATCAGCCCACCGCAGCCGCTCATGCAGCCGCTTCTCCCACTCGTCGCCTACCAAGATCCCATCATGGGGGTTTTGATCTAAAAAGACGTCGTGGCCCCCCGCGACCAGCCACCGGTACAGCTGATCGGCACACTCACGGTCCTCACTGGCATGGCTGACGAATACCCTGGCCATCACCCCTCCGAGGCCAACTAAACACCACCCAGCCCTGCCCCAGCACGCGAATTTGGCCGTGATCTCAGACAACCGATGACCGCCGCAGAGCCGAGTCCATCCAGAGAAGTGAATAGGGCAACAGCACAGCCAGTGGTTACAAACCGCTGACCAGCTCCAGTGGCTCCGGCCAGAGGGTGATCCACTCCGCCGGCCCCTCCGTCGATGTGCGGCCGTGTCTCGACTCGCGGTCGGCGTCCCGCGGGTGGGCCTACGAACGACAGGAGGCGTGTCTCGCGCAGTAGCGGGCACAGGTGCGACCTCAACGCGGGAGGTGCCTTGACGATCACCGACGGTGGTAAACGGATCAGTAAACGGGTCGCGTCGCGTGGGGTCAGAACGGGTGAGACGGGTCAACACCGCCGCGCTAGTTTTCGCTGATCCGGGCCAGTGCTAGGGGGACGTGGCGGTACGGGGGAGACTGTGTCCACGTCGCTCATAACCCAGAGGTCATAGAGACGCCGGACCGGCTCGCGCGACCAGTGGACGTGATCAGGGGGTACCGGAGTCGGATGAGCAGGCGCAGAGGCTGATCGGCAGTCGCCGTGGCCGGCGGTGCGGCATAGGGTGTTGCGCGCTGGCGCCGGGACGGGCCGCGACCGAGTGGTGGAACCTGGGAAGATGATGAAGGGTGACAACTTGACGGAGCAGTTCTCACGACGGACCTCACCTGACGATGGTCGGCAGGTCGCGCATCAGGGCCTCTTTCGCGTTGCTGGGCAGGAGGCCGGCCAGCGAGATCCGGCGGCTCGGTCGGTCGCCCCCAGCGCCGCCGCGCAGCCTTCCTGGGACGTGTTCTCGCACGGTTCCGACTACGACGTTGCGGAGCAACAGTCACCGGATTACGACGAGGTGGCCATGCGGTCGCTTCAGCTTCCTTTCGAAGCCGAAGTCGATGTCGTCGACGCAATTGATCAGTGGCGGTCGGTGCCTGTCGATGAGGACGACTATCGGTAAGTTTCGGGCAGAACAGCTGCGGGATGCTGCCGATCTGTCTTGCCGGCACCTGCCCGAGCTGGTCCCCTTACTGTCGCACGGAGCACGTGCGGAGCGTTTGTCGCGTTTCGGCTGACGGGTGGGCACTCTACGTGCGACAGTGAGCGGCGAGGGAGATGAGGAGGCGAGGGTGATGGTCAGCGAGCAGCATCTTGCGGTTACCCGTGAGACGGCGGCGAAACTTGCTGGTCTGTCGCATCGCCAGGTTGACTATTGGGCATCCACTGGTCTCGTCGAGGCCACTGTCGATGACCAGGTGAGTCCCGGTCGACGCGTCCGCCTGTATGGGTTCGTTGACCTGATGGCACTGTTGGTAGCCGCGGAGCTGCGATCACGAGGTTTCTCCCTACAGCACATCCGCAAGCTCGTGCGGTACTTCAAGTCGCGGGGTTTCGACGAACCGCTGACCGAACTGCGGTGGGCCACGACCGGTAAGGGAAAGCGGAAGACGATCTACATCCAGTTCCCGGATGGAAGTTGGGAAGATGACGTATCCCCGGGCCAGATCGTTTTCCATGAGCTTCTAGAGCTAGATCCCTTGTATCGCCGCGTCAAAGAGGCGACGCAGCGTGATGCGGCTACGGTCGGGCACGTGGAGCGGCGCCGCGGCGTCTTGGGTGGTAAGCCTGTGCTCGCCGGAACACGCGTCCCGGTGGACACGGTGCGTCGCTACCTTGCCGCCGGCCGCCCCGTCGACGAGATTCTGCGAGCGTTTCCGGTGCTGACGGCTGCGGACGTTGAGGCGGTACGGACCGAAGCAGTTGCATGATCCTTCGCTTCGTATGCGATCACGACGTCGATGCAGCGGTAGCGATTATGCTGCGCAAGGCCGGGCACGAGGCATGGACAGCGGCAGACGCGGGTCTTTATCGGGCTGTTGATGACGACCTGACCGTATATGCCGACAACAAGCGCGCCGTGCTCATCAGCCACGACACCGAATTCTCCCAGCGGCGCCGGCGGAACGTGATCGGAAAACACATCTGGCTGCGATGCAGCGAGTGGGACGCCGCCGATCTGCTTCGCCAGCACCTACCCGAGTTGGTCCCCTTGCTCCAGATAGACCGCGACCTATGGATCAGGGTCTCGGCAGACGGACTGACACTCTCCTTCGACTGGAAGTAGCGTGCAAGGCCACTACTCGCAACCGTGGGACAAGCGATCGACGCTGGTCACCGGGACGTGCGCTCTGTGGACCATCTGTGGACCATCTGTGGACCAGGAAATCAGCGACGTCAGTGCCCACCTGCGACGTCAGCGCTCAAAGACGTTGCCGATGTCGCTGTTGTCGCAGCTCAGGGCTTTACCGCAGATCTGGGGGTCAAGGGGTCGCAGGTTCGAATCCTGTCGTCCCGACCAGTAAGAAGCCCGCTGACACTGGCTGAAAACCCCACGTCAGCGGGTTTTCTTCATGTTGGTAGTCGATCTTGCTGGGTTGGGGACCGCGCGCAGTTGGGGACCATTTGGGGACCGGCGGACACTCAGGAAGGCGGTCAGCGAGTCGCCTGCGGCGGCGATCGAGGTGGCGTCGGGGTGTAGGTAGCGCTGTGTTGTGGTGAGGGACCCGTGTCCGGCGATCTTCCGCAGGACGTGTACCGGAACGCCGGCATCGGCCGTCCATGTCAGACCGGTGTGCCGTAAGTCGTGGCGACGCAGGTGGTCGTAGCCGAGCGCGGTGACGACCTCGTCCCAGTGGGTCGCGTCGCGTAATACCGCGGTGGTGATCCGGTCAACCACGGTGCCCCCCGACCCGGCCTGACCTCAGATCGAGGCCCCTCACAGCGCATTGGCCGCAGCCTTCCAAGCTGGCCACGCGGGTTCGATTCCCGTCGCCCGCTCTGCGCGTTCTTCTTGGTGGACAGCTTGCTTGCCGTCGATGTGGACATCGTTCGCCGGTGTTGCGTATTACGCGAGCGCGAGGATCTGGTCGATGGTCGGTTGGGAGAAGGACTCGGCGGGCACGTTGTCCGGGCCCAGCAGCATCGTGAGGTGGGGGCCGCCGAGTACCGGATCGGTCGGCCAGATGGTGTTGTAGGCCTGACGTCGGGCGGCACCGGCCGGGGTGAACGTGGCCACGAGATCTGTTCTCACCTGAGCTGTTATTCGCAGTCGGCGCATCCGCTCCCGGCGTTCCTCGCCATAGCCGGCAAAGGCTGACTCAGACCAGTCCGACTCAGTGCGCAGGATGTCGGTGACGATGCCGACGTCGCGTATCGCGATGGACAGGCCCTGCCCGATGATCGGGTCGTTCCAGCCGGCGGCGTCGCCGATCAGGACGACCCCGGGCGCGTAGGGCTGGTCGGTCCAGGTGTCGTTCATCGGGTAGAACACGCACGGCCCTGCGGGGCGGGCGGCGCGGAACATCTCGCTGCCCGGGATGCAGCGGAAACCATAGGCGGCGAGAAACTCCGTTTGCCGGTCGGGGCCGGTGAACCGGCCCTTCTGGGCGATGTCGTGCAGCAGGTACAGCCGCGCCCGCCCGTTCGCCCGCGGGAAAACGAAGTACAGCAGGTCGCCCTCGGTGCCAACCGAGAACTGATTGGCCGGCCAGGCGTGCAGGTCATCAACGAGCATCCCCCCCAACATCGTCCGCGGCGTGGTCTGGTGCAAGTCGACGCCGAGTCGGCGACGGACCGTGGACATCCGCCCATCCGCGCCGACCACCAGCTGACAGCGCAGCTCATAGATGACATCGTCATGCTCGTAGCGCACCATCGGGCCCTCACCCGGCTCGACGTCAACGTCACCGACACCGCGAACCACGGTGGCCCCGGCCACCGCGGCAGCCCGGATCAGCGCCTTACAGGCCTCCGGATGCCCGACATGCAGCACGCCCGGCGCACCGGACAGGATCTGGTCCAGCGGCGCGGCGGCGGCCTCGGCCTCGGCCTGCGCCGGATCGGTCACCTCGTCGTAGGGCACCGCCCGCGTCACGTAGCATCCGCCCGCCTCCAGCAGGGGCTTCTCCAAATCGAGCCGGAGCAGCTCAGCCACACCCCAGCAGGCCATCCACTCGCCGCGCACCTTGTCCCGATAGGTGGCCTGGCGTTCGAGCACCACGACCTGATAGCCCTCCCTGGCCATCACGGTGGCCAACGACGCCCCAGCGACCCCGCCACCTACGACGACCGCATCAACTGATCCGCTCATGTCTGTGTTCCTCCACCTGCCGGGCCCCCGCGGATTTCTATAGCCGGTACCGCGGGTCTCACTGTTTTGCGTCCCCAGGACCCCTCGCTCCCAAAGCCTCGGCAGACCGTTTGCCACGGTGTGCGCCAGACAGACCGGCCCACCACCCCGGCCATCGGTCGAGCCGGTCACCGCGCAGCGCCGGGCGTCGAACACCGGGGTCATCATGGTCGCCGGACAGAAACCCGCCCTGGGCCGCGCCCACGCCCACACCGTGGTCACCGTCTATGTCGCCGAGCACACCATCATCGTCGATCACCACGACGGCGGCCAGTGCACCTTCCATCGGACCACCACCCAGCCGGTCCGCAGCTGGAAGGCCCAACACCCCCGCACACACACCGCACCTGACCAACCCCCCACGGGCACAAAGTGATCACCGTGGTCACCACCGCTGGGCGGCGCAGCCTACGGGCCGACCCTCCAGCCTAAAGGGTGCTACGCACCGAGGACACGATCGATGCCACGGAGTTAGCGGTTCGGTGATCATGTCCAGGATGCGGTGGGCGTGTCGCTTGCGGGGGTGGGGTCAGTGTGGACGGCGCTCGTCGTCGCCGTGGTGAGCGGCTACTGCCCCGGGAGGGCGGGCGGGGAGAGGTCGTCTGGTGGGTGGCGTATCGAGTGATTGGTGGCCGTGGTCGTGGCGTGTCACATCGCGGCCGGTCGGTTTGGCGATGGGACCTCTGGTAGGTCGGTCGGACCCGTCACGATCTTCCCCATATCACCAGAGGTCCAGAGGTCCCGTCGCCTGCGCAGTTTGTCATGACCACGACGTTGCGCACTGCCGTCGCGCACCGGGGTGTATTTCGTGCTCGCACTCGGGTTGTTCCCGGGGATTGGTTATGCCCGGGTCTGGGCGAAGCTGTGCGCGGTCCTGGCCGGCACAGGGCATGTCGTGCCCGCGGTGTCGGAAAAGCGCTGCGCGAGCCGCGCCGCCGGCTTGGCGCGGCCCCGTTTGAGGCGTTGTTCGAAGTTGTTGCCGGGCCGCTGGCGCAGCCCTGGACCCCAGGGGTGTGCTTCGCTGGGATGCGCACGGTCGCCTTCGACCGCATCGACTCGCTGAAGATCCCTGACACCGAACGCAATCGCTGCTGGATCGGCCGGGTCTGGTACCGGTTGACCTTCGCCGGTTACCCGACGCTGAGGTTGATGTGCCTAGTCGAGACCGGCACCCGAGGTTTGCTCGGTGTTGTGATCAGCGGGACCGTCGGCACGCCCGGTGACCGCGACGAAGCCCACCTCGCCCGGAGACTCCTGCGGCTCCTGGGTCCAGGCATGCTGCTGTTGGCCGACCGAGCGTTCGACTCCGCGACCTTCCTCGCCGAGGTCGAGCGCACTGGCGCGAAACTATGTAGCGGACGGCGACCGGGGATAGGTATCACGGCGGGTGAGAGATAGCTCTGTATCAGTGTGCAGCTATCGCGGTCAGCTGCATTGCGGACATCAGGGCGCTCGACCAAGGAGACACAGGCTATGACCGAGACACTGGCTGAGGCGCCGTTCACCACCACCGGCGGGCCACAACGCCACGCCAGCTACGCCGCGCTCGCAGCGACCGCCCCGGTGCACCGCATCACGCTGCCCACCGGACAGTCGGCCTGGCTGATCACCGGCTACAGCGAGGCGCGCCATGCTCTGCATGACCCGCGGCTGGTCAAGAGTGAAGTGACTGCGGCCAACACCGGCCGTGATCTGCTTCCGGGAGAGGTGTACGCGGCGATGGGTAGTCACATGCTCAACCGCAATCCGCCGGACCACACCCGATTGCGCCGGCTGGTCGCCACCGCGTTCACCCGCCGCCGCATCGATCAACTTACGCCGCGCATCCAGCAGATTACCAACGAACTGCTCGACGCCATGGTCATCGACGCGCAGCTCGACCTGATCGACTCGTTTGCACTCCCACTGCCGATCACCGTGATCTGCGAGCTACTCGGTGTGCCGACCGGCCGCCGCAGGGAGTTCCACGACTGGACTTCCATCGTGTTAACCGGCGTGTTGGCCGGCCCGGACAAACTCGTCGCGGCGTCCACCGCAATGGTGAGCTACCTGCGGGATCTGGTTGAGGCCAAGCGCGCGGTCCCCACCGACGACCTGGTCTCCGCGCTGGTGGCGGCTCGGGACGGCGAGGACCGGCTCTCCGAGGACGAGCTCACCTCGATGGTGTTTCTGATCCTCGTCGCCGGCCATGAGACCACGGTCCACTTGATCGGCAGCGGGGTCCTCGCCTTGCTCACTCACCCGGAGCAGTTGGCCCTGCTGCGCACAGAGCCGCACCGGCTGCCGGATGCGGTTGAGGAGCTGCTGCGGTTCAACGGTCCCTTGCAGGTGGCGACTTTCCGCCTGACCACGGAACCGGTAGACATCGGTGAAGTTACCATCCCAACCGGCGAGATCGTTCTGGTTGGCCTGCTGGCCGCCAACCGGGATCCGGCCTGCTTCGCGGAGGCCGACGCGCTGGATATCACTCGCACGGATAACCCGCATCTGGCCTTCGGTTACGGTCTCCACCATTGCCTCGGCGCACCACTGGCCCGGCTGGAAGCCCGGATCGCGCTGGGCACCCTGCTCGCTCGCTTCCCCGGGCTACGGCTCGCGGTGCCCGCCCAGCAACTGACCTGGCGACCAGGGGTCCTGCTCAACGGACTGGACGCGCTCCCTGTGAACCTGCGCTGAGCGTGCGCAGTTGCGTTGCCGGATGACGATCCGTCACCCATCATGTGGAGTCAGACAGTCCACCCGACAGTCACCCGACCCGTCGTTCATCCGGCCCGTTATCATGCCGACGGTAACAGCGATGACAACTGGCGACCCGACAGTCAGCAACAGTGCGGTGGCGACGGCAATCCCGACACCACCGCCGATATCGACGCTGATACGAGCCCTCGGGGGCGGGGACAGGGTCGCGAGTAGCCCGAAACACCCATCGTTCTTCATGTAAGTGAAAGCTCACTGTTTGCTGATCGCAGATGTCTAGTCCATTCGCCGCTGAGGACTAACTGTCCGTCTCGTCCTGTGCGGGCTCACAAGACCTTTGATGCTGGCAGTCGACGCGGTTCTACTGGTCGCATCGCTACGTGGCCAGCGACGTTGCGCCACGCATCCTGGCCGGCGTCCCGCAGTACGGTGACCGCGTCGTCCACGAAACCCTCATGCTCGAGCCGCGCGGCCAACTCGGCGCATTGCTCTGCGCACTCGTCTACTGACATCTTCTCGTCCGGCCCGCCCAGGTACCCGTCTGGCCCGCGCGGGCAGAAGCCCCGCTGCGCCAGCAGGGCATCGAGTCGGTCATTGAACCGGCCTCGGAACTGCGCGTCGGCCCGGACCGTGGCCACTGCCGCTGCGTTGCAGAGATTTCCACGTCGTCATCGTGCAGCGCATACCATGGCGCCAACTCCAGGGGACGCACGTTTTCGATGCTGAAGGCGAACTCGCGCGGGACCAGCGTGCCGCCGTCCTCCTGGTAGACGGTGTAGCGCGAACTCGTCGACCGCGCCCAGTTGCTGCCACACAGCACCAGCCCGCCCGGCCGCAGGAGGCTGACCGCCCAGTCCAGCGCGCGCTCCCGGGATGCGCGGTCGAAGTACATGAACACATTCAGGCAGCGGAGGACGTCCACGCCGGCCTCGACGCTGAACGAGCCGATCTCGCCCTGCCGCAAGGCAAGTCTGGGCGTCTCGTATCCGCGAAGGGGGTTGCGCACCAGTCGTGAACCACCGCGCTGCCACTTCGTGCAGCTCACCCGTATTCTCGCCAGGCAGCAGCGGCAGCAGACGATCTAGCAGGCGGCGGAACCGGACCCGGGTCCCGGCGGGGTCGGGGTCTATGGTGCCCGTCCGGTAAGTAGCCCACTCGCCCGTCATCATCGACGCAGGCGTAGTCACCCCTCTCGTCGTAGACGAGGTACCGGCCGAACGCCGGGTCGACGCCGATCACCTGCCAGTTGGGCAGCCGAGATGCGCTTTCGACCGTGGTGAACGGGGGAAGCCGCAACCGAGATCAACGAGGACCGGCTCGCCGCGCGGTCGATGCCAAGAGTTCCCGGCGATATAGTCATCAAGCCTGTGATGCCGACCCGCCATCGTGACCGGTGGCACCGCGCCGTCCCAGGCACTCGGCACCGTCCTCGGCGCGCTGAAACCGATCAGCCACGCTGTGAACAGCGATAGATCGGCCGACTCAAACTGCGCCATCCGCATCAGCCGGAATACGCGGTCCGCCAACGCCTGAGCGTCCTGTTCGGCTGTTACCAGCCCGGCCAGGGCCGACAAGACCCCCGGCGACAAGCCGTTATCGAAATAGGCAGTGTTCCATCGATCAACGATGTTCGGCATGGTTCGACGGCCTGCATCCCCGCTCATCGGGTAGATCATCCTACGTCGCCTCCCCAGCCTCCAGGGCGACTACGACGCCCAGGAGGAAAAGTACGGTGACCAACAGATCCAGGCACGGATACGCGAGAAGAACTCACCGCATGCTTTTTGCTATCGGATCACCTGCGGCAAAAATCGGTGTCCAAGTAGCCACGGAGCGCTGTCGGCCGAGCCTCGACGATTGTCCGCGCTGGCAGCTTCGGCCGACACGATGGATGAGCGCGCAGGGGAGGCGTACGAGTTCGAGGAGAGGTTGACTGTGATCGGGCCCAAGCTCAATCCGAGTGAGATCGCCCCGGACTTCACCCTCGATCAGTTCGACGGCCAGGCAACCCAGGGTGTCACCCTGGCCGAGTCGGACGGCTCGATTCGCATCCTGAACGTCGCGAACTCGCTCGACACGCCGATCTGCGACATCGAAACCCGGCGTTGGGAACAGCTCCGCTCCAAGCTACCGGGGGACGTCGTGGTTCTGACGATCAGCATGGACCTCCCCTTCGCCCAGGCTCGGTGTGGACTGGGCGCTGACCTCGGCCACCAAGCCCTATCGTCGCACCGGTCCGAGGAGTTCGGGCGGAGCCGGTGTGGGATCACTGCTCAACGAGCCGGCCGTGGTCGAGTACGAGTATCCGATCGGCGGCCAGCACGGTGGACAGCCTGTGGGCGATGACGATCGAGGTGCGGCTGGCGAACAGGGGGCGTAGCGCGTCCTGGATGAGTTGCTCGGACACGGTGTCCAGATTGGATGTTGCCTCATCGAGGATGAGGCTCCGCGGATCCTTGAGGATTACCACCAGCACCGTCCGGGACCGTGTCATGTGATCCTCAGCCAGTTACCACGTTAAGAACGAAATTGGCGTCGGTTTGATTCGGTACATCGACCGGCACCTGGGCAGTGCCATCGCCGCGGGCATTATGATAGATGCCCGTGCCGCCCACGATCGCCCACGGGAGGGTTTGCCCCGTACCGAAGAGACCGGCACTGTCGAACAGGCCCTGGGTGGTGATCTGTCCACGATCGAGGACGAAGGTGGCGATGCAGAGGACATCGCCGGCAGCTGTGGCGTTTCCACTGAGTGTGGTGCACTGACCTGCAGTGTGCCCGACTTTCCTTCCTCCCACGTGATCGAATAGGTCGCCGGATTAGATGAACTGGTCTCCCGGACCCGTCCCCTGAGGACCGAGATCCAAAGTCGCCTGCTGCATGTCGTGCTCGAAGAAGCGGAGCATCGTGACACCACCTGCGTTCGGGTCGGGTGACGCCTTCTGGCCGCACGCTCCGAGCAGGGGTAACAAAAGAGCGGCAAGAATTGTAACGGCTCCAGCTCGTTTCCCCCACAGCGCAGCTTTTTGGTACACATCTGAATCGGATGACATCAGTCAACCACCTCTCGAAACCGAACCGTCGTGGAGCAATTGGGGCGTCAGGCAGCCACCAATCATCGCCATTCTCTTCCGACAGATTCCTTGCGGGCCTGGCAGAGTGATTCTTCCGTGCTGACGCGTCGACCGGCTGTCACGTACCCGACATGAACGGTGTCAGCCTCCTGACAGTCTTCGCTCCCCTCCCTGTCCGGTGGCCGGTTAGGCGTCCATATGAAGAAGGACAAGGACAGCTTCGTCGGCGACTTCAGAGAAGCTCCGAGATCACCGCTCCGGGTGGTCTAGCGGTGACGTGCTCGCCGGTCAGGCACCGGGTGAGCACCGCGGGACGAGGTCGGGAACACAGGGTGTGATGCCGACGGCTTCCCCGTCGTCAAAGTGCGCAATGCGGCGAACTACTATGTCGAGCCCAAAGCAACCAGTGTCGCCGTCGCGCTCCTGCCGGCCAAGATCAAGCCTGACCTCACCGCGGACCTGAACCAGGTCTACGTCGACCCCGACCCGCAGGCCTACCCGCTGTCCAGTTACAGCTACATGGTCATCCCGAAGGACACCACCGCGAACTTCAACACCGAAAAGGGCCGCACCCAGTGCCACAACCCGACGGTGGCCCCGTACGGCGGAAACCTGCTGCCCAAAACGCCCCGCAGCCCGACCCGTGCGACGCCGGGGCGCAGTGTGTTGCCGCCACTGGCGGGGCGCCTGGGCCGACGTAGACAACCGAAGCCACCACCCTCACCCATACCGTCGACCCCCACCCCGGGGGCGGGGGAGGGGATCTGCTGACGACGATCATCACTACACTGACGGCCGAGTTGGCGTCGCTCATTCAGTTGCTGCAGTTGCTCCTTCAATCCGTCGATGGCGCACCGCTATTCCCCTGCGGTCCCCAGTGATGACGCATCACCGGCACGAATCTGGCGATGCTCGCCGCGGCTACGTGCTGATTGGCGCAGATCTCCCGATTCAGTCTGCAAACCTCATGGCCACATCGTGAGCCCCACAGCTCTGCGGTCTGCGTCCCGTTGGACTTCCTTCATGTCCTCGACCGCGTCCCGGCTGATGCTCCCGTAGACGTGCGGGAACAGAGTGCCGGGGGCGACCCCGGGGGGCGGGACCGGGGAGGCTGCCTCCCAGCGGACCATGACGTCGAGCTTGTCCTCGTCAATGAGCAGCACCATGAGGGGATCGGGGGTGTCGCGGTAGAAGGCGCTGGCGACGGCGAGGGTGACGGGCTCGTCGGGGGAGCAGTGGATAAAGCCTTCCTCGACAAAAGTCTCGGGCGCGTACGGCTGGTCGGGGACTGCGAGCCAGTTGTCGAGCGCAACCACGTGGAAGATCATCGATGCGGTTATACCACGCTGCAACCAAGTCCGCGCTTGAGGTGCGATCATCGTCAGCCCGCCGTCAGCGGATGCGCCGCGACCACCACCTGGCCGATTCACACTGGCACGTAGCCGCCGCTCAGCGGCCCGCAGCGACGGCACGTAATCGTACCGGACCGACCCGGAACAGGACCGCGTCGGATCTGTGGAATGCGCTGAACCCGGGGTACCTCCTAGTGGTTATCGGCCGCACTTCTTACAGACGAGCCCACCCCACGGGCCATCGACGAAAACATGCCCGCCGCACTCATAGCGGCGATCATGGTCGCGGACTTCCCGGTGCATCCACCCAGGCTTCCCATCGTCTTTGCCGTCGCCGTTACGCGTGACTTTATACTCGGCCATGAATCTAGCTCCTTTTCTTGCGTGGGTGCCAAGACTGCCCTGAGAGGAGACAGTTTTGTCCACACCTATTACTAGAATGCCAGAGGGCCGATGATTGGTCATCATCTCTACAGGTCAGCTTCCACGTACCGCAGATCAGGCAGTGCGGTACACTAAGTGATGTAGGCTGGGTAGTTTTCTGCATCTGCAGTTTGAGTGTAACCGACCCGTTAGTCTCTCAATGATATGGCCATTGCTCACGAAACGGTCACAGCGGTTTCGGTCGCGAAATGTGTCAGTTCGATATCGGGGAACCAGAATCATGTCGGCCGACCTCTCCAGCCACGTGTCTGGTGGGGCTCGCCGAGCCGATTGAAGGTCGCCGAAGAGAGCCACCGCGGCAAGTCGCAATGACTACGTCGGCTCCGACCATGAGCTTGGTCCTAAGGAGGCGGTACCTGTGGCTGCCCTCGCCCGGTTTAGGCGTCGCGGTCCTGACGAGTAACCAGTTCGCGGTACCCCGGACCCGACCCACGACCTCATCCGAACTCCGCGGGTGAGAAGCTGGGCTCGGCGCGACCTCGAATCGGACGACTGTCTCGTCGCAGAGCCGGTAGTTCTCTCCTCGAGCTAGAGTATCTCCCGGATGTCGTGGTGGTTCCTTCGCCTGAGCTCGGCCGGGCGTTAGTGCTCAGGTATCACACCACGAACAACGACTCACGAACGTGGCGCAGTCACCGATCGGCGAGAAGACGTGCCACCACCGAGTCGCGTTCGAGATGGAGCGGTCCGTCTCCATCTTTGACGGAGACGGACCAACGAAACAGCCCTGTGCGCAGGGCACCTCGAACGGATCGACCCCGACCCCGACAGGGCCCAGTCCGAACAGGTTATGGTCGGTCGGAAGGGTCGAGGTGTCTGCCCGGGGCACCGGTCACATGTTGCGGATCCGCAGGTAGCGGCGGACATCTGACAATGAAAGCACTCCGAGAATCATCACGCTAACGATGATGATCGCTGCCAGGATTACTGCGATGTATCCAACGATGTACATGTGACCTCATCTGGTTCAGCGGTTCAGTGGTCCGCGCGGTCTTCTCCGTAGTGCTGTCGCCGGCGATCGTGCGCATCACCGGCTGCGACGCACTGGACCTGCTTCGGCAGAATAGAGATCGTCTGCTCGACTGTGTGTCCCACGGTTCTCCCGTCGACACCCACTGGTCAGTGCGCCGCCGGGGTCTGGAGCAGCGTTTCGCACCGCTCGACGAGGCCCGTCATCCGATCGCCACATGTCGAGCGAGGGGGATCAGGACCTCGTGTCGCTAAATGCGCATTACGGTCTCAGGATACGCAACAACTCGGACCGCGTACATCTCATATCGCGCCCCGTTTGGGTTGTCGTGGCGCGGGCCTGCACCAGGTCAGCGGCTAAGGAACGGCCGTTCCCGGGCGGGGACCGGCGTGTGGAGGACCTGACCGACCGCTGCCCGTCCATCTGCTGCCGGCCTTCCGATCGGCCAGGCTGATTCGATTCCCATCGCCCGCTTCACCACCCAGGTCGGTCATCCCGGAAGAAGTGCAGCGGGGCGAGCCCACTGGCTCAGGATGATGATCTTTCTTCGTGGGGTTCGCCGCGTGCACGGTCGCCGGACCCACAGCCGTCCAGCCGGCACGTGCTCTGCGTCCGCGCCCTCGACCGTCGCCTCAGACAGCTCTCAGCACCACATCTCGAAAATACTTACCAACTGGAAAGTATTTGTAATGCTGCATGGCAAGCAAAAGGAGAACGAGTATGGATCACTTGCAGCATGGGCAGCGGGAGATGGACCCGCAGGCCGCGCTGGCCCATGCCGACCGGCTCGGGCGCCGGGTCACGGACCGTTCCCGCTGGTACGGTCGGTTCTTGGCGGTCTTCGGGGTGGCGGTGATGGTCATCACCCCGTTGTGGGGTCTGCTCACCGGGGGCACCGCTGCCGTGGTGGTCAACATCGCGTGGGTCGTGTTCATCATCGTCATCAGTGGCTACGCCCGCCGGCAACCGGTGGCCGGGCGCGGCATGGGTCGGCGCTATGTACTCGTCATCGGTGCCTGGGCGGCGATCTACGCGGTGGTGCTTGGTTGCGGGTTCGCTTTGTTCCCGCACAACCCGGCATGGTGGATTCCTGGCGGTGTGGCGGCCGCAGCGCCGTTCTACCTCGGCGCCTACCGAGAGCACCGCCGATGAGCGCTCAGGCCCATCCCCGGCACGGGCTGGATGAGGTGATCCACGCACCCGTACGATTTTCGATCATGGCTGCGCTGGCCATGGCGGACAAGGCCGAATTCAGCTTCGTCCGCGACACCGTGGAAGTCAGTGACTCGGTGCTCTCCCGCCAGGTGTCCACCTTGGAGTCGGCCGGCTACGTGAAGGTCACCAAAGGCTACGTCGGCAAACGGCCCCGCACCTGGCTCTCGCTGACCCGGGACGGCCGGGGTGCCTTCACCGCCCACGTGAGCGCGCTGCAGGCAATCACGGCCGCAGCCGTGCCGGGTCAGACCCAGGGATAGCCGCGGACGACCCCTGCCGCGGGTTCGGTGCCCGCAGCGGCACTCGGACCAGGACAATGGTGCTCAGCATCAGCTGTTCTCGGTAGAATATCGCCGCGAACTACGTGTTAAAAAGCGACTCCACTGCTAGGTAGTGTACTTGAGATTTACGTGCGACTACCGATTGCCGCCCGGCCTTACTCCTCGGCAGGGTATGGGGTGCCGACTCGGGAATGCGCCGATGAGGTGTTGTCTGTGCTCGGGCCCCGGTGGGGGCACCCTTTTCTAGGAGGATTCGATGTTTGACCCACTGAGCTTTGTAGAGATCGAGGGGCAGCACGTGGAGCTGTTGCCGGCGCGTACCGTCCTGTCCCTGTTGTGCGGTACCAGCGGCACTGCAGGTACTGCGGGCGCTGCAAGCACTGCGGGCGCTGCAGGCACTGGCGGCGCGGCCGGCGCGGCTGGTGCCGGTGGTGCTGGTGGCGCGAGCCCTGGCGGCGCGCCGACCGTCACCAGCAACGCGATCTTCGTCGATGGCGACCAGTTCAACACGCTGACCGGCGCAGCTGGCGGTACCGCCGGAGCCGGTGGCGCCGGCGGCGCCGCTACTGGTGGCGCTGGCTGAGCCGGGCACTGACACCGAGCAGCTGCAGCCGGCGATCGGGTTATCCCGCGGCGCG
Source organism: Pseudonocardiaceae bacterium (assembly GCA_036266995.1). Taxonomy (GTDB): domain Bacteria; phylum Actinomycetota; class Actinomycetes; order Mycobacteriales; family Pseudonocardiaceae. The sequence continues at coordinate 11,357 of DATAWX010000204.1, read as the reverse complement.
CTGCTCACTGAGGCAGGGGTGGCCAGAAGGTGGTCACCCCTGCTTGTCGCATTAACGCCGGTATCGGGTATACCACCCGAAATAAGCAGTCGAATGTTCGCAGTAGGTACTCGGGTATCTGAAATCTAAGCTAAAGTTCACCGCGGTCTACGTATTTGGAACAACACGTTCGCTGCTAGGTAGCCCGCCAGGTTGGGTTAGGTGTGACTACTGATTGCCTCGTCACGTTAGCTGCGGGCAAGGTATGTGATGCCAAATCGGTAATGCCGCCGACGAGGCGTTCTCTGTTCCGGGCAGCGCGGCCGGGACAACCTTTCCCTAGGAGGATTTATGTCTGACGCACTGAGCTTTGCTGAGCTCGACGGCCAGCACGTGGAACTGCTGCCGGCCCGCACCGTGATGTCGATGTTCAGCGCCGGCGGTGACGGCGGCGGCCGTGGCGGCAACGGTGGCACCGGTGGCACCGGTGGCGTCGGTCGCGGCGGCCTCGGTATCAACCTGTTGAACCTCAACCTGTTCGGCGACCAGACCAACAGCGCAGGCGACGGCACCGGCGGAGCCGGCGGCAGCGCCACGGGCGGCGCGGGTGGCAAAGTCGGCAGCTGAGTTGAGTGAGTGCCGCTGGGCGATCACGTGATTGTCTGCGGCGCCGTTGGCTAGGAAGGGTGAGCTGGCTAGGGAGGGCAGGGGTGGCCGGATTGCAGCCACCCCTCCCTAGCCGGGAGATACGGCTAGCCTGTCAACCGTAGAACCCTCAGCCTGGGGGTTGTGGCGGGTAGATGGGCTGGTCGCTACGGTGAGCTCGGCCGGCGTGCAGCTGTAGCGCGCTGACGACGAGAGGGAAATGGCTGAATGCTTGGGGAGTGTTGCCGAGCTGCCGTCTGGTGGTGGGGTCCCATTCCTCGCTGAGCAGTCCGACGTCGTTGCGCAGGGCGAGCAGGCGGTCGAACAGGGCGGTGGCTTGTGTTTGCCGTCCGCATCCGTGCAGGGCGTCGACGAGCCAGAAGGAGCAGGCGAGGAACACTCCTTCGCCGGCCGGCAGCCCGTCGTCGCTGGATTCGGTGTGGTAGCGCTGCACGAAGCCGTCCTGGGTGAGTTCGCGCTGGATGGCGTCGATGGTGCCGACAACCCGGGGATCGTCGGGGGCGAGGAATCCGACGCGCGGGATGAGCAGCAGGCTCGCGTCCAGCGCCGTGCTGCCATAGGACTGCACGAAAGTGCCGAGCTGATCGTTGTAGCCGTGGGCGAGGACCTCCGCGTGGATGGTGTCCCGGAGCTGCTCCCATCGATCGACCGGTCCAGGTAGGCGGGTGCTGCGCGCGCCGCGGACCATTCGGTCGGCGGCCACCCAGGCCATGACCTTGGAGTGGGTGAAGTGTCGGCGCGGCCCGCGCATCTCCCATAGCCCGTTGTCGGGGTCCTGCCAATGGCCCTCGAGGTAGCTCAGCAGCGCCACCTGGAGTTCCCAGGCGCTGTCCTGTGCACCGATCGAGGCCTCCCGGGCCAGGTGCAGCACATCGAGGACCTCACCCCAGACGTCGAGCTGCAACTGGTCGGCAGCGGCGTTGCCGGTGCGCACCGGCGAAGACTTCTGATAACCGCTCAACCAGGGCAGTTCCAGCTCCGGGAGGCGGCGGGTGCCGTCGACTCCGTACATGATCTGCAGGGTGGCAGGGTCGCCTGCCACCGCGCGGAGCAGCCATTCTCGCCAGGCTTTCGCTTCGGTCTCATACCCCGCGGCCAGGAGCGCTTGGAGGGTGTAGGAGGCGTCGCGGAGCCAACAGTATCGGTAGTCCCAGTTCCGAGGGCCGCCGACCTGTTCGGGCAATGACGTCGTGGGGGCAGCGACGATGCCTCCGGTGGGGGCATAGATCAGGGCTTTCAGGGTGATCAGTGAGCGCCGCACCGGCTCGGCGTAGCGGCCGGTGAGCCGTGTACCGCTCGCCGACCACGACTCCCAGAACCTCACGGTATCCAGCAGCGCGTCGTCGGCGTCGACCATCGCCGGTGCCGGATGATGGCTCGGCGCCCAGGTCAGCACGAAGGGCACCCGGTCACCGGCCCGAACGGTGAACTCCGACACAGTGGACCATTCCCGACCTTCGGTGGGGGCCGATGTGCTCAGCCACACGGCGTCGGGTCCGGCGACCGCCTCGATCCGATGGCCTCGGCGACGCACCCAGGGCATCACCCGGCCGTAGTCGAATCGCAGGCGCAGTTCACCGAACATGGGGACCGTCCCGCTGATGCCTTCCACAATCCGGATCAGGTCCGGGGCGTGACCCCGCGGGGGCATGAAGTCCACGACACGCACCCGACCTGTCGAGGTGGTCCACTCCGTTTCCAGGACGAGGGTTTCGTCGCGGTAGCGACGGTTGCTGCAGCAGCCACCAGCGGCAGGGGCCAGCAGCCATCGGCCGGCGTCGGGGGTGTCCACCAGGGCGGCGAAGCAGGCCGGGGAGTCGAACCGCGGAAAGCACAGCCAGTCCACCGATCCGGTGTTGCTCACCAGGGCTGCGGTGTGCAGGTCGCCGAGCATCGCGTAGTCCTCAATCCGGGTCATACCCAGATCGTGGCAGTCGGTCGCCGGACCGCGCCCACGGCGCCCTCCGTTAGCGTGGCGGGATGGCACTGTCACATCCGGCTTACCAGCAGAGTTCAGGCCACCACCAGGTGTCGATCAACCCGGTGTTCACCCGCGAACCGGTGAAGCTGCCGCGCAACGAATTGCCGCGGACGGAGCTTGATCCCGACACCGCCTATCAAGTGATCCACGACGAGCTGATGCTCGACGGAAACGCCCGGCTGAACCTGGCCACCTTTGTCACCACCTGGATGGAGCCTCAAGCCACCCGGTTGATGACGGAGTGCTTCGACAAGAACATGATCGACAAAGATGAGTACCCGCGGACCGCGGATCTTGAGCTGCGGTGCGTGCGGATGCTCGCGCAGCTCTGGCACGCGCCGCCCGCACCGGATGCCACCGGCTGCTCGACCACCGGCTCCAGCGAGGCCTGCATGCTGGCCGGGCTTGCGCTCAAGCGCCGCTGGCAACATGCGCGCAAAGCCGTCGGCAAGCCGGTCGATCGACCCAACATCGTCATGGGCGTCAACGTGCAGATCTGCTGGGACAAGTTCGCCAACTACTGGGATGTCGAACCCCGACTGATCCCGATGGACGGCGACCGCTTTCACCTGTCCGCGGCCGAGGCGGTGGCGCAGTGTGACGAGAACACCATCGGCGTCGTCGCAGTGCTGGGCTCAACCTTCGACGGCAGCTACGAGCCGGTCGCCGAGATCTGTGCCGCCCTGGACGATCTGCAGGCCCGCACCGGGTGCGATATTCCGGTGCACGTCGACGGGGCATCCGGCGCGATGATCGCCCCGTTCTGTGACCCCGAGCTGGTGTGGGACTTCACGCTGCCCCGGGTCGCGTCGATCAACACCTCCGGCCACAAGTACGGCCTGGTCTACCCAGGGGTGGGCTGGGTACTGTGGCGCGACGCCGCAGCGCTGCCCGAAGACCTCGTGTTCCGGGTCAACTACCTGGGTGGGAACATGCCCACCTTCGCGTTGAACTTCTCCCGTCCGGGCGCACAAGTCATCGCCCAGTACTACAACTTCCTGCGGTTGGGTTTCGAGGGCTACCAGCGGGTCCAGCACACCTGCCGAAAAGTAGCGACCGCACTGGCGAACAAGATCGGCGAGCTCGGCCCGTTCCGGCTGTTGACCCGCGGTGACGAACTCCCCGTCTTCGCCTTCACCCTCCACGAGCACATCAGCGGGTATTCCGTCTTCGATGTCTCCGCTGCGCTGCGCGAACACGGCTGGTTGGTTCCCGCCTACACCTTTCCCGAACACCGCACCGACCTGGCGGTGCTGCGCATCGTGATCCGCAACGGATTCACCCACGACCTCGGCGACCTGCTGCTGGCCGACCTGCGCACCGAACTGCCCCGGCTGGGCCGGCAATCCAACCCACAACGAGGCACCGAATCCAGCTCCTTCTCCCACGGCGCCAGCCCACACCGGCAGCGACCATTTACCTGATAGGCGGTGGCGTCCCTTCAGCACTGGCGAGAAGAGCCGGATCCCAATCGCACACAATGCAGGCATGACGAAACGCTGAGCGGGCGAACTCGAGCGCGACCGCATGCGGGTCGGGGCTTCGGCTCACATCGTCCCAGTCCAGGATGTACTCGCCGAGCGTCGCATCCCAGTGTGCCGGCGCGGGGGAAAGCGTCGCGGTCGCGAATCCCGCCGGCGCCGGGTGCGCGTAGGCATAGAACGCAGCGTTGCCGTATCGCTTATCGCCAGGCCACCAACCGATGGCGACCTCCTGCGCGTCCATCGCATTTCGCATGATGAAGTCGTCGGACGGCGGATCGGCGGGCAGCCCGGAGAACAGACTCACGGCGAGATCAAATGAGCCCCACCACGCATTGACCGGCGTCGAGCGTCCGCGATACGGGGCGCGAAACGCTGCGAGGATGAGCGCGGCGCGGGTCGCGGCGGCGAAATAGGAAGCGACCTGACCGGGGTCATAGCGCTGGTGCTCGTCGTCCTGATCGAGCGGCACGCTCCACGGCACCTCCTGCGGGGTCGGGTCGATTCTGACCGCGCCCCCAAGGCTGGCGACCGCTGCCAGCACGTCGCGGGTGACCTCGCGAACCGGTCGATCGGGGACAAGCGCGACGCGTCGCACATTGCCGTCGCTGTGCTCGACCACAGCGTCATGGGTTCGTAGATCGAGAGTGACGACGAGCGCCCCTGAGCCGTCGGGCGCCGGCAGCGGGGCCGTTTCCCATCCTCTCGCGGTGAGACGCAGCGCAGCGTGCTGGAGCTGTGGCTCGGGCGGGGCGATCGCCGCCGCCAGCTTGCCGAGCACCTGGGTGTGCGCGTGGAGCGTGTCGCAGGTGGCGCTCCACGCTTCGTAAGAAAGGGTGGGCCATTCGGAGGACATGGCTGGACGCTACCGGTTCAACGTGATGCCCGACCACCGCCTAGCGAGACCTGCCCCGGCATCGTAGAGAAGGTGGTGACAGTGTTGGTCATCTCTACTACTCTTACGGTATCCGCGCAGATGCAGGGCGTAACAGGAGGGTATCGCGCGCGGGATGGGGAAGTCACGCTCGTTTGACGTTAGCTGGGGAGCGATCGGCGGCGCTCTAGCCACCATCATGTAATCGATTTTGGCTGCCCTGAATCACTGAAGTCTGGACCATTTACGGAGCGGCTATGGAGCGGCGTAAAGCGGTCGCCTGGGCTGGTTCGATCGCAGTGACCGGAGGTGCCACCGCGCTCGCGCTGGGCGCGCTCGTCGGCGGGTTCGGCATCGGGCCGTCACCGGCACGGGAACCTCAGGTGGCCACCCTCGGGTCGGCAGTGGGAACCGCGCGAGCCCAGGTCGACTCAGTGGTGTGGTGGTACGTGGCCCGCGGGTCCGGCCTCGTAGCCTTGGCGTTGCTCGCGGCCTCGGTAGTGGGCGGCCTGCTGCTCGCCACGCAGCTGACTCGAGGACGCACTCGTAGGTGGGCGCAGGGGCTCCACGACTTCGTCGGACCGCTCGCAGTGGTCTTCACCGTAATCCACCTGGCCTCCGTGCTCGCCTCCGACCAGCTGCGGGTCGGTCTGCCAGAGCTGCTCGTCCCGTTCGTCCGGCCGGAGAATCCGGCGGCCCAGGGTTGCGGGGTGCTGGCCGTCTACCTCCTCGCCGCGCTCGCCCTGACGTCCTCGGCGCGGGCACTGCTGTCCTGGCGGTGGTGGCGTCGTGTGCATCTGCTGGCGTTCCCCTTGTTCGGCGTTGCCTGCGCGCACACCGTGCTTGCCGGGAGTGACATCACCCAACCGATCTTTCACTGGGCGAGCCTTGTGGCGGGGGTGGTGATTCTGTTCCTGGCAGCGTTTCGCCTCCTCACTGCGCGACCCGCACACACAGCGGCAGCCGCGCCCGCGGATCTCCCGGATACGGACCTGGGCAACATCGAGGTGCCGGTCCCCTTAGTGCCGCAGCCGAGGCCGGCGAACCCTTCTCCGTCGCCCGCCACGGCAGGGACCGGGATGAGACTGCTCATCGGCCAGACGACGTGGGAGGCCGACAACGTCTTGTCGTTGCGTCTGAATTCTCCTGACGGCACCCCACTGCCGAGCTGGGAGCCCGGAGCGCACATCGAGTTGGCCCTGCCCTCGGGTCGGCGCCGACATTACTCGCTGTGCGGCGACCCGAACGATACCCGTTCCTACCGGATCGCGATCCTGCAGGTTCCCAGTGGGCGTGGTGGATCGGTGGAGGTGCACACCGATGCCCGAGCCGGTCAGCTGATCACCGTGCAAGGGCCGCGTAACCATTTCCCGCTGGTGCCCAGCCGCGCCTACCTGTTCATCGCCGGCGGGATCGGGATCACCGCCATGATGGCGATGGCGGCCCGGGTGGCCGCCGCGGGTGGCGAATGGAACCTGGTCTACGCGGGGCGACGCCGCGCCAGCATGGCCTTCCTCGACGAGATCCGTGCACTGGGCCCCGACCGGGTCGATGTCATGCCTGCGGACGAACGCGGCCGACCCGACCTGGACGTGATCATCGGTGCCGCGCCGGTGGGCGCCGCTGTCTACTGCTGCGGCCCGGACCGGATGCTGCGGACGGTACAGGGGAGGGTCGTCACCCGGCCGGACCTGCGCCTGCACAGTGAGCCTTTCACCGGCGCCGCCGCTGGCGAGGGCGCCCCGCTCTACGTTGAGCTGCGCCGCACCGGGCGCATCATCAACGTGCCCGCCGACCGCAGCGTCCTACAGGCCATCCGCGACGTCGCTCCCGCCGTCTCGACCGGATGTGAGCAAGGTGTTTGTGGCGCGTGCCGCACTGCGGTGCTCGCCGGCGAACCCGACCACCGCGACAACCTGCTCAGCAGTGCGGAGCGTGCGGCGGGCGCGATGCTGATCTGCGTCTCCCGGGCCCGCAGCGAGCGGCTCACCCTGGATCTGTGAGCGGCGACCGCCCGGCGGGATGGATTAACCACCGGCTCAGCCGACCGGAGCACTCATTTTTCTCGTACCGGGCGATGGCGGCGACTGCCCGATGGGTAGACAAGACGGGTGATCCCGATGACGGTACCGACGATTCCGATGATAAGTAGAGTGCTGGTTAGAGCCAGCGTCAGGACCATAGCTCCCATGTGCTTATCCCTCTTGTACCCACGAGATGTGGAGTTGGACGGACACCGGCACGGGGGCAGGTAGCAGGCAGACCCCGCAGCTCAGCAAAACCGGTCATCGACGCGGACCGCAAGGGATCCAGCGAATTTTCCACAGAATTCGCTGAAACCATCACAATGCGTATATCACCGATCACTTTTTGTGAACAGTAGAAGTCGACAGTCTGGCGAACTCTCAGCTTGCTTACAGGAAACCGGCGGAACATGGAGCGTGCATAGACAGCCGTTAGCAGGGATCGAAAAGTGTGGTTCGAGAGAGGCTCCAGTTGATGATCCGCCGGACCAAGATCATTCTCCTGTCGGGGGCCGCGGTAGTGGCGATCGCCGCGGTAGGGACCGGCATCGCCGTCGCCCAAAGTTCCAACTCGCCATCACCCGCCACACCCGCGCCGTCCAGCGCCGCACCGGCACCGCATGGCATGCGCCACGGGCACGGCGCGCAGGGTTGGCGGGGCAGGCTGCCGGCTCGGATCGAGCACGGCGAGGCCACCGTGAGCACCGATCACGGCTACCAGGTCATCGACATCCAGCGAGGCATCGTGAACTCGGCGGGCTCAGGGCAGTTGGCCGTCCGCTCCGCCGACGGGTTCACCGCCACCTACGTCGTCGATAACTCGACCAAGATCCGTAAGAACCGCAAAGCCATCGACATCAGCCAGGTGGCAGCCAATGACCGGGTGACGATTCTGGCCACCAAGATCGGCAGCACCATTACCGCCACCCGCATCGGCGATACCGGACCCGCCAGATAGCCATGCGCCCACCGCGCCGTGAACTGATGTGGACCGACCGGCAACGTCCGTGGCGTCGAGTTCACAACACGCCACCTCATAGCTGCCCGTCATAGCTGCACCGTCGTGGTCAGGCGCACGATCGATGGCCGGCGTGGCGTCGAGCCAAAACCGAACCGGACCGGCGGGCGGACGTCGGCGATGGAGCCGAGGTCGGTCCCCTGCCAGCTGACGGTGACGGACACCAGTGGATGGTGATCCCAAGCCCCGTACCACTCCTTGCGCCCGGCGCCGGCGCTACCCCGGGTGCGCACACCGGGCAGTACGGCTCGGACCACCGGGTCCACCAGAGCCGCCCACACAGGGGCGATGGCCACCGGGCGCGGCACGGTTCGCAGGAGCAGCCCGAGCAAGCCCCTTGTTCCCACGATCAGGTCGGCTCGCAGCGGGCCGGCTACCACCGCCACCCGGCCCGGGCGGCGGATGGCCGCCACCGGTGTGACTTCGACGGAATCGAACCGGTAGGTGCTGGCGACGAACTGTGCGACCTCGTCGCTCGGAGCGATCAACAATCTCGTGCCATCCGGAGTCTCGATCATGACATCGCTGACTGGGCCGAACGGCGACACCGGCCATCGTCCGACGACGACGCGGTGGCCCGAGGTCGTGCCGAAGGCGGCGATCTCACCGTCAAAGCGCCAGCGCGAGCCCGTGACCGGTCGCAGTGGATGGCGGGGGATCATCGGTGGCGATGATTCCAGGTCGGCGCGACTGCCGGCGAGCCGTCCACAGACTGTGAAGGAGTGCGGGTGATCAGCACGATCGAGGTTACCGACCAGGGCAGCGCGCTTGCTTATGGCTTCGACGACGTGATGCTCTACCACGGACCAGGTTCCCCGGGCGGCGTGGCGCACGCCCTGAAGGTGATGGAACGGGTGCTGCCGATTCTCGAGCCTGGCGGCCCGCCGGAGCGGCGCGAGATCGAGGTGGAGACGGCCTTTGCCGGGCCGGGCGCGCGCGATGCGTTCGAGATGGTCACCCGTGCGGTGACCGAGGGCCGGTACGTCGTCGACGATGCGTTGGTGCGTCCCGAACGGGGCCCGACCCACGAGCGCTTCGTATTCCGGCTCGGTTACCGAGGACGCAGCGTGACGGTGGCTCTCCGTGCGGGCTACGTGGGGGAGGAGTTCATCATGCTCGCGAGAATGGAGCAGCGGACAGCGGAGCAGGAGAACCGCTTGACCGTCCTGAAGCGTGAGATGGCCGAGCTGTTGATCGCGACCCCTGCGACCGAGGTGTACGACGTCGACGAGGCCTGACCGAGTCGTGCGCTGTCAGTCGGTGTAAATCGGTCGATACTGGGTATCCCGGGTGCCTATGACTTGTGACGGCAAGCCTGAGATGGCTGGTGGCTGCGGCGTTGAGTTCAGCGTTGAGCAGACGACGTGATGAGTTCGCCTGCGCCCACTGGCGAGTTCGCGCACGTCGCGGCACTCTATGCTTCTGACGAGCAACTGCGTGGGCTGTTGTTGCCCTACCTTGACGAGGGTCTACGTCGCCACGAGAACATCCTGGCCGTGATCTCCGACGATGCGCGCCACGTGTTGTATGACGCCTTGGGTGAAGCGGCGGACCGCGTGAAGTGGGGCCGCCCAGGTGTGTCCAATCACCGGCTGAGTCAGATGTTCGAAGGTTATGTCGCCCAGCAGCGCCAGGCTGGTGTCCCCACCCGGGTGATCGGTGAGTTCGACTCAGATGGCGTCCCACACAGCGGCCCGGACCGGGTGAGTCAGTATCTGCGATACGAGTCGATCGCCAATGAGGTCTATGCGCGCTATGGATACCCGGTGGTGTGTCTGTGGGACCAGCGCCGCTACCCGGCAGAGCTGCTGGCCCACGTCCGCGCGGTCCATCCGCAGCTGCTCGACACCTGCGGTCCGATCACCAACGCCGAGTACCGCATCGACTACCTCACCCCGGATCGGAGCGCATCGGTTGATCCTGAGCTGGTCGTGCACCTCGACTCCGCCGATGATCTTGGGGGGTTACGTCGGCGACTGCGTCGCTGGAGCGCCGGCTGCGGTTTGGCGGACCAGGACATCGACGACATCGTGATAGCGGTCGACGAGATCGCCACCAACGCCCTGGAGCACGGTCAGCCGCCCGCCTGCGTTCGGGGCTGGACCAGTCCCGACGCCTTGTTCGTCCAGGTCGAGGATCAGGGTCGAATCAGCATTCCCGCTACCACCGGCGACCACCGGCCCAGCACCGATGCTCGGCGCGGCAGGGGCATCTGGATGGCCCGCCACCTCGCCGAGGTGCTGACCACGCACTCCGGCTCTGCCGGCACCACGGTGGCCATGCGCTTCGCCAGGCCACTAGGGTCGCGGGTCAGCTGACCCTGGTCCAGGTGCTGCACCACCGGGTCTGGAACGCACCATCGTTGTTGTCGATCGTCACGGTGGCCGGACCGCGCCCGAGATTGTTGGCGATGATCGAGTCGGTGGTTCCGCTGCCGCGCTTGAGGCGCTCCCAGTAGCAGTCCAGCTGACCGGACGGCCCGGTGGTGCGGTAGGTGCCCGGGGCGATGTCCGTGCCGACCACGAACTTGCCCTCACCGAACGTTGTGGCTAGGCCCGGCACGAGCCGCTGGCGCGGGGCCGTCGATGGCAGCGGCGGAGCCGGGGGATTTGCCGTGACAGTCGAGGCGGTATCACCGCGGCTGACCATAATTCCGATGATGACGAGGTTGGCGACGACCGCGACGATGAAAACCAGCACCGCTGTGGCGCGCAGCCACCGCTGCCTCGTGGGACGTTTGCCTGCCGGTGAATCACCGATCGCAACCGAGCGGGACTGCTCGGTCTGAGGGTATGCGAAGGCTACGGCCACGTCGCCTCTCTCCAGGTGCTGGTTGCTTCAATCGGCCACCTACCGGCCAGGAGCCGCTACCGGGAGAATCGGTGGGCGAAGAGCCACCGTTACATAGGGACGTTGGCTAACTACCCTCCGTTGTGATCCCTGAGCGCGTCCAGAGCGAAACCGGCCACCTCTCGTCGAATGCCGATGACGTTGGGGTGATCCGGGGGGCGGCGCTGGTGGGGCGCCGACCGCCTCATCACGGTTGAGCGGCGCGCGACGATGCACGAGCGACGAACAGCACGACGTGCGTTCGCCGATGGGGCTCCGGCAAGTTCCACGCGCGCGCGATTTCGTTCGACGCGACGGCCTCGATATCGTCGAAGCCCGCATCGCGAAGCACAGTCCTGATGTCGCCGCGAGTCCGCGCGTCGCGCTCGAAACTTCGCCCACCGGTGGACCGTTTCATCGCCGCCTCAAGTCCGCGCCCGACGATGCCCGGCGCGGGCTCCTCGTTTTTTGGAGTCAGATCGAATACGAATCGCAATTCTCCCGT
>DATAWX010000203.1:0-9119 GCA_036266995.1 Pseudonocardiaceae bacterium | reverse complement strand
GCACGGCGCAGACCGGCCCGGCGAAACGCATGGACGGTTGCAACAGCGCTGCGACGGCGGCCGCACCGGCCGGCTCGACGAGCATCTTGGCGCGCTCCAGGCACAACAGCACTGCCTGCGACAGCGCCTCCTCCCCCACTGTCAACATCTCGTCCACCAGGGCGGACACCTGGGCAAAGCTCACTGGACCCAGTTCGGAGACCGCGATGCCGTCGGCCATCGTGTGCTGGCGCCGCAGCCGCACCGGCGTCCCAGCGGCCAGTGAAGGGGGCCAGACCGCAGCTCCCTCGGCCTGCACACCGATGACCTTGACGTCCGGTTTGACGCCCTTGACTGCGGCGGCGATCCCACCGACTAATCCCCCTCCACCGGTGGGCACCAGCACGGTTGCGACGTCGGGCAGCTGCTCGAGTAGTTCCAGGCCTACCGTGCCCTGCCCGGCAACAACATCGGGGTGGTCGAACGGATGAATGAACACCGCTCCGGTGTCCTGCGCGAAGGCCCGCGCCGCGGCCAGCGATTCTTCGACGACGTCGCCGACGAGGTGCACCTGCGCGCCGTAGCCGCGGGTCGCGGCAACCTTTGGCAGCGCCGCGGTCACCGGCATGTAGACCGTTGCGGTGGCGCCCAGCATCGCGGCTGCCAACGCCACACCCTGCCCATGGTTGCCCGCACTCGCGGCCACCACACCCCGGGCCCGCTCGACCGCGGACAGCGCGTGGATCCGGACGTAGGCGCCTCGGATCTTGAATGAACCGGTGCGCTGCAGGTTCTCGCATTTGAAATGGACCGGTACCGAGCAGCGCTGCTCGAGCACCGCGCAGTGCTGCACCGGCGTGCGCCGGACGACGCCGTGCAGAGTCTCTCGGGCGACTCGGATCTTCTCCACGCCGACCAGCTCCATAATGGAAGATCCTGCCAGCCGGGGCGGGCCGTATCGCCAACGGCGTGACAGCTGCGCAGGTGGCGCACCGCCGGGGTAAAGTCGAGAGCAAATCTCGGGAGGTGAGATGGCTCGCCGCTGGATGCCGGTCGTGGTGACGGCTGGGGTGGCCGCGTTACTCGCCGCCGCCGCCGTCTTCACCGCCGATAGCGCGGGCTGCGCCGAGCCGGGTAGCTACGTGCGGGTGCCCGGTGGCGTGCAACTCGTTGGCGGATGCCTCAACAGCGCCGACCTACCAGTAGCCCCCCCACCGCTGAAGCAAACCCCCCCACCCCCGAAGAGCCTCTTAGGCGACTGAGCCCCGCTGTGGCTCGACGCCGTGAACTCGACACCACCGACGCCCGAGCGCGGGAAAATGTCCGTCGTGTCCAGTTCACGGCACAGGGCTACCTGAGCGCTGCGAGGATGTCGTCAATGAGGTCCTCGGCGTCTTCGATACCTACTGAGAGTCGGATCAGGTCGGCGGGCACTTCCAGCTGGGTTCCTGTGGTGGAGGCGTGAGTCATGCGTCCGGGATGCTCGATCAGCGACTCCACCCCACCCAGCGACTCGGCCAGGGTGAACACCCTTGTGCGGGCGCAGACGGCCAATGCCGCTGAGGCACCACCACGGACGGTGAATGAGACGATTCCGCCGAACCGGCGCATCTGCTTGACGGCGACCTCGTGGCCACGATGGGAGTCCAGACCGGGATAGCGCACGCCGGTGACGGCCGGGTGCGCCTGCAGCACTGCCACGACCCGTTCAGCGTTGTCGCAGTGTCGCTCCATGCGCACTGCCAGGGTCTTGATTCCCCGCAGGGTCAGCCAGGCGTCGAACGGACCGGGCACCGCGCCGGCGCCGTTCTGCAGGAAGGCCACCTGCTCGTCCAACTCGGCGTCATCGGTGATCAGCGCGCCGCCGATGACATCGGAATGGCCGCCGAGGTATTTCGTGGTCGAGTGCAGCACCACATCCGCGCCGAGCCCCAGTGGCGTCTGCAGGTAGGGCGTGGCGAATGTGTTGTCCACCACCAGCTGGGCACCCGCCTCGTGTGCGATGGAGGCCAGCGCCGCGATGTCGGCGATGTTGAGCAGCGGGTTGGTCGGGGTCTCGCACCACACCAGCCGGGTGTTCGGGCGCATCGCGGTCCGCACGGCGTCGAGATCGGACTGACCGACGGCGGTGTGCTCCACCCCCCAGTGCCGGAACACCTTGTCGATCAGCCGAAACGTGCCGCCGTAGGCGTCGTCGGGGATGACGATGTGGTCACCCGGCCGGCAGGTCGCTCGCAACAGCACATCACTGGCAGCCATCCCGGAGGCGAAGGCGCGGCCGTGCAGGCCGGCCTCCAACGCGGCCAGGCAGGTCTCCAACGCGGTCCGGGTGGGGTTGGCGGTGCGGGCGTACTCATAACCCTCGCGTAGCCCACCGACGCCGTCCTGGACGAAGGTAGAGCTGCTGTGAATCGGCACGATCACCGATCCGGTATGAGGATCCGGGTCTTGACCAGCATGGATGGCACGGGTCGCGAAGCCTGTCACCTCGTCAGCCTACGGTGTTGCGCTGCCGGTGCGATCTTTGGTCGCCGCGTCGTGTCCGGCCTGCGGATCAACTCGGATCACCACTGTCTTGAGGATCTTGTCGGCGAAGGTCTGACGCTTGCCGTCCCACAGCGGCCACAGGTACCCGATGCCGAACTCCAGGCCGTGGCAGATCTGGCGCGCCAGGGCATGACCGAACCCCACCGGCCGACCGGTCTCGATCGTGACCAGTTTCGTCCGCGCCACCCGGCGGCCGAGGCTGCACCCCGTGGTGCCCTGAAGGTAGCCCGAGTTCCACACCGCGAAGCCCAGTAGCCCCAGATAGCCGACCGCGGCCAGCGCCGGGTGCCACGCCGCGCTGCCGGTGGCGACACCGAGGGAAAAGAGGAGGTTGAGCACGATCACCGGAGCTACGTAGTCGATCAAAAAGCTGATCGCCCTGGGGCCGAATCCCGCCAGCGGTTCCGGCAGTCCCACGGCTCGGAGGTCACCGACATCGGTCGGCCGCGGTGGCGACTCTTTCTGACCAGTGTGCGGCGTTCGACCGGCCTGCGCGCCGGTACTTTCCAGGCAAACCTGGGGTGCGGCCGCCGGCTCTTGCAATCGGCCAGGTTCTCGCAATTGACGAGAACGCGCTAATCGCCCGAACTGCGGCGGTGGTACGAGCTGTGCTATTCGTCCGAATTGTGGTGGAGATGGAAGCTGCGACGGCTGCCCATACTGCGGCGGCCATGTCGTCGGTATAGACGGCGGCGGGGGTACCGGCAGCTCAACCGATACGGGCTGGCCGTCGGGCGAATCAGTGGGCTGAGTCGGCTGACACGTCGGCTGGGCTTTTGTCACTGGGTTCTTTAACCCCCTCGCTAAGGCAGCCTGGCGCATTGGCGCGCGGTCAACCTAGCGGATCCGATCCGGCCTCCTTCAACGCCCAGCCAAAAACCCCAGCACATCTTGCCGGGTCACCACTCCCGCGGGTTTACCGTCGATCAAGACCATGGCGCCGTCGGCGTTGGCCAATGCCCGCATCAAGGACCCGATCGGCTCCCCCGCCCCGATCGTCGGAAGCGGTGCGGCCATGTGCGCCTCGATCCGGTCAGCCAGTTGTGCATTACCAGCGAACAGCGCCTGCAACAGGGTGCGCTCGCTGACCGCGCCGATCACTTCGGCCGCCATCACCGGCGGCTCGGCGGCCACCACGGGCAGCTGCGAGACGCCGAACTCGCGCAGGATCATCACCGCTTCGGCGACGGTTTCGTTCGGATGGGTGTGCACCAGCTTGGGCAAGGCGCCGTCCTTGCCGACCAGCACGTCGGCGACCGTCGCACCGGAGGAGTCGGGAGGCAGGAAACCGTAGGTGGCCATCCAGGTGTCGTTGAAGACCTTGCCCAGGTAACCGCGCCCGCCATCGGGCAGCAACACCACTACCACTGAGCCGGCATCGGCCCGGGCCGCGACCCGCAGCGCACCCACCACGGCCATCCCGCAGGATCCCCCCAGCAGCAACCCATCCTCGCGGGCCAGCCGCCGGGTCATGGTGAAGGAATCGGCGTCAGAGACAGGGATGACCTCATCACAGATGTCGCGGTCATAACAGCGCGGCCAGAAGTCTTCCCCGACACCTTCCACCAGGTAGGGCCGACCGCTGCCGCCCGAGTACACCGAGCCTTCCGGATCGATACCGACCACCCGCACCTTCCCGTCGCTGACCTCTTTGAGATAGCGCCCGGTTCCGGAGATCGTCCCGCCGGTACCGATGCCGGTCACGAAGTGGGTGATCCGCCCCTCGGTTTGCGCCCAGAGCTCCGGACCGGTGCCATGGTAATGACTGGCCGGGTTCTCCGGGTTGGAGTACTGGTCGGGCTTCCACGCACCGACGATCTCCTGGGCCAACCGGTCGGACACCGAGTAGTACGAGTCAGGGTGACTGGCCGGGACCGCAGTGGGGCACACCACGACCTCGGCACCGTAGGCCCTGAGCACATCGAGCTTGTCCTGACCCACCTTGTCAGGGCAGACGAACAGGCAGCGGTATCCCTTACGTTGAGAGACCAGAGCCAGCCCGACGCCGGTGTTGCCCGACGTCGGCTCGACGATCGTGCCGCCGGGCCGCAACTCACCTGAACGCTCCGCTGCTTCCACCATCCGCAGCGCGATCCGGTCCTTCACGCTGCCGCCGGGGTTGAAGTACTCGACCTTCGCCAGGACCAGCGGGGTGACATCCCGGGCGACCGAGTTCAGTCGCACCAGGGGGGTATTGCCGACCAGATCGATGATGTGCTCGGCGTAGTGCACCGGGTTCTCCTGGCGAGAGGTAGGGCGGATCGTGCTCGTGCGCCGACGAGATTCTGGGCGTATATCAGAGAGTATGGAGGTCACTCCGCGCGGCGCAGCGTCGAGGAGGTGTTCAGCGATGCAACATCTGTTACGGACGGCAGCCGTCGTGGTCGGTGCTACCGGCGCTACGCTCGGTGCGGCCTACGGAATGCTCAACCAGCAGGGTCGGCGTGCGCGCCGCGACATCGTGATCCCGGGTTGGTTTCCCTTCCGGGCAGACGGGGTGTACCTGCCGGACGGGACCGGCCCGCATTCCCCGTCGGCTACGGCCATCCCCGGGCTGCCTTTAGCGCAGGTGCTGCGTTTGACGATGCTGGGCGACTCGTTGGCGGCCGGTCTCGGCGTGGATCAGCCCGACCAGCTTCCAGGTGTGGTACTGGCCCGCGGGCTAGCCGCCGAGACCGGCCAACCAGTGGAGCTGGACACGCTGGCGATCTGCGGCTCTACGAGCCGACGGCTCGCCGGGCAGGTGGACACCGCCCTGATCAACCCGCCGCACGCGGCGATGATCATGATTGGCGCCAACGACGTGACCCGCCGGGTTCCCCCATGGGAGTCGGCAAAACTGCTCGGGGAGGCGGTATCGAGATTGCGCGCCGCAGGCACCACGGTGGTCGTCGGAACCTGCCCGGATCTCGGTACCATCCCACAGATCCCACAACCGTTGCGGGCCATTGCCCACACCTCCAGCTTGACGCTGGCCCGCGTGCAGCGCGACGCGGTGCGCCGGGCCGGCGGCGTGGCGGCGCCACTGGCCCAACTACTCGCCCGGGACTTCCGCAGCCAGCCCGATATCCTGTTCGGCCGGGACCACTTCCACCCCTCGGCGGCCGGCTACGAAACCGCTTGCTCGATGTTGCTCCCCACGCTGTGCTCGGCGCTGCGCGATGGCAGCGCCGATGACTGGGCTGCTACTCGTTTTGGAAGTAGGACAGCAGCCGCAGGATCTCCAGGTATAGCCAGACCAGAGTCACCGTGAGGCCGAAGGCGATGTACCAGGCGGTCCGCTCCGGTGCACCGGCCCGAATCGCCTGGTCGGCAGCGTCGAAGTCGAGCAGCAGGCTGAACGCCGCGATCCCGATGACGACAAGACTGAAAACGATCGCCAGGGGGCCCCCGTTGCGCAGGCCCAGCCCGCCGGGGATGAAGAAGTTCGCGATGAGGTTCACGAGCATCAGGCCGACGACCCCGATCAGGGCACCGGTCAACCACTTGGTGAACCGGGGAGTCACCTTCACCGCACCGGTCTTGTACACCACCAGCATCCCGGCGAACACCAGCACCGTGCCAGTGATCGCCTCCAGCACGATGGAGCCGCTACCCGGCGAGCGCAGCTCGACCGCCCTGCCGATCACGCCGCTGATGCCACCGAGGAAGACGCCCTCGACGGCGGCGTAAGCCAGGATCAGCGGCGGACTGACCAGCTTCTTGAAGATGACCACCATCGCGAGCACGAAACCGATCAGCGCGGCAGGTAAGGCGAGCCCCCACAGTCCGCTGAGGTAGGTCGCCACGCCGGTGGCCATCAGTACCGCCAAGGTGATGCCTGTCTTGGTGACCACGTCATCGACGGTCATCGGCCGGCTGGTAGTCGGCAGGGCACCGCCATAGCGGGCGTCAGCGCCCGGGAACCTTCCGGGAGCGGAGTTGAAACCCGCATATCCGCCGCCCCCAGCGGGAAGACTGCGGAATGCCGGATTGCTGGTGGTGCGCACCGTGTTCCTCCAGGTCGACGTTGCAGGCCGTCACCCGGGTTCAACGCGCCCGCAGCAGGTGCGGTTCCCGGCGCCCGACGGATGCAGACCCTACCCCCGCGTGGTGACGCCCCAGCAGGCGAGCACGAGCCCCCCGCGTTACCCTGCGCGCAGGCCGGCGCCCGGGCCTGGAACGGTGTGGAGGTGGGGATGGACTGGTGGGGCTGGGTGATTCTTGCGCTGGTCGTCATCGCAGCGCTGGTTGTGCTTGCGGTCGTCATCCAGCGCAAGAGGCGGCGCGGCGGCGTGATCGGACTGAGCCAACCCGAGCCGGGCGATGCACGGCGGAGTGACTCACGGTGACCACTCCGACTCCGATGTTGCTGTTACGGGCCAGCGAGTTGACTGGCCGTCCGGTGGTCACCCTCGGCGGCGAACTGGTCGCCGAAATCAAAGATGTCGTCTTTGAACGCGCCGGCGGCCGTATCGCCGGTTTCACCTTGCGCAATCCGGGTCTGTTCAGCCGGTCTCGCAAGGATTCGCTGCCCTGGCTCGGGATACACGGAGTGGGCCGGGATGCCGTGATGGTGCCTGACGAGACAGTGCTGACGGCAGCCAACGAGCTCGCACCTCGCAAACAGGCCCGCGACGCGGACGTGCTGCAGGACCGGGTGCTCACCGACAACGGACGCGATCTCGGGCGCGTGGTGGACGTCGTGCTACATAGCGGGACGAGCCTGGACGTGGTGGGTTACGAGGTGGAGGCAAGCGAGGCACTCGGCACAGCGGGTCGCCACGTGTTCATCCCGCTGCCGGACACGGTGGCGGTCTCCGGCGAGAATCTCATCGTGCCCGCGGCGGCCACCGAGTTCGTCTCCGAGGATCTGGCCGGATTCGGCGCGGCTGTCGGCGCTTTCCGGGCCCGGCTACGAGAGGGGGCCGGCTGATGCTGTTCAGCCAGGCACGTAAGCGCGACGTGGTGAACACCGCCACCGCGACCCGGGTGGCCAGAGTCGACGGCTTCGTCGTGCTGCCCGGACCGGCCAGGGTGGCGCTGCTGCGACTGGGCAAGGTCAGCGGTGCCGGCACCTTGCTCGCTTGGGAGGACGTCCGGGGCTTCGGGCCCGACGCGGTGACAGTCGCCACCGACGCGGTGATCCGGCCACCCCGTGACAGCTTGGAACAGCGGGCCGAGGACAACGACCTGGAGATCCTGGGCAAGCGGATCCTCACCGAGCGAGGTATGGAGCTCGGCTCGGTCACTGACGTGGACTTCGATCCGGAGACGGGTGCCGTCACCACGCTGCTCACCAAGATCGAGACCATTGCCGGACAGCGGATGATCGGTCTAGGCGGCTACGCAGTCGTTGTCTCGGCTTAGTCTGAGTCTCCAGCTATAGGGAGATAGCCGGTGTGTGGGCGGCCGCCCACCCCCCACGCGGCCGCCCACAGACTACCGCCCGTTGGGCTAAGTAAGCATCGCAGCACAGTGGCGCCCGCACAAGCGGAGACGGTGCGAGCAAATGCTATTCGGGATCGCCAACGCTGCTACCGATCCGACTCGACCGCAGAAACGCGCCGATATCTTATGGGCCGCCTATGGGCCATCGGCCGCGGGATGGGCGACAGGAGTCGACTGCGGAGGGCTAGTGTGGCCGTGCACCGGTTCCCAAGATCCCCGAGAAAGAGACATTTATGGCCGCCGAGGCAGCCCCTGACGTGTCGATTCCTTCCAGCGAATCTCTCGGCTACATAGACAACACCGGGCTGCTCTCCGTCGCCGTGCAGCAGCTCAAGCAGGCAACCTTGGTGATCTACGTCGCCGGTGAGCTGGATATGATCACCGGACCACCGCTGCAAGACCACCTGGGTGAACTGCTCGCGACCGGGCCTGATCGTCTGATCATCGACCTCAGCCAGGTGTCGTTCATGGGCTCAACCGGCCTCTCGGTGCTGATCTGCACCCGGCAGAATGCCATTGAGACAGGTACGAATCTTCAGCTCAGCGGGACCAGCGGGCGCGCGGTGGCTGTCCCACTAGAGATAACCGGACTGAACCATCTGTTCGAGATTCTGCCGACACCGCCCGCCACCGGCGACGAACAGCCCTGACCTGGCCACCGACGTACTCGCCACCCCCGCTGTGCACAGCAGACAGCCGACCAGCGGTAACTAGGTTTTGCCACTCCTGCTGTAACCTCGGTGACGTAGCCCCAGACCCCGGCGACGCTCGATTCCGACTGTCGGAGGGTGGGCCGTAGAAATGTGCCGCCAGATCACCCCGGAGAATCCCAGGTCACCTTCGGCGTTATCAACACCTCGGTGTCTCCTGTCCTGCGCCACAGAGTCATTGGGCTGCGCACCGGGCGAGATCATCGTGCTGCGGGTGGCTGGCGAAGTCGACCTGTGCACCCTGCCCACCCTGCAGACCGCGCTGGACCACGGACTCGATCAGTATCCGGCCCATCTGGTCGTCGATCTGGCCCAGATGACCTTCTGCTGCATCGGGGGCCTTGGCCTGCTCACTCGGACCCGCCACACCGCCGCCAGAAACGCGACCAGCTATACCGTCAGCGGCGTGCGACCCCACATCGACCGCCTCTGGACCCGGCTCTGGGATGGTGA
>DATAWX010000202.1:0-44119 GCA_036266995.1 Pseudonocardiaceae bacterium | reverse complement strand
GCTTGACGTGTAAGTGATCCAGCGCGGCCAACACCTCCAGCGCAAACCCGCAGACCTGATCCACCGGCAGGTAGAGGTCGTTGGCCGGGCGCTCTTGGACTAACTGCTTGAGCGACTTGCCGGACAGGCACTCCATCACGATGTAGTCGACATCCCGACCGGTGAGCGGGTGCGGATGCCTGACCACGGTCAGTACCGTGACGATGTTCCGGTGGCCGGCCGCGGCCAGCGCGGCCAACTCGGCCACCGCGGCCCGGCGATTGTCCGGATCGTCGGCGTCGATCAGACCCTTGAGCACTACCCAGCGCGGGACCCAGCAATCCCACGCCCGGTAGACCCAGCCCAGCCCGCCATGCGCGATCGCGCCCTCCACCTTGAACTGGCCATCGCCGACGAACACCCCGGGCTGCAGCAGCGGGCGGAACGAGAACCTGGTCCCACACAGCGAGCAGAAACCTTCAGCCCGGCCGGGCCGATCGTTGCGCGCCCGGCCCACCGGGTGCCGGCATCCGGGATTCGGGCAGAACCGCTTGTGCTCAGGCACCTGAGCGTCATCGAGCACCGGCGCCATCTGATCAGCCGCTGGTATCTCGGGCAGGCTCACCGGCCTCTCCCGTCGGGAGAGGCCGGTGACGAGCTCGGACGTCGCCGGCCGTACGGCGATCGGGACCGGGGCAGGCGAAACGGGGCCGTCCTGGGTCTCGGCAGGCGGGGCCAACGGTTGCATGGACGTCCTCGGTGGCTTTGCGGCGGTTCCACACCGTGTGCAGTAGCCGTCGTCTCCGATCAGGGCACCACATCCCGCTTTCGCGCAGTTGGTCATGCCGGGGCCTCGGTCGTTGCCGTCGCATTGACCGCGTCCAGGTACTCCGCCACGGCGCCCGCTGCGACGACCAGGTCGCACGGAGCGTGCCAGAGCAACGTGCGCGCCCGCTGATACCGCCGCTCAAGCGCGAGGTCCTCGATCCGTCCCAGACCAGCCGCCTTTGCCCGGTAGGCGCTCAGGCGCCCGCGCAGCTCCGCGCGCTGCCGCAGTGGCTCACCGGCCTCGATCAACTCGGCCTGGGCTCGCTTGCGCGCCGCGATGACATCCCGCTCCAGAGCCGGCAGCTCACTCGCAAGCTGCCGCCAGTGTTCGCACCGGCAGAGTTCCAAGGCGGTGGCAAGCCGAGGGCCGAGCAAGTCGGCCGGCTGTGCCCCCTCCTCCGGTGCTGGGGCTGTGAGGATCTTGGCGTTGACCCGGCGGCGTTGCGCCGAGGTCTCTTCCTCGAGCCGGCGCACCTCGGTGACCGTGTCGCTCACCTGGTCCAGGCGGCGTGGACCGTGCTGGCGCAGCTCGGTGAGCGCGTGCAGGTCGGCATGTACCTGTTCGCAGCGTGCGACGAGCTGATCAGCCTCCTGCACGGCGACCGCGCCATCGATCCAGAGCCGCAGGGGATCGGCCGAGGCGATCAGCTGCACATCGTTGAGACGGCCGGTCAGCTCGGTCATCACCGCAGCGGTCGGGTCCTGGCCGGCCACCAGACCGAGCTTCTCGACCAAAGCCTGGGCCTGGCGCAACAGGGTGTCGCAAGTCTCGATGCGCGGATCCATCGCGTTCCACACCGCATTGGTCGCGGTGATCTCCTGGTGGATTCTGTCGTGGATCTGTTGAACTTCAGCCGCCAGATTCTCGGCGCCAGTCACCAGGTCCTCGACCTCACGCAGGTCAGCATCCGTCGGCCGGGGTCGCGCCATGATCGTGCGAACCAGCACGGCTACGGTCCGGTAGCGCTCGTAGCTGTCCCATAGCGCCGTAAAGTCGTTGAGGACTTTCGCCGTGCGCTCGCGGGTCACCCCCTCCAAAGTGGTGCTGTCCAGCAGCCTGCGTCCGAGGTGGTCCTCCAGGTTGATCAGCTCATCGAGGATGTCCTGCTGCTTGTCCGCGAGTCGCCTGGCGGCTACCTCGCCGGCCTCGGTGAAGGAAGTCATGGCATCAGTCCTGGTATTGCGGGGTCGGCGGTGCCGGTGGTGGACCCAGCGGGGTCAGCCAGTGCTCGTAGCTGGCCCGCCACCGGCCGTCCTCGGCGCGCCGCTCCAGCACCGCGTTGACGAATCGCAGAAGATCGGGAGCGTCCTTGCCGATCGCCACGCCATAGGGCTCTTCGGTGAGCCGCGGGCCGACGATGACGGTCTGGGGGTCCTGGGCCGCCATGCCGGCCAGGATGGTGTCGTCGGTGGATACCGCATCAACCTGACCAAGCTGGAGCATCATCAGGCAGTCCGTCTCAGTGGCCGCGCCGACCGGGACCGGCTTCGAAGGTGCGGCCAGGACTTTCTCCAGCGATGTCGAACCGCGGGCCGCACAGACCCGCCTTCCTCCGAGATCACCAAGGCCGGTGACGGTCGACCCGTGGTTCACCAGCACTCGTTGTCCCGCCTCGAAGTACACGGTGCTGAAATCCACCTGCTCACGACGCTGACAAGTGATAGTCGCCGAGGCGACCACCAGGTCGGCCTGGCCCGATCGCACGACCTCGAAACGGTTGACCTCAAGGGTCGGCCGGAACACCACGCGCTCCCGGTCGCCGAAGATCGCCCCGGCGATGTCGCGCGCGACGTCGATATCGAATCCCTCCAGCCGCAAGTTCTGGTCCCGGAAGGCGAACGGGTAGGTGTCCTCCAGGACACCGACAACCAGGTCACCGCGCTGCGCGATCCGGGCCATGGCGGATCCGGCAGGCATCTGGCCGGGTGTTGGCAGCGGCCCCTGCGGGCGCAGGCTGGCCCGGACGTTCTGCGGATTGCAGCCCGGCTCAGCGGACGCCTGTGCAGGTGACCTGGCCGCCGCTGGACCCATGACCGTGGTCGGCCAGGAACCCGCCAGTGCCGGTTTCGGGGTCAAGTGGTCCGGCCACTGTTCGCCCGCCATCCCCGCCAGCACCATGACCGACACCGCACAGGCGCACACGAATCGGGTACTCACCGGTACTCCTCCAGCCGCTGCCGGAAGCCCAAGGCCACCCCCACCACCGCAACCAGGGCCAACGCACCGGTGCCGATCGGTAGGCCGATGAGCCATCTGCGGGCCCGGCTGATGTCGCTGGTGAATACCTCGCGCTCATGGTCGACCGCCGTGGTCAGCGCCAGGTTGAGCCGGTCGAACGCGGCGGCGGCGCCAGCGTGGTGAGTGTTCACCGCGGCGTCGACCGCCTTGGGGTAATCCCCGGCGTCATCCAGCCGCCGGACCTCCCGGTGCGCTGCGGCGTAATCGCGGGCGTCGGCAAGAGCCGCCTCCACCAGTGCGTCACCCTGCTGGTCAGTGGCGAACTGCCGAGCTGCACCCAGCGCCCCGCCGGTGCCGTTGTCGCGGGCAAGCAGTTGCATCTGGGCGTCGAAGTCCGACTCATGGGGGCCAGCAGTACGGGTCACCAGTTCGAGGCTCTCGACGGCGCGAGCCTGCAACGCCGCAATCTGCGCCGGCGCCAGCGCGTCGGACACCGATTGGCTATGTCCAAGAGCCCTGGTCAGCGAGTTGGTCGAGGCCATCCCCGCGACCGTCCACCACGCCAGCCCGGCGAGCACTGCCCCGCTCGCCGCGACCAGGCCCACGTTGAAGACCCGGTGTGTCCGCTGGAACAGAAAGATCTGCGCCCAGATCAGTCCGGCCAGACTCACCGAACACGCTGCAAGCGCAACATAGAGCACCGACCCAGCCCGGTGGTAGGCGTCATCGAGCTGCGCAGCCTGCCGTCGTTGCAGCTCGGCCGCCGCGGGCAGGATAGAGTCCTGCATCCGATCCGAGGCGCCCCGAAGATAGCTCACCCCGACTGCTAGCCCCTGCCGGTTGTTTGCCCGAGCCCGCTCGACAAGGCCGGTGTAGATCGGCAGCTCGGTCGTGATGTCGGCGATCCGCTTGGCGGTGACGAACTCTCCTCCGGTCTGCGTGCCGGCCTGCGCCAGGCTCGCCGTCGCGTCGACGATGTCGCGCCCGTAACGGATCTGCATCTCCCTGGGTTCCACACCGCCGGACAGGTACCCAGCCGCCACCGTGGCGTCCGCATCGGCTAGCGACCGGTACAGCGTGATGACGTTGGCATTGAGCGGTTCGAGGTGCTCGGCGATGTCGACGGTGGCGTTCACCCGGGCGATCCCGGTGTAGACCCCGACTGCGCCGGCGAGCGCCACCCCCAGCACGAGGACAACCTGAGCCATCCGGAGTTTGCCGGGCATGGTGCCCCAGTCGTAGTGGCGGACCCGCCCGGCGACCTGCCCTGGCGACGTTCGCCTGGCCTCGACGGTCTGCAAACTCGACTGCACGGTAGGTCTCCCGTTTCTTCGCGACCCTCCGCGAACCAGTAGAGCGCCATCCCACTATCCGTATCTAGAGGGCAGCCCTCACGCGAGTGGTCAATCCCGGTGGTGCGGCGCTAACGTTGGGCGATGGTGGCGCCGCCGCAGCCGTCGAGCGGGCTGGTGGCCCATTTTCAGGGCCGTCAGGTGGCAGTGTTGCGGCCCGGCAATCCGCCTTTCACCTTCGGGCGAGGTCATGACCGTACGTTGCGGTTCGGTCATGACAGTGTCAATGGCGGACCTGACTTGCATATCTCCCGCCACGTTGGTTCCATTCGATATGGCGGCGGGCTATGGGTGGTCTGTAACGACAGCGGCAGTCGCCCATTCGATGTGATCGTGCGCGGAGTCTCCAACCCGCTACCGCCGCGGACCACATCCGACTCGCACTCGCGGTGGGCAGTCAGCCCTCCTGGCCTGGAGATCAGGATCGGCGCACCATCCGGGCGCTACTTGCTCTCGATCAGTATCAATGGTGCCCGGCCGCCGGTGCTGGACCCCCCGGGACACGATGAGCCCAGCACCGTCCCACTGCGGGAGCCGACCGAGCACGAGCGGTTACTGCTCGCGGCCAAGTTCCTGGCGCTGCCCGATCCCGGCGACGCGGTCGGTAACCGGGAGGCCGCCGAGTACGCATCCACCGCACGCCCCCACGAGAGGCCGGTGACCGAGCGAGCTGTCGAAGACTGTGTGGGCAGGTGGTGCAAGAAGCTGCAGGAGCTCGGCGCCACCGGGATCAGCGGCCGCGACAACATCAACCAGTTGGGCCGCCAGCTGCTCGCGTGGGGATTGTTGCGTCAGGAGGACCGCAAGCGGTTGCGTGGGTCATGACGGGCTCACGCCCGGTGCACGTCGGCCTCCGCGACGGTGGCCGGGTCCGGTCCTGCTAGCAACGCCCGACGGCGACGGAGCCGGAGTTCCAGCACGGCCACGAGCAGAGCCAGACACACGAACCCCGTCCCGGTGAGCAGCGCCGCGGCGATGGCATTGCGATAGTGGCCGCTGTGGGACACCACGCCGTAGAACACCGCCGCCAGCGCGGCCGTCCCGATCGCCGATCCGATCCGCTGCGCGGTCTGCAGAACCCCAGCCGCGGCCCCGCCCATCCGGGGGGCCACACACTCCAGGGTCAGCGTCACGTTCGGCGAGATCACCGCGCCGCCGCCGATACCGGCGATGAGCAAGGGAAGCGCCGCTGCCCGCCCGGCCCATACTGCGGGTGTGACGTCGAGCACCACGGCGGTGGCAGCCAACCCGACCGCGGCGCAGACCAGCCCTCCCACCGTCAACCATCGGCCGTACCTGGTCACCAGGCGGCCGGCTACCGCAGCCGACACCGCCGAGCCGAGTGCGAACGACGTCACCGAGAGCCCGGACTGCAGCGGCGTGTATCGCAACCCGTGCTGGAAATACAACGCGAACACCAGCCAGACCCCGCTGAAACCGACGAAGTACACCAGCCCCAGCAGGGCTCCGGCCGGGTAGCCGGGCGTGGCAGACAGCAGCCGGGTGTCCAGCAACGGCGCCCGATCACGCCGAACCATCCGCTGCTCCCAGCGAAGGAACAGCGCGACGAGCACCGGCGCCAGCCCGAACAGCCACCACAGCCGGCGCAGCCCACCGCTGTCCACCTCCACCAGTGGTAGCAGCAGGCACAGCACACCAGCGCCCAGCAGGATCGCGCCGACGACGTCGATCTGCGATGCCACCGACTCTGTGCCCCGCTGCCGGGACGGCACCAAGCGCCACGCCGCTACCAGTGCGATCAGCCCGATCGGGACATTGACATAGAAGACCCACCGCCAGCCCTCATGCTCGCCCGCCAGGGTGAGGATGAGACCACCGAGCACCGGACCGACCGCCGTGGACAGCCCGACCGTGGCGCCGAAGATGCCGAACGCCCTGCCCCGCTCCGCGCCCTGGAACAGCACCTGAATCAGGCCAGAGTTCTGTGGGGTGAGCATCCCCGCCGCGACCCCCTGCAGCAGCCGGGCCGCGACCAGGAATCCCGCGCTGGGCGCAGCCCCACACAGCGCGCTGGTCAAGATGAACCCGGTCAGCGCGACGAGGAACATCCGTCGCCGGCCCAGGGCATCGCCCAGCCGACCACCCGCCACCAGCACCAGCCCGAAGCTGAGCGCGTAGCCGGACACCACCCACTGCACCTGCGCCACCGAGGCGCCCAGGCTCTGCTGAATAGAGGGCAACGCGACGTTGACGATGCTGACGTCAAGCAGGCCCATGAAACCAGCCAGTTGGGTAACCGCGAGAGCTCGCCAGCGATGCGGGTAAGCGACCTCATCGGCACCGGAGCGTTCCGGACCAGTACCCATCACAGCGGCACCGGCCCGTCATCGGGTACCGGTCCCACCAGGTCGACCTGCTCGGGCAGCAGCGCGGCGATCGCGATGTCCTGAAGTGGCGTACCCGGATCCGCGGCATGCACCGCTCGTACGCCTGAGCGGGCCGCCACCGCCCGCAGGCTCTCGCCGTCACCGAACACCAGCAACGCCAGCACGCACGCGCAGCCACTGCGCAGCTGCGTGGCTTCCGCGGCGGCGACGGCGGCGGACCGCTCGCTCGGCGCTGCCCGGGACGCGGCCAGGCGGTCCTGCGCCGCGGAGCGCATCGCCTCGTCGAGCTCAGTTACCGGCCGCTGCCCCGGCAGATCCCGAGTGATCAACGCGGTCTGCACTCGCGGCAGCGGGACGCGAAGTATCACCCGCGAGAGCCGAACACCCCGGGCCAGCTCAGCGGCGGGCTCCGGGGTGAGGTAACCGTCCAGCTGTACCAGGGCCCACACCGGCCCCGAGGTCCCCGCAGGAAGCGACGCACGGGCCCGCCGGAGGTAGTGCGCGACCGGCTCGCCGGCTTCGGGTCCGAGCCGCTGCACCCCGCTGGGCACCGGTTCGCCACGCTGTCCGGCCACCACGACGGTCACGCCGAACACCACGAGAAGGGCTGCCAACAGCGCCCAGCGGGCCCGCGAGGGCATCGGCTACGCCTGCGCGGCGAGCACGTCCAGTGCGCCGCGCAGGTCGTCCGGATCCGGGCTGGTGAATTCCACCCACCGGTCGTCGGCTGGGTGCGGGAAGCCCAACCGCGCGGCGTGCAGCCATTGCCTGTCCAGCCCGAGCCGCTGCGCAAGCGCGGGGTCTGCACCGTAGGTGAGGTCCCCACAACAAGGGTGCCGCAACGCGGCGAAGTGCACCCGGATCTGGTGGGTGCGACCAGTCTCCAGGGTCACGTCACACAGCGACGCGGCCGGGAACGCCTCGATCACCTCGTAATGCGTCACCGACGGCTTGCCGCCGGCCACCACGGCAAAGCGCCAGTCGTGCTTGGGGTGCCGGTCGATCGGAGCGTCGATGGTGCCTCGAGTGGGATCCGGGTGACCCTGCACCAGTGCCCGGTAGTGCTTGGCGACGGTGCGATCCCGGAAGGCCCGCTTGAGCGCCGAGTAGCCACGCTCCGACTTGGCGACGATCATCAGACCGCTCGTGCCCACGTCCAGCCGGTGCACCACGCCCTGGCGCTCAGCCGCACCTGAGGTGGCCACCTGGATTCCGGCGGCGGCGAGTCCACCGAGCACGGTGGGTCCGGTCCAGCCCGGGCTGGGGTGCGCGGCAACCCCAACCGGCTTGTCCACCACGACCAGGTCGGCGTCGTCGTGCAGCACCTGCAGTCTCTCAATCAGCTCGACCGATGGCGCGGCCGGCTGCTGAGGCTCGGGCAGGGTCACCTCTAGCCGGCTGCCGGTGGCTAGGCGGTCGGACTTGCCGACTGGACTGCCGTCCACCAGCACCGCCCCGCTCTCGGTCAGCCCGACGACAACTGTCCGGGACAGCCCCAGTAGCCGCGCAAGCCCCGCGTCGACCCGCATGCCATCGAGTCCCTCCGGCACCGGCAGCGTCCGCACGTCGCTCATCGTGGTGCTCTTTCTGGGGTTCGTTTCGGGCCCCGGGTGCCGTCGAAGTCCCGGCCGGTCGCGGCGAGCAGGACCAGCACCGCGCCGCCGCACACGATCGCCGAGTCTGCCAGGTTGAACACCGGCCACACGCTGCCGTCCGGCGCCAGCAGCGAGAGGAAGTCCACCACGTGGCCACGCAGGGGGCCGGGGGCGCGCAGCAACCGATCCACCAGATTGCCCAGCGCACCCCCCAACACCAACCCCAGCCCGAAAGCCCAACCAGAACTACGCAGCCGGGGCGCCAGCCGGACGATCGCCACCACGACTCCCAGCGCGATCAGCGACAGCAGCCAGGTCAACCCGGTGGCCATCGAGAACGCCGCACCCGAGTTCCGGTAGACCACGAGGTACAGCGCGCCACCTAACAGCTGCACCGGAGGATTGCCCTCCAGGATCGCGACCGCGACGACTTTGCTCAGCACGTCCAGCAGTAGCGTGACGGCAGCTGCAGCGGCCAGCAAGCCGGTTCGACGGCGTCCCACCCGGGCCTCGCCGACGCCCTCGGCACCGGCGGCCGCTCCGTCGGCATGCTGCGATGGGTTCATGTCACCATTGTGACGACCTCACCGGCCCTGCTCTCAGGCGCCGGTCTCCCCGCGCCACTGGGCCAGCCGACCGGCCCGGTGCACCGCCCGGATCCGCTGTTCAGTCTGGTCCCGGTTGCCGGCCGTCGTGACGACCAGCAGCTGGTCGCCCTCCTGCAACCGGGTGGTCGGTCCTGGAGTGAACCCGTTTTCCTCGCGCACCACCAGGCTGACCACCGCCCCGGCGGGCAGCCTCAGCTCGGAGAGGTAGACACCGTGTAGCCGCGACGGCCGGGGTACCCGGATCTGGAGCAGCTCAGCGTCCATCTCGTCCAGTGCCGCGGAGTCGACCTCCATCTCCCGGCCCTGCTCCGGGCGGGACAGTCCCAGCCGGCGCACGACCAGGGGCAACGTGACGCCCTGGACCACGGTGAGCAGCACGACCAACACGAACACCACGTCCACCAGCCGTTGGGCTCCCGGGAAGCCTCTGGTGAGCGCAATCAGAGCCAGCACGATCGGTACTGCGCCGCGGAGGCCGGACCACGACAGAAAGGCCTGCTCCCGCCAGGCCACCCGCAACGGTGTCAGGGCCAGCGCCACCGACAGCGGGCGCGCCAGCACGACCAGCACCGCCCCCGCGACCAGCGCGGGGATCAGCGCGCCGGGCAATCGGGCCGGCGAGGCGTACAGACCCAGCAGCACGAACAGGGCAATCTGGGCGAGCCAGCCCAGACCCTCGGCGAAGGACAGGGTGTCCCCGCGGTGCGGCAGGCGCGCGTTGCCGAGCACCAGCCCGGCCAGGTAGGTCGCCAGGAAGCCCGAGGCGTGCAGACCCTGCCCGGCGGCGAAGGCGAGCACGCAGACCGCGATCGTCGCCAGCGGATAGAGGCCGGTCGAGGGCAGCGCCGCCCGGCGCAGCGCCCACGATCCGGCGAACCCCAGCGCCACCCCCACCACCGCGCCAGCGAGCAACTCGTAGCCGACCAGCAAAGGCGTCCACCACCGCACCGGGTCGCCCCCCGCGAGGAGCACCACCGCGATGTAGACCGGCGCGTCGTTGATGCCCGACTCCAGCTCGAGCGCGCCCGCCAGCTGAGGCGGCACCTTCAGCGACCGCAACACGCTGAAGACCGCGGCGGCGTCGGTCGAGGACAGCACCGCGCCCCACAACAGCGCCGTGCGCCAGTCCAGGCTCAGCAGCAGGTGCAGCGCCCAGCCGGTGATGGCGATGTTCGCCGCGACCGCCACAGTGGACAGCGAAATACCCCAGCTCAGCACGGGGCGGATCACCGAGAACCGGGTGGTGAGACCGCCCTCGGCCAGGATCAGTACCAGCCCGGCAATGCCCAGGGCCGCGGTGAGCGGCGTATCGGAGAACCGGATGCCGAGGCCGGACTCGCCGATCAGCAGCCCGATGGCCAGGTAGACCAGCAGCGATGGCAGCCCGATTCGGGTGGAGAAGCGCACAGCGAGTACGGCCAGCAGCAATACCGCCGCCCCCGCCCCGAGCGCGAACTCCACGCCGTTCACGCCCGGATTGTCCTCCAGCCTCGCAGGTCAGCTGGACCAGGTGATCGTGACCAGATCGCGGTGGCGTGGACCCAGTCTCGCGACCGCCTCGGCGACCTCGTCCCGGCGCTCGTCGGGCAGGCACAACCTGCGCAGCGAGAACTCAACCTCTGACCCAGGATTGCGCGGCTGGGCCGGTCGGCTCCAGCGCTGGACTTCCGGGCATATCCCCACTTCGGCGAACACCGCCAGCACGTCGTCCGCGGTCGCCGGTGGTGGCCTGTGCAGCCCATGAAACTGCGCCCATAACGGGTCCAGCCAGGCCCCGGGGTGCACGGCATGGAGCTCCACGACGATCCCGCGGCGGGCGGCGGCACCCAGCGCGGCGACGAACGGCCCCAACTCAACGGTGTTGTACCCGACATGGTGGCTGACCACGACATCTCCTACACCCGCCTGGCCCGCCGCCTGCGGCCACGGGCCATGAACGCTGCGATGCGCCAGCGCGCACTGATCGCAGGCCCGCTCGAAGGCGCGCAGCATGTCCTCGGCGGGATCCACCCCGGTCAGGTGCGACACCATGGGCACCAGCGCGAGCCCGGCAGCGCCTGCACCGCACCCGACGTCGAGCACGGTCCCACCGTCGGGTCCCAGCAACTGCAGCGCGGACCGGCGCGATGGGGTGTCCGCCGGGTCCGCCGGCGGTATGAAGCGGGCGGGATCGTGGCGGCTCGGGTCCTTCGGGGCGGCGGCCCGGATCTCCGGGGGGATGGCCCGGCGCTGCAGCAGCTCGCGCCAGCGAGCTGCTGCAGCGCCAGCGCTCGTGAGTGGTTCCCGGTGCTGGAACACTGTTACGCACTCACGACCTTGACGGCGACCCGCACCTCGAGGGCGTCGCCGACGGTGCCGGCAAAGCCGTCATGCACAGGGGCGTAGTCGACCCCGCGGGCGAGTACCTCGCTGGCGATGAGCTGCTCGTGCTCCTGCGCCGCCGCGAGCACCTCCGGTGGCGCGTCGATGGTCAGCACGATCCGGTCGGTGACGTCCAGGCCGGCCTGCCGGCGGGCCTGTTGCACGACCCGCACCAAGTCCTTGGCGATGCCCTCGGCGGCCAACTCCGGGGTGACTGTGGTGTCCAAGACCACCAAACCGGATCCGGCGGGCAACGCGGCGGTCTCGGACGGGTCCGCGGCGACCAGCCGCTCGGTGTATTCGCCTTCCAGCAACGGGATCCCGGCCGCGGACAGCACCCCATCCCGACCGCGTTCCCACTGCCCCGCCTTGACCGCCCGGATCACCTTCTGAGTGTCGCCTCCCAGCCGGGGCCCGCAGGCGCGGGCGTTGACGGTGAGTTCGAAGCGGCCGTGCGCGGCGACGTCCTCGGTGAGCTCGACCGACCGGACGTTCACCTCGTCAGCGATCAGGTCGGTGAAGGCAGCGAGCTCGCTCGCGTCCGGCGCGGCCACGGTGAGTCGGGACAGCGGCTGGCGGACTCGCAGGCCCCGGGCCTTGCGCAACGACAGCACGGCGGACACCACCTGGCGCACCCGGTCCATCGACACCACCAGGTCCCGATCTTGCGGCAGCGAGGCGGGATCGGGCCAATCGGCCAGATGCACCGAGCGCCCCGCGGTCAGCCCGCGCCAGATCGCCTCGGTGGTCAGCGGCAGCAGTGGGGTGGCCAGCCGGCAGGTGACCTCGAGCGTGGTGTGCAAGGTATCGATCGCGTCGCGCTCACCGGCCCAGAAGCGGTCCCGGGACCGGCGCACGTACCAGTTGGTGAGCACGTCGCAGAACCCGCGCACGCTGGCGCAGGCCCCGGCGACGTCGTATCGGTCCATCCGCGCGGTGACGTCAACCGCCATGTCGTGCAGCTTGGCGAGGATGTATCGATCGAGTACGTGCGGGCTGCCGGTCCGCCACCGCCCGTCGACACCCGCGGCGTTGGCATAGAGGGTGAGGAAATACCAGGAGTTCCACAGCGGCAGCAGAGCTTGCCGGACGGCCTCACGAATGCCCTGCTCGGTGACCACCAGGTTCCCGCCACGCAGGATCGGTGAGGCCATCAGGAACCAGCGCATCGCGTCCGAGCCGTCCCGGTCGAAGACCTCGGTGACCTCGGGGTAGTTGCCCTTGG
Source organism: Pseudonocardiaceae bacterium (assembly GCA_036266995.1). Classification (GTDB taxonomy): domain Bacteria; phylum Actinomycetota; class Actinomycetes; order Mycobacteriales; family Pseudonocardiaceae. Next base: position 31,644 of record DATAWX010000202.1, on the reverse strand, counting down.
ATTTGGACATCTTCAGGCCGTCGTCGCCGAGCACGATGCCGTGGGCCAGGCACGACCGAAACGCCGGTCGGTCGAACAGCGCCGTGGCCAGCACGTGCAGCGTGTAGAACCACCCCCGGGTCTGCCCGTTGTACTCGACGATGAAGTCACCCGGATAGTGGTGCTCGAACCATGCGTCGTTCTCGAATGGGTAGTGCACCTGGGCGAAAGGCATCGATCCGGACTCGAACCAGCAGTCCAGCACCTCTGGTACCCGGCGCATGGTGGAGCGCCCGGTCGGGTCGTCCGGGTTGGGTCGGGTCAGCTGATCGACGAACGGTCGGTGCAAATCGGTGGGACGCACCCCGAAGTCACGCTCCAGCTCGTCGAGCGAGCCGTAGACGTCCACCCGCGGGTAGGCCGGATCGTCACAGACCCAGACTGGTAGCGGTGCGCCCCAGTACCGGTTGCGCGAGATGTTCCAGTCCCGGGCACCGTCCAGCCACGCACCGAACTGCCCGGTCCCGACGTTCTCCGGCACCCAGGTGATCTCCCGGTTGAGCTCCACCATCCGGTCCCGGAACTGTGTCACGGCGACGAACCACGACGACACCGCACGCTGGATCAGGGGATTGTCGCAGCGCCAGCAGTGCGGGTAGGGGTGCTCATAGGTCTCCTGACGCAGCAGCACGCCGCCAACGTAGGGCGCGCCGTCGCGCAGATCGCGGATGATCGCCCGGTTGGCGTCGAAGACCTGCATCCCGGCGTACGGGGGGATCTCGGTGGTGAACTGCCCGGCCGAATCCACCGGGATCACCACCTCGATGCCCGCGGCGTCGGTGACAGCCATGTCCTCCTCACCGAACGCCGGGGCCAGATGCACCAGACCGGTGCCCTCATCGGTGGTCACGAAATCGGCGGGCAGTACCCAGTGGGCGCCGGCCCGGCCGGCGAAGAAGTCGAATGGGGGGACATAGCGAAGGCCCAGCAGCTCCGATCCGAGGTAGCGGCCCAGTACCGGCGGCTGGTCACCTAGTTCGCGGGCGTAGGCGGGTAGCCGGTCCTCGGCGATCAGATATCGCTCGCCGGCCGCCTCAACCGTGACGTAGGTGAGGTTCGGGTGCACCGCGACAGCCAGGTTGGACGGCAGCGTCCACGGTGTGGTGGTCCACACCAGCGCCAGCACCCCGTCCAGCGCAGTGTCAGCGGCGGCCAACCGGAGCCCGACGGTGACCGCGGGATCCTGCCGGCTGCGGTAGACGTCGTCCATCTTGGTCTCGGTGTTCGATAGCGGCGTCTCGCAGCGCCAGCAGTACCACAACACCCGGAAACCCTGATAGATCAGACCCTTGTTCCACAGCGTCTTAAAGGCCCACAGGACGCTTTCCATGTAGGTCAGGTCGAGGGTCTTGTAGTCGTTGTCGAAGTCCACCCAGCGGGCCTGGCGGGTCACATACTCGCGCCACTCACGGGTATAGCGCAGCACCGAGCGGCGGCAGGCGGCGTTGAACTCAGCCACGCCCATCTGCTCGATCTCGGACTTGTGCTTGATGCCCAGTTGCCGTTCCGCCTCCACCTCGGCCGGCAACCCGTGGCAGTCCCAGCCGAACCGGCGCTCCACCCGAGCACCACGCATCGTCTGGTAGCGCGGCACCACGTCCTTGACGTAGCCGGTGAGCAGGTGCCCGTAATGAGGAAGACCGTTGGCGAACGGCGGACCATCATAGAAGACGAACTCGTTGGCTCCGTCGTCTCCGGCCGACCGGGCAGCTACCGACGCCGCGAAGGTCTGATCATCCTGCCAATACCGCAGCACGGATGCTTCAAGCTGGGGAAACGACGGCTGCGCGGCGACAGCGTCTGCGGAAACCTTGGGGTAGACCATGGCGGCGTGTACTTCCTGTGCGGGTGTCACCTGTGCAGATCCGCACGGGGACGACCCAACGGCTGCGCCGCGGACCGCGGTACCACCCCGCTTGCCGCCCGCAGTACGGGTGGCCTCTCGTTATCCGGCGATGACGGGCCGGACCCGTCCGGTTCTACTGGAGGCTCGCCCGCGTGGGACGTTCCCTGTTCTTCCGGAGACTCCCCGGTGATGGCCGGATCAGCGCCTGTTGCTTGTTAGCGTACCCGGGCCGTGCTAGTGGATTGTGCCGGGCTCAACCGTTCCCGGCGCTTGTAGCACGGGCACCTCGGTGCTTGCGGGCGAGCGCGGTATCCGGCCGGCAGCGAGCACATGGCGTGAACCCGAGCTCCCGCGCCTCGCGCACCGGCAACCGCTCGGCACCCGCCTGGTCGGGCCACCGGCAACGGGTGAGGTGGTAGCGCGGGTGCCCGTCAACCACCAGTACCTCGTCGGTCAGCTCGTAGACCACCAGCAGGTCCGCGGCGTCGGTGTCCTCCTCGCCGGGCGATGCGTCAGCCGCCTCGGCATCATCAACCTGACTGTCCCCACCGGACTGGAGGCTCAGCTCGGGAACCACCGAGCCCGAGTCAACCTCCTGCGCTGCGGTCACCGGCTCATCCGGCTCGTCCTCCAGGAGGACCGGCTCATCCTCAGGGGCGTCCTGGCTTTTCAACCAGGACTGGCGCCACCTCCTGAGGATCAACACCGCAGCTACGGCGCTGAGCAGGACCGATCCCCACGCCAGAGCGACATGGCCAGTGCCGAGCGCGGCAATGAGCAACCCCGCTGCCGCGAGCAGCAGTACCCCAGTGACCAACACGCGGGGCGCGTCAGCTACCGGCTTCGGCACGCGCGCCGAACCCGGACGTCACAAAGCCCTGGGTGCGCACCGCGTCCGCCGGCGCGGCCGATCCACGCCCATCCAGCTCCCGGAGCTGCGACTCCAGGTAGGTCTTCAATCGAGTGCGGTACTCACGCTCGAAGGTACGAAGTTCATCGATCTTCTTCTCCAGGACGGTCTTCTCCTGGCTGATCGAACCGAGGATCTCGGAGTGCTTGCGCGCCGCATCCCGCTCCAGGGAAGCAGCTTTCTCCCGGGACTGCCGGTCCAAAGTCTCCGCTCTGGTTCGGGCGTCGTTGAGCATGGTCTCGGCCCTGGTCCTGGCCTCGTTGACCATGCCGTCGGCTTTCGCCCTGGCGTCGGAGAGCAGTTGCTCGGACTTGGTTCGGGCCTCGCCCAACATCCCGTCCGCTTCGGCCTTGGCCTCGCCGGTCAACCGGTCCGCCATCTCCTGAGCCAGACCCAGCACCTTGGCGGCTTGGACGTGGTGATCACCACCGGGCGACGTCTGTTCCATCATCGGCGGCGGGACCGGGGCCATCACCGGTCGCGGCGGCTCCAGCGGGCGGAGGTTACGCCCGGTGTCGACCGGCGCGGCGCGCAGCTGCTGGTCAAGCTGGTCAACCTGGTTACGTAGATCGTTATTGTCCTCGATCAAGCGAGCCAGCTCGGCTTCAACAAGGTCGAGGAAGGCGTCCACCTCGTCCTCGTTGTAGCCCCGTTTGCCGATCGGTGGCTTACTGAACGCGACGTTGTGAACGTCGGCGGGGGTCAACGGCATCGGATCACCTCACGCACTCCTCGACGACTATGAACATGCTGGGGACATCCTGGGGCAGCGGCCGTGAACCCGGTGGTCGCTACAGTCTCGTCGGCTCCACCACGCGCATCAGTATGAGCACCACGAACAACAGAACCATAATGGACAGGTCCAGCCCAACGCCGCCGATCCGGATGGGCTTGATCACCCGGCGGAGCGCTCGGACCGGTGGGTCGGTCACTGTATAGACCGACTCAAGGGCGATCGCCACCCCCCCGACCGGCTGCCAGCTACGCGCGAAGGTACGAACAAACTCGACCACGATACGCGCTGTGAGCAGCAACCAGAAGAAGAAGAGCAGATAGTAAGCGACCCACCGGACCACGTCCACGGAGACACTCTGCCACCGCTAGCCGGGCGGCGGTAAGCCGGGGCCCCTTGACGGACTAACCAGGGGTTAGCCGAAGAAGCGACCTTCGGCGATCCGGCGCCTGTCCTCGGCGGAGACGTCGACGTTGGGCGGCGAGAGCAGGAACACCTTGTTGGTGACCTTGTCGATCGAGCCGCGCAGCGCGAACGCCAGCCCGGCCGCGAAGTCGACGAGGCGCTTGGCGTCCCGGTCCTCCATCTCGGTCAGATTCATGATCACCGGATTGCCCTCTCGGTATCGTTCCCCGATGGGCCGGGCCTCGTTGTAGTTGTGCGGATGCAGGGTGACGATACGAGACAATGGATGTGAGCTGCCTTCTCCGAGCGCATCTTCCGCGAGCGGACCGGATCGTGGCGCTGGCGTGACCCGATGCGGTGCGACCGGCTGGCGGACCGTTGACCTGGCGTCGATGCTCGCTGTGTCGATAGCCAGCGAGCCGCGTACGGGAGCCTCCGCCGCCCACGGACCGGTCGCTCGAGATTCGGTGGGATGAGATCCAGTGGCCCAGGAAGGAGAACGGGTGGAATGCGCCCTGGGCGACACGTGATGCGCAGCCCGGATGGCGAAGCCGTCGTCGTCAGTGTCGGCAGCCGCCCGGGGCGCACGGCGGGCGCCGGATCGCTCGACGGTGTGATCACCATCCCTGAGGATGTGAGCCGGATCGCACGCTGGGTCATAACCTTGGCTGGCATTGCCTGGATCGAGGTATTCACCGCGATAGCCCGGGTGATAGTGGTCGAAATCCTCTGCGCCGAACTCAGCTGCGTCGAACTCCTCGACGGGCACCATGCCGAAGTACGCCTTCAGCCTGTGCAGCGCGCTCATCATCTCGCCTTCCTATCCCCATCCCCGACGCACCACCCGCCGAACCCGGCCCTGGCCCACGAATCCGATCCGCGCCCACGGACCGTCGTACCCGGTCAGCGCGAGGTTAACGGCCGATCACCCAGTAGCGCGGTTCCGACACGCACGCACGTCGAGCCGTGCGTGATGGCCTGCTCGAGATCGCCGCTCATCCCGGCGGACAGCTCGACCGCATCGGGGTGCGAACGGCGCAACCGCTGGGCCGCGGCGCCGAGCTGGGCGAAGGCCACTCCAGTATCCATCCCGAGCGGGACGACTGCCATCACTCCTTCCAGCCGGAGTTGCGGCGATGCCGCCGCGACCCGATCGGCCAACGCCTCGAGCTCTGGCAGCGGGCAGCCGCCGCGCGAGGGGTCACCATCCAGGCTGGCTTGGACCAGTACACCGAGAGTGGCCTGGCGTTGCCCGGCGTCCGTCGCGGAGCGGGCAGCTCGATCCAGCGCCTCGACCAGTCGCTGCGAATCCACCGACTGCACCTGCGCCGCCCACCGAGCCACTGACCGGCACTTGTTTCGCTGCAACCGACCGACCATGTGCCAGCGCACCGCCGCCACCGGACGTAGGGAGGCGACCTCAGCAGCCTTCGTGGCGGCCTCGGAGTCCCGGGCCTCAGCGGCATCGAGCAGGCCGAGGTCAACAAGCTGCGCCACGTCCCGCGCCGGGAAGGTCTTGGTGACCGGAAGCAGGCGCACCTGCGCAGGATCACGTCCCGCAGCGGCACACGCGGCGGCGATCCGGCCGCGAACCCGCGCCAGCGCCGCCGCCAGCTCGTCGCGGCGTCCTTGCTCCGGGCCCGTCATCACTCAGGGACCGTCATTGCTCGAACCAGGTCGCTGCGGCGAGCCGGCCGGTGACGCCGTCGCGGCGGTAGCTGTACAGCGCGGACTCCTCGACCGTGCACCGTGGGTCGACGCCCACCTTCGCCACGCCGGCGGCGGCAAGCTGGCGCCACAGCCCGGCCCGCAGGTCCAGACCCGCGGAGCCCCGGCGGGTCCGGCACGCGCTGCCGGGTAACCGGGCCTCCACGTCAGCCTGCATCTGCTCGGGTACCTCGTAACATTGGCCGCACGCCGACGGTCCGAGTAACGCCTGCACCCTTTCGATGCGCGCGCCGAGCCGCCGCATCGTCTCCAGCGCGGCGGGCAGCACCCCGGCCCGCGCGCCCACCCGTCCCGCGTGCACCGCGGCGACAACGTTTCCGACCGGATCAGCGAGCAGCACCGGGACGCAGTCGGCGACCAGTACCACCACCGCGAGCTGGGGCTGTGTGGTGACCAACGCATCACAGGCCGGAACCGGCCCCAGCTGCGGACCGTCGACCACGGTGACGGTGCGGCCGTGCACCTGCTCCATCCAGACCAGGTGCTGGGTAGCCAGCCCAATGCCGGTGGCAAGCCGTGCGCGGTTGGCAGCCACCGCCTCAGGACTGTCACCGACGTGCTCGGCCAAGTTGAACGAGTCGTACGGTGGGAGTGATGCCCCGCCGTCGCGAGTGGTGACCACTCGCCGGATGCGGATGGCGCTCACCTCTTCATGAACGGCGGAACGTCCACCTCGTCATCGTCATCGAAGTCGGTTACCGGCACGGCACGGCTGGGCTTGCGACCGCCGGTGGCGGGCTGCCAAGTCGCTGGGTTGGGTGGTGTCTGGCGGGTCGGTGTCGCTGCGGGATAGGCCCGAGTCGCCGGGGACGCCGGTGCGGTAGACCCCGCTGCCTGTCCAACCTGACCGGCCTGTGCCTTGGCGACGGTCCGCGCGGCCACCGGCGTCGGGTCCAGCCTCTTGTGTGAGGGCACCCCGGAGTCGAAACCAGCCGCTATCACCGTGACTCGCACCTCGTCACCCAGGGAGTCGTCGATCACCGTGCCGAAGATGATGTTGGCGTCCGGATGCGCGGACTCCTGTACCAGCGACGCGGCCTCATTGATCTCGAACAGACCCAGATCCGAGCCGCCGGCGATGGACAGCAGGACACCGTGGGCCCCCTCCATCGACGCTTCCAGCAACGGAGAGTTGATCGCCTTCGCGGCGGCCTGCACCGACCTGCCCTCCCCGCGGGCGGACCCGATACCCATCAGTGCACTGCCCGCGCCGGACATGACGCTTTTCACGTCCGCGAAGTCTAGGTTGATCAGACCGGGTGTGGTGATGAGGTCGGTTATTCCCTGAACACCGGACAGCAACACCTCGTCCGCGGAGCGGAAAGCATCCATCAGGCTCACGTTGACGTCGCCGAGCTGCAGCAGGCGGTCGTTGGGGATCACGATCAGGGTGTCGCACTCGGTTCGCAGCTCGGCGATGCCGTCCTCGGCCTGACCACCTCGCCGCTTGCCCTCGAAGGTGAATGGCCTGGTGACCACGCCGATGGTCAGCGCGCCCAGCTTGCGAGCGATGCTAGCCACCACGGGAGCTCCACCGGTGCCGGTCCCGCCGCCCTCACCGGCGGTGACGAACACCATGTCCGCGCCCTTGAGAACCTCCTCGATCTCCTCGCGGTGGTCCTCGGCGGCTTTCCGGCCGACCTCTGGGTTCGCCCCCGCGCCGAGCCCGCGGGTGAGCTCGCGCCCGATATCGAGCTTGACGTCGGCATCAGACATCAGCAGCGCCTGGGCGTCGGTGTTGACCGCGATGAACTCGACACCGTTGAGCCCGACCTCGATCATGCGGTTGACCGCGTTGACGCCGCCACCGCCGATTCCGGCGACCTTGATCACGGCGAGGTAGTTGTGCGGGGGACTCATTCGCTTACACCTTCGCTGTCGCACACAGTGCGGCCTTCCTCGTCGCTGCCAGCGCCCTGCCGACGTCCGGACATTTCCCGCTCCCCTCGGCGTGGCAGAACCCTCAACCTCATCTAAAGGATTAGAGTTATGTCAATTTTGTCTCTGAGCGACGGTAGGCACCGCCACCGGTAGGGTCCAGCAGGCACGCCGGGAGGTCGGCAATCCGGCGAGGCGAGTGTATGCGCAGACAGTATGTGACTCCGGCAGGGCACTCAGTTCTCAGGCGATGGTGGGCAACGTGGGACTGGAGACGTCGTAGAACTTGCCGGGTTGGGTGAGTAGGGGGCCGAGGACTGCCGCCTTCCGGTCGCCCTCCTCCACGCCTCCCCAGCGCACTTCCCGGCCGTTACCGCCTCGCCCATGGCCTTCCGGCGCGCTGTCCAGTCGCAGCACGACGTCGGCCGGAGAGTTCGCGGCTACCGAGCGCACCTGGCCCCGCAGCCACTGGGGCAGCCCGGTCAGCACCGTCAATGCGGCCGCCGTCGCGGCGTTGCGGGGCCCCACCCGGTCCGACCGCAGCTCTGGCAAGCCGGGTGGCTCGACGGGCACCGCAGCGTAGTCGGTCCCGGTGGCGTCCACCAGATGCACGCCGTCTCCCCGACGCACGACCGCGACCGGGGTGCGTTCAGTGAGCTCTATTCGCACCGTGCCGTCCACACTGCACCGCACCTGCACGCTGGCCACCCGTGGCACGGCGGCTACCCGGCGCTCGATCGCCGCGGTGTCCAGCCGCAACATCGGCGTTCCCAACGGCACCGCCGCCACCGCCCGCACCACGTCGGCGGGAATCTCTTTGTTGCCCGCCACCTCCACCGAACGGGACTCGAACAGTGAACTACCCAGCAACACCCACGCCACACCACCAACGATCGTCACCACCACCATCCCGGCGACCAGCCAGAGCAGCCACGTTCGGGCCAGTCTGGACGGCCCCGGCCCCGGCGCCAGCGGCTGGGCCACCTCGGCGCTGGACCGAGCGGCCGACGGCGCAGCGTCCCGGTGCGCCGGCACCATTCCATGATCGCCATTCGGGAAGCGAGAGCCGCGCTGAGCGCGGTTTGTTCTTCCGAAACGACGATCATGGAGTTTTTCGGCGCCACGGGTGCGTCGCACCGCACTGCGATACCGCGCGACGTCTGACGGGCGGGGCGTATCGCGACGGGATCGGTGACGGGCGCCCGAGGCACCGGGACCGGACGCTCTCACTGCGGACCAGCGCAGGCAGCGGAGCCTGCCGGGTCAAGCCCGACCGAGCCGGCCGCAGTGGTCTCTCGCCGGTGCAGCTCGGCCAGCAACTCCGGGCCGAGCACCGTGACGTCGCCGGCCCCCATCGTTACCACCACATCGCCGGGTCGCACCAGGTCAGCCAGCTGCCCGGGCACATCGGCCCGACACGGCTCATAGCGCACACAATCCGCTGGTAGTGGCACCGCTTGAGCGATCAGCGCGCTGGTGACGCCCGGTAACGGGTCCTCCCGGGCCCCGTAGACGTCCAACAGCAGCACCATGTCGGCCAGTGCCAGCGCGGTACCGAACTCGGCGGCGAAGTCCTGGGTGCGGGAGTACAGGTGTGGCTGGAACGCCACCAGCAGCCGGCCGTTGCCCACCACCTGGCGCGCGCCGCGCAGCGCGGCCGCCACCTTCGTCGGGTGGTGGGCGTAGTCGTCGTAGACCCGCGCGCCGGCCGCCTGCCCGATCAGCTCGAACCGGCGGCGGATCCCGCCGAAGCCGGCCAACCCGGCCAGCAGGCCAGGCAGTGGTGCGCCCAGCTCCAGCCCTGCTAGCAGGGCTGCGACGGCGTTGCTGGCCATGTGTTCCCCGGGAATCGCGATCGGCAGCCGCACCCGGTGGGCCACCCCGTCCGATCCGGTCATCTCCACTGCGGCGCTACCCCGCGCACCGTCGGGGGTATACGCCAGCAGCCGGGCGCCGGACACCGCGGCGGCGAGCCGGCCATAGCGGCGCACCCGCAGGCCGCCGGCGGCGGCCCGGTCGGCCAGCGCCGCGGAGCCGGGATCGTCAGCGTTGGCGATCAACACCCCGTCCGGGGCGAGCCGGGCCACGAAAGCGTCGAAACAGGCGGTGTAGGCCTCGACGGTGCCGTGGTGGTCCAGGTGATCGGCCTCGACATTGGTGACCACGGCTACGTCGGGCGAGTAGGCCAGGAAGGTGCCGTCGCTCTCGTCGGCCTCCGCCACGAAGATGTCCCCACGACCGTGGTGGGCTCCGGTGCCCGAGACTGTGAGGTCCGCACCGATGAGAAACGACGGGTCGGCGCCACAATGGCGTAACGCGACCGTGAGCATCGATGTGGTGGAGGTCTTACCGGCGGTGCCGGTGACACAGGCGACGCGGTAGCCGGCCATCAGCGCGGCCAGCGCCGCCGAACGGTGGATCACCGGGATGCCACGTCGGGCACCCTCGACGAGTTCCGGATTGTCTGGATCGGTCTGATGCACCGCCTTGGTACTGATGATCGCGGTCGGGTCGGCGCCGAGCTGGTCGAGGTTTGCCGCGGCGTGCCCGACGGTCACCTTCGCGCCCAGCTCCCGCAACGCGAGCAGCGCCCCCGAGTCCTTGGCGTCCGAACCGGATACCGCGCCACCACGGGCCAGCACGATCCGGGCCACCCCACTCATCCCGGCACCGCCGATCCCGATCAAGTGGGCGCGGGCCAGCTGCGGCGGCAGTGCTGGTGGGGTAACTCCGGCGGTCACCGAGCGACCTCCAAGACGATCGCGGCCAGCACCTCATCAGCGTCCGGATGACCGGCCACCCGCGCGGCCGCGCTCATCTCCGCGAGCCGGCGGGGATCGGTGAGGATGCCCACCACCTCCTTGACGACCCTGGCCGGCGTGAGATCGTCATCCGCCACCAGCACCGCGCCGCCGGTCCGCACCAGCGGACGAGCGTTGAGCGCCTGTTCCCCATTACCGTGCGGCAGCGGCACGTACAACGCGGGCAGGCCGACAGCGGACAGCTCGGCGACGGTGATCGCCCCCGCCCGGCAGATCGCGAGATCGGCCGCAGCCAGCGCCAGATCCATCCGCTCCAGGTAGGGCACCGCGACATAGGGCGGGGCCCCGGGCACCGTCGCGACCTGCACGGTGTTGCGTCGCCCGTAGGCGTGTAGCACTCCGATCCCGGCGGCACCGAGTTCGGCCGCCGCCCCCGACACCGCGGCGTTCAACGAGCGGGCGCCCTGCGATCCACCGGTCACCAGCAGGGTCGGCGCCGTCGCGTCCAGACCGAAGTGCTCCCGGGCCTGGGCCCGTAGCGCGGACCGGTCCAGCGACGAGATCGCCCGCCGGAGCGGGATCCCGATCACTTCGGCCCGGGGCAGTCCACTGTCGGGTACCGCACTGAGGACCCGGGCGGCGTAGCGCGCCCCCACCTTGTTAGCCAACCCGGCCCGGGCGTTGGCCTCGTGCACGACGATGGGCACCCGACCCCGCGCGGCGAGGTAGGCCGGCAGCGCGACGTAGCCGCCGAATCCGACCATCACGTCGGCGGCGACCGCGTCGAGCACTTCCCGGACCCGGCGCACCGCGGCGTGGACCCGCACCGGCAGCGCCAGCAGATCCGCGCTGGGGCGCCGCGGCAGCGGCACCGCTGGGATGAGCTCCAGTGGGTATCCCCGCTGCGGCACCAGGGTTGTCTCCAGCCCGCGCTGGGTGCCCAGCGCGGTGATCCGGGCCTCGGGCACCGCCCGGCGCACCGCATCAGCCAGTGCCAACGCCGGTTCGACGTGTCCCGCGGTGCCGCCTCCGGCGACCACCACAGATATCGGCCGTACCGTATCGCCGGTCATCGTCTGCCTCGGCTGCTGCGGGCGGACGGGATCGGCCACGCGCCAGCACGGGACCGCGGCGCCGGCACGTAGGCCACCGGGGGTCGTAGCTGCAACAACCTGGACAGCCCGCCGTGGCGCCCGGAACGAGCGGACTCGTGGCGCAATGCGGACACCGCCTGCGGTTCGTGCCGGGCGAAGTTGGCCAGCAACCCGAAGGCCAGCATCGTCAACGCGATGGAGGTACCCCCCGAGGAGATCAGCGGCAGCGGGATTCCGGTAATCGGCAGCAAGCCGACAACATAACCGATGTTGATCGCGGCCTGGCCGACCAGCCAGGTGGTGACTGTGGCGGACACCAGCTTGATCCACGGGTCGGTGTTGCGCATCGCGATCCGAATCCCGACGTAGGCCAGCGTGCCGAACAGCAGCAGCACCACCAGGCAACCCAGAAAGCCCAGCTCCTCCCCGATGATCGCGAAGATGAAGTCATTGTGGGCGTTGGGTAGGTAGTCCCATTTCGCGCTGCCCTGTCCCAGCCCCACTCCCCACCAGCCGCCGTCAGCCAGCGAGAACATCGCTTGGCGAGCCTGATACGCCGCTCCCTGCGGGTCGGAGCCCGGGTGCAGGAAGGACTGGATCCGCACGGATCGGTAGCCGGCGAGGCCGGCCAGCGCGACCGCCCCGGCGACGGCGGCGATCATGATCGCGCCGAACAGCTCAGCCGGCGCACCGCCGAACCACAGCAGCGCGAGTAGCACGATGGCCAGCGTGATCGTGGTACCCAGATCGGGCTGCAACATCACTAACGCGAAGATCGCGACGGCCATCGGGACCAGCGGCAGCAGCAGGTGGCGCCACTGGTGCAGCAGCGACCGTTTGGTGATCAGCACATGCGCGCCCCACAGGGCCAGCGCGAGTTTCGCCGGCTCGGAAGGTTGCAGGGAAAGCGGGCCCAACCGCAGCCATTTCTGCGCACCGTTGATCTCGGCCCCCAACGGGCTGAGCACCATGGCCAGCAACACGACGCACACGAGCAGGAACAGCCCACTGGTGCCGCGCAGCATCCGCACCGGCATCCGTAGTCCCAACCAGAACAGCACCAGCCCGAGTCCGCAGTACGCCAGTTGCTGGACGAACACCGCGTAGGACGAGCCGGCCCTGGTGTATGACTCCACGTTCGACGCGGAGAGCACCATGACCAGGCCGAACAGGGTCAACAGGCCGAAAACGGCGAGCACCAGGTGCAACGAGGTCATCGGCCGGGCCAGCCAGGTGGTGAGCGCGTCCCGCGCGGCGGCCCACTGAGCCAGCGCGGACCGATCTGGGACTGACCGACCGGCCGCCGGTCGGTCAGTCCCAGATCGGTCAGTCCCGGGTCGATCAGTCCCGGGTCGGTCAGCACCGGGTCGACGAGCTCCTGGTCGACGCATCCCTGGCCGATCAGTCCCCCGCCGATCAGACATCGACGTGCCGCGCCGCGTGGAGTTACTCACCGGACGTCCAGCTCGGCGACAGCGGCGGCGAAAACCCGGCCACGATGTGCGTAGTCAGTGAACATGTCCATCGATGCCGCCGCCGGAGCGAGCAGCACGACGTCACCCGGCCTGGCCAGCTCAGCCGCTGCTGCCACCACCTCCATCATGGCCCCATCGTCTCCCGAATCCACCACCCGCACCGGGAGGTTGGGTGCGTGTCGCGCCAGTGCGGCGGCGATCACCGCGCGGTCGGTGCCGAGCAGCACAGCGCCGACCAGCCGATCCCGGGTGTCGACGATCAGCTCGTCCACCTCGACGCCCTTGAGCAGGCCACCGGCCACCCACACCACCCGGTGCCTGGCCAGCAGGGAGGCCCGCGCCGCGTGCGGGTTGGTGGCCTTGGAATCGTCGAGGTACTCCACCCCAGCGTGCTCGCCGACGGGAACACCACGGTGCCCGGCAGGGACGTAGGCGCGCAGTCCCTGGGCGACGGCCGATGCCGCAACCCCGACGCAGCGGGCCAGCGCCGCAGCAGCCAGCGCGTTGCTCAGATTGTGCGGTCCAGCCGGGCGGACATCGGCGACACCAGCCAGCACAGCGCCGCCGCGACCGGTGCTGACGGCCCGGTCCACCAGCTGGTCACCTACCACGCCCAGTTGGCCGGAGGTGGGCACACCGGTGGTGAACCCGACTCCGCCGCGCCCGGCAGCCAGCCGCGTCGACCACTCATCGTCGGCGTTGACCACCGCCGTGGTGCCCTCGGCGTACACGCTGCCCTTGGCCGCAGCGTATTGCGCCAGGGTGCCGTGCCAGTCGAGGTGGTCAGCGGAGACGTTGAGCACGGTGGCGGCCCGCGGGTTGAGCTCGCGCGACCAGTGCAGTTGGAAGGACGACAACTCCACAGCGAGCACCCGGTGACCGGCCCGCACGGCGTCCAGCACCGGGAACCCGATGTTTCCACACGCGACCGCGTCAACGCCGGCGGCACGCAGGATCGATTCGAGCATCCCCACCGTGGTGGTCTTGCCGTTCGTGCCGGTGACCACCAGCCACTCGGCTGGCCTGGATCGAGCACAGTCGATCCAGCGGGCCAGCGTCACGTCCCCGATCACCGGTACACCGGTGCGCTGCGCAGCCACCATCAGCGGTGCGTCGGGCCGGAAGCCGGGGCTGGTCACCACCAGGTCGGTACCAGGCGGGGGCGCAGCCAATCCGGCGACCAGGCGTCCCGCCCGATCAACTCCCGGGATACCAGCCAGCGCCTGCAGCTGAGTCGGCGACGAGTCGGTGACGGTGACCTCGGCGCCCAGCTCCGCCAGCAGCCGGGCGACCGAAGCGCCGGTGATCCGCGCTCCGGCGACCAGTACCCGGGCCCCGGCCAAGTCGGCAACGCCGCGCATGTTCACCCCCCGGCTGCGGTTAGCCATTCGCTGTAGAACACGCCAGCACCCAGCGCACAGCAAATGGCGGCAAGGAGCCAGAACCGGATGATGACAGTGGTCTCGGGCCATCCCGCAAGCTCGAAATGGTGGTGAAACGGTGCCATCCGGAACGGCCTGCGGCGGGTGGTGCGAAAGACCGCCACCTGGATCACCACCGACATCGCCTCGACGACGAACAGGCCACCGATCACGACGAGGAGCAGTTCGGTGCGGGTGACAACGGACAGCCCGGCCAGCAGGCCGCCGATCGCCAACGACCCGGTGTCGCCCATGAAGATCTTCGCCGGCGGGGCGTTCCACCACAGAAACCCGATGCAGCCGCCGACCGCGGCGGCGGCCACCACAGCCACGTCGAGTGGGTCACGCACTGTGTAGCAGCCGGGGACCGCCTGCAGGGTGCAGTCCTGGGTGTACTGCCAGAAAGAGACGATCACATAGGTGACCAGCACCATCGCCGCCGCCCCCGCCGCCAGACCGTCCAGGCCATCGGCCAGGTTCACCGCGTTCGACCAGGCGGAGACCAGCAGGTAGCTGAAGATCACGAAGCCGACGACGCCGAAGGACACCACTGCGACATCCCGCACGAAGGACAGGTGAATGGAAGCCGGGGAGATGCCATCGGCGTCCCGGAAACCCATCGCCAGGATGCCGAACAACACCGCGGCGACCAGCTGCCCGACCAGCTTGGCGGTCTTGTTCAGACCCAGGTTTCGCTGCCGGCGGACCTTGATCAGATCGTCCAGGAAGCCGACCACCCCCAGCACCGTGGTGAGCAGCAGAACCAGCAGGGCTGACGCGGTGATGCCGTGCCGGGTGACGGTGAGGTGCGCCACCAGGTAACCGCTCCACATCGCCAGCAGGATGGCCACGCCCCCCATGGTCGGGGTGCCCCGCTTGCTCTGGTGCGAGTGCGGCCCCTCCTGGCGGATCTCCTGACCGAAGCCCTGCCGGGTGAACAGTCGGATCAGATAGGGCGTGAACAGAATGGAAGCGAGTAGCGCGATTCCGGAAGCAACCAGAATGGTGCTCACCGGTTGCTCCCCTCGGCCTCGAGCAGGCCCTCGGCGATCCGTTCCAGCCCGGCCGTCCGGGACGCCTTGATCAGCACCACATCCCCGGGAGCGAGTTCGCCGTGCAAGAGCGCCAGTGCGGCGGGCGCATCAGGCACCAGCACCGGCGCTGAGCCGCGAGCCGAGGACCATGCAGTCGAGCAGCATAGTGAGCGAGCCTGCTCCCCCACCACGACGAGCCGGTTGACGCCGAGGCTCACCGCGAGCGCGCCGATCGTCCGGTACGCCTGCGCCGTGGCCTCGCCGAGTTCGGCGAGCGGACCGAGCACCGCCCAGCTGCGTCGCCCGGCGCCGGCCATCGCGACCAGCGCCCGCAACGCGGCAGCGACCGATTCCGGGTTGGCGTTGTAGGCATCGTTGACCACGGTCACCCCGTCGGGACGGTCGGTGACCTCCATCCGCCAGCGCGACGCCGGCCGGTAGCGCCCGAGTACCGCGGCGATACCCGCCGGGGTGGCACCCAGCTCGACAGCTACCGCCGCAGCGGCCAACCCGTTGGACACCTGATGCTCGCCGGGTACGGGGAGCGCAACCTTGGCCTCCCCAGCCGGTGTGACCAAGCGAAACGAGAAGCAACCGCGCTCATCGGCGGCGAGCTCGATGGCGCGTACGTGGGCCGACGGCGACTGCCCGAAGCGCACCACTCGAGCCGCGGTGCGCCGGTCCATCGCGGCGACCACCGGATCGTCGGCGTTGAGTACCGCGACACCCGAGGCCGGCAACGCCTCGACCAGCTCCCCCTTGGCACTTGCCACCGCGTCCCGGGAACCGAACTCACCGAGATGCGCTGACCCGACGTTGAGCACCACCCCGATCGACGGCGGTGCCACCTGGCACAGCACGGCGATCTGGCCACGGCCCCGTGCGGAGAGCTCCAGCACCAGGTGCCGGGTGGTCGTGTCGGCACGAAGTGCAGTCCAGGGATGGCCGATCTCGTTGTTGAACGACCCGGGTGGCGCGACGGTGGGGCCCAGCGGGGCCAGCAGTGCGGCCACCATGTCCTTGGTGGAGGTCTTGCCCGACGAACCCGTCACGGCGACCACGTGCAGGCCGGCCTGGCTCAGGGTGCGCACCACGGACCGAGCCAGCGTGGACAGCGCGACGAGCACCGCCGCGCCCGCACCGTCGGTGTCCGCGGCCAGCGCGTAGCACGCCGACGGTGACCCCGCCGCCAGCCGGGGAGCGAGTACCGAGGGGGCACCCACGGGCCGCCCGGCGAGTACCCCGACGGCCCCCGCGGCCACTGCGGCGGCGGCGAAGTCGTGCCCGTCGACCCGTTCGCCAGGCACTGCGATGAACAACCCGCCGGGCTCGACCAGGCGGGAGTCGAACTCGATCCGGCCGGTGACCGCCTCGGTGCCGGTGGCGCCGTGCAGCACACCACCTACCGCACCAGCCACTTCGGCCAGCGTCATCTCGATCATCCGTTCACTCCGAGCACCCCGTCGAGCAGATCGGCGAGCACGTCGGCATCCACGAAGGGGTGCTTGACGCCGTGCACCTCTTGGGTGCTCTCGTGGCCCTTGCCCGCGACGACCACGGCGTCTCCTGGGCGGGCCCGCTGGACGGCGTAGGCGATCGCATCCGCCCGGTCGCCGATCTCCACCACCTCGGCGGGGCCGGCCGTGGTGCCACCGAGCATCGCGGCCCGGATCACCGCCGGGTCCTCGGTGCGCGGATTGTCGTCGGTGACCACGAGCAGGTCGGCCCGGCGAGCCGCGTGCTCACCCATCAGCGACCGTTTGGCCCGGTCGCGGTCCCCGCCGCAGCCCAATACCACCAGCAGCCGCCCGGGGACCTGGGCCCGCACCGCGTCAAGCAGCGCGGCCACCGCGGCGGGCTTGTGCGCGTAGTCGACCAGGGCGAGGAAACCCTGACCGCGGTCCACCCGCTGCATCCGGCCGGGCACCTCAGCGGTGGCGATGCCGCGGGCCAGCAGCACCGGATCGGCGCCCGCGGTGTGGCCGACGGCCAGCGCGAGCAGCGCGTTGGTCACATTGAACGTACCGGGCAACCGCACCGCCAAGCGCTGGTCGAACCCGTCGGGTCCCAGCGCCCGGAACTCCTGGGTTCCGGAGTGCTGGGCGGTGAGTTCGGTGGCGTGCCAGGTCGCGTCGCCGCTGAGCGAGACCGTCGTGGTCTGTGCGGTGATGAGCCGCTGCCCCCAGACGTCATCGATGCATACCACCTCGGCGCTGGCGCGCCCGTCGAACAGCATCGCCTTCGCGGCGAAGTAGTCCTCTAGGTCGGTGTGGAAGTCGAGGTGATCCTGGGACAGGTTGGTGAACGCGCCGACCGCGAATGCGGTACCGCTCACCCGACCCAGCGCCAGCGCGTGGCTGGAGACCTCGATGGGCACGTGGGTGACGCCGCGTTCGACCATCAGGGCCAGCAGCGCCTGCAGCTCCGGAGCCTCCGGGGTGGTGAACGTGCTCGGCAGCAACACCTCGCCGATCCGCGCCGCCACGGTGCCGAGCAGGCCGGTGCTCGCTCCCGCCGCGCGCAACCCGGCCTCGAGGAGGTACGCCGTGGTGGTCTTACCGGCGGTTCCGGTGATCCCGAGCACCGCCAGCTGGGTGGAGGGATCGCCGTAGATGCAGGCAGACAGGGTGCCCAGTACCGACCGCGGGTCGGGGTGCACCAGCACCGGGATCCCTGGCCGGCGCGCGATCTCGGCGGCAAGCGCGGGACGCTGCGCGCCTGAGGGGTCAGTGAGCACCGCGATGACGCCAGCGCCCAACGCGATGTCGGCGAAGTCGGCACCATGCGCACGGCCGGGTACCAGGCTGGGCAGCGCTACGAAAAGATCACCGGGACGAGCCTGCTGAGCACGCAGCGTGATACCGGTAACCGTTGCCCGATCGGCGGTTTCCGTTGCGGATCCCCGGACGGCCGCGTTGACCAGCGCGGCGAGTGCTGCCACCGGGGTCGGCGCGGGGTGCGACGGCCGCGGCGGCGTCTCGACCAACGAGGGAGTCACAAGAGCAGTCACGATCCTGGGTCGGGTGCGGGTCTGCTGATGCTCAGCGGGCACGAAGGCTACCGGCGCTGCCCTGCGTGATCGGGAGCGGACCGGCATCAGGGCCGGTATCAGGGCCCGACATCAAGGCACAGTGAGCGTGGCGAGCGGACTCGGGCCCGGGGACAGCGGGATCTGGTAGCGCCCCGCCAGGTAGGAGGCGATCTGGTGGAACAGCGGCGCGGCGCTGCCGACGGCCGGGTCATCAAGCATGATCCCGACCACGAAACGCGGTGCGTCGGCGGGCAGGATCCCGGCGAAGGTGATCCAGTAGTTGGAGTTGCTGTAGCAGCCACAGCCTGGGTTGACCTTCTGCGCGGTGCCCGTCTTGGCGGAGATCTGGTACCCGTCCAGCGCCGCCTCCACGCCGGTGCCGCGCTGCCCCCGTTCGTTCTGGGTAACCGCTCGCAGCATGTCCCGGACCGTGCGGGCGGTCTGCGGGCTGACCACCCGGACACCCTCAGGTCGCGGAGTGGCGGTCCGGGTGCCGTCCGGAGCAATCTCGGCGCTGACGATGCGCGGCGGGATGCGCAGGCCGTCGTTGGCGATCGCCTGGTACATATCGGCCATCTGCAATACGGTCATCGACAAGCCTTGACCGATGGGCAGGTTGGCGAACGTACTGCCCGACCACTGGTCGCGGGGGGGCACGCGACCAGCACTTTCTCCAGGCAAACCCACATTGGTGCGCTGCCCCAGGCCCATCCGGTTGAGCATGTCGACGAAGCGGTCCGGACCGACGCGCTGTGCGGTCAGCAGTGTGCCGATGTTGGACGAGAGAGCCAGCACCCCGGTGAACGTGAGGTTCACGGTGCCGTGTGACCAGGCGTCCCGGACCGTCCGGTCGGCGACCCGGAGCTCGCCGGGGACCGCCAGCACGGTGTCCGGCGTGACGGCGCCGCTCTCGATACCCGCGGCGGCGGTGATGACCTTGTTCACCGAACCTGGTTCGAACGGAGCTGAGACCGCCGGATTGCCCAACGACTCGGGGGTGGCCGCCGCGAGATTGTTCGGATCGAAGGTGATGTCGTTGACCATCGCGTAGACCTCGCCGGTGTGCGCGTCGAGTACCACCGCGCTGGCCCCTTTGGCGCGATACTTCCGTGCGTAGTCGCGGAGCATCTGCGCCACGGTGAACTGCAGGTCCGAGTCCAGGGTGAGCTCCAGCCCGGTACCTGGTACCGGCGGCCGCTCGGCCCGCTCGCTGCCCGGGATGACCGCGTCCGAGTCTTCTGCGGTGTCCACTACCCGGCGACCGTCCTGGCCGGCCAGCACATCGTCGGCGTAGTTTTCCAGGCCGACCAGTCCCCGTACTTTGCGCTCGTCAGCCCGCCAGTTGGCCACTCCCAGGACGTTGGATGCGAGCTCACCGCCGGGGTACTGCCGGATCTCGCGGTGCTCGGCGCTGATCTCGGGGAAATCCTGCTGGATAGCTCTGGCCTGGCCGGGCGTCACCAACGGTGCCAGCAACACTGTGGTGCGGTCGCTGCGCAGCTGGGCGAGAACCTCCTGTTCGGACACGGCCGGTCCGAGCACTTGGGCGACCCGGTGGGCCATCGCCTGCTTGTGCAGATCCGGGTCGGCCCGCATCGCCCGCTGTTCGACGATGATCCGCTGCGGTTGAGCGTACAAAGCCTTGGCCTCCACGCTGAACGCCAGCGGCGTGCCGTTGCGGTCAGTGATCGTGCCGCGCTGCGCGGGCAGCGCCTGCACAGTGGTGCGCTGGTTGATCGCCTGTGCCGACAGTTCGGCCGCTTGCAGGCCTTGCACCGCGGCCAGTTTCAGCCCGGCAGCCACCAGCGCGAGGACGAGTACCACCCGACCCAGGCCCAGCCGCCTGCGCGGACCGTTCGCTGACCGCAGTGATCGCCGGCGGCGCCGTGGAGACAGCTTGGTGGGCCGGCCCCTGGTCACTGCGCCGGCACCGCTGGGGCCGCTGGGGCAGGCGTCGGCTGGGCGGGCGGTACGGGCGCGGCCGCAGGTGGGATGGCGGGCGGCGGCTGGACGGCGGCCACCACCGGAGCCGGCGGCGGGGCGGGTGCGACGGCTCGGCGAGGCTCGCCCACCAGGGTGACGGTGCCGTCCGGGCGGACGATCAGCCGGGCCGGATCCCCGGCCGGCACCATGCCCAGCTCGCGGGCCCGGCGAGCCAGCTCAGGCGCGGTCTCCAGGGTGGCCACCGCTCGGCTTAGTCCTTCGGAACGCTCGGTCAGGCTCCGGACCGCCTTGCGGGCGTCTTCCAGGTGGTAGGAGTCCGCCGTGGCGGCTGTAGACAACCACAGCGTGGCTACCAACGCCATCGCCAGCAGCGCCATCACCAGCATCACGAAGGGTGTCCGGGCCGCGTCGGCACTGTGCGGGCAACCGTGGCGGGGTGCACTGCGCTGAGCACGCCGAGCGTAGGCCCGGGCGACGGCCGGGGAGCGACCCCGTTGCGCCCCGGCATCCCGGCGGTGAGTAGGCGCGGTGGTCCCGCTACGCGTCGGGTTCGCGGTTCGCGTCGGGGCCGTCACGAGGTCGACTCCGGCCGGTCGGGCTCAGGAGCCGGCGCGATGCGCTCCGCGGCCCGCAGCCGCACGGACGCGGCCCGCGGGTTGGCGTCGGTCTCGGCCACGCCGGCGCGCTCGGCGCCACGGGTCAACGTGCGCAGCTGGGGCCCGTGGTCGGGCAGTTCGACCGGCAGGCCGGCCGGGGTGCGGGAGGTGGCCAGCTCGACCAGCGACCGTTTGACGATCCGGTCCTCCAGCGAGTGGTAGGACAGCGCTACCAGCCGACCGCCGACCGCAAGCGCGCTCAGCGCCGCGGGTATCGCCGAGCGCAGCGCTACCAGCTCGCGGTTGACCTCGATCCGCAAGGCTTGGAACGTCCGCTTGGCGGGATGGCCACCGTGGCGGCGAGTAGCCGCCGGCACACTCTGATAAACGATCTCCACCAACTGGGCGGTGGTGTCCAACGGCCGCTGCGCCACCACCGCGGCGGCAATCCGGCTGGCGAAGCGCTCCTCGCCGTATTCCCGGAGCACCCGGGTTAGGTCAGCGTGCGAGTAGCCGTTGAGCACGTCGGCGGCGGTAGGCCCGGCGGTGGAGTCCATTCGCATGTCCAGCACGGTGTCGCGGGCGTAGGAGAAACCGCGCTCGACGGCGTCGAGTTGCAGTGAGGACACACCCAGGTCGAACAGCACACCATCGAGACGCGGGACGGCGAGGCGCTCCAGCACCTCGGGCAGCTCGTCGTAGACGGCGTGCACGAGGTGAATGCGACCGGAGAATGCGCGCAGCCGGTCAGTGGCCACGCTGACCGCTTGGGGATCGCGGTCGAGACCGATCAAGGTGAGTGCAGGATGAGCTTCGAGCAGCGCGGCGGCGTGCCCACCGAGACCCACCGTGGCGTCGAGCAGCACGGCAGGCCGATCGGCCAGTGCCGGCGCGAGCAGCTCCAGGCACCGGTGCAGCAGGACAGGGACATGTTGCGAGCGATCGGCCACCGCCAGCCTCCCTGCGCTCACACCGATCTCCTTACGCCACGCGGCCGGGATCGCCGGCGCGGTATCCGAAACCCCTCCCGGTGCCGCCAGGTCTCCGCCCGGTGCCGGCCCTGGCGCCGGGGAAGGTGCGTCAGGGCAGGAGCTGGTCTGTGTAGTCGCGCATCGCCGTTGCTCTTGTGAACACGGTTGATCTGGTGAGCACAGTCGATGCACCTCCGGGCGGAGGCCTGGTGGTACCGGGTCACATCACGCCAGGCAACACCGCCTCTTGCGCCTGCGCGTAGGACTCCTCGTGTTCTTCCAGGTAGCGCTGCCACGCCACGCTGTCCCAGATCTCCAAACGGTTGATCGCTCCGATCACCGCGCAGTCCTTGCTCAGCCCGGCGTAGCGCCGTAGCTCGGCCGCGATCGAGATGCGGCCCTGCCCGTCCGGGCGTTGTTCATCAGTGCCGGCGAACAGGTAGCGCTGGTAGGCCCGGACCGCCTCGTTGGTGAACGGCGCCTGCGCCACTTTGCGAGCCATCTCCTCGAATTCAGCACGCGGGAAGACATAGAGGCAGTGATCCTGACCCTTGGTGACCATCAGCCCCCCTGCGAGCGCGTCGCGGAACTTCGCCGGCAACGTCAGCCGCCCCTTGTCGTCGAGCCGGGGTGTGTGCGTGCCCAGGAACACGGCCACCCACCTTCCAGCCCGACGGACCGGCCATGGAGCACCCCTGTGCTCCACCACGAACCACACTACCCCACTTCCATCCACTGTCAACGCGCAGCTACCGCCCGTGTCTCTCCGTCAACACGATCTGGGCAGCTCAAAGCGGGTGGATGGAAGTGGGGCGGCTACCCAGCCGAGTCCCAGATGCGCACCAGCCTGGGGCGGTCTGGGAGGCACCGGGTGCGCTTCGGGGCGGGCCCAGGCGGTCGGCCGGCGCGAGAGGTGGGGCGAAGTGGGAGGGCACCCAATAGCGGCAACGAGACCTGTCCATCTCGAACCCCCTACCGGATGGTGGTCGTCCGGTCACCGTTTGGCAGACTCCACGCAGCGCTGCCGGGCACCGACCCCCCGGTACACCAGCGACCGGCGACGATGGTCAGGACCAAGCCATGAGCAACCGAGATCTGCGTTCGCCGCCGGTCATCGACGTACACACCGTCGCACGCCGGATTGTGGACAACATCGAGCAGATCATGGTCGGCAAACCTGATGCGGTCCGGACTGCTTTGATCACCCTTCTCGCCGAGGGCCACCTGCTGATCGAGGACGTGCCAGGGGTGGGTAAGACGTCGCTGGCCAAGGCGTTGGCCCGGTCGATCGACTGCACGGTCACCCGGATCCAGTTCACCCCCGACCTGCTACCCAGCGACATCACCGGGGTCTCGGTCTTCAATCGCAGCACCGGAGACTTCGACTTCCGGCCCGGGCCGGCCTTTGCCAACGTGGTGGTCGGCGATGAGATCAACCGGGCCTCCCCCAAGACCCAGTCGGCCCTGTTGGAATGCATGGAAGAACGTCAAGTCACCGTCGATGGGCACAGCTACCCGCTGACCGGACCGTTCATGGTGATCGCGACCCAGAACCCGGTGGAGATGGAAGGCACCTACCCGCTACCCGAAGCCCAGCGGGACCGGTTCACCGCGCGGATCTCATTGGGTTATCCCGACCTTGCCGCTGAGCTCGCGATGGTCGACGAGCACGCGGCCACCGATCCGTTCGCCATCCTGGAGTCGGTGTCCACCGCTGCCGAGGTGCAGGCCTTGTGTCAGGCGGTTCGCCTGATTCACGTGTCCCCCGACTTGCGCCGCTACGTGGTGGAGGTGGTGAGCGCGACCAGACGGTTGGCCGAGCTTCGGCTGGGCGCGTCGCCGCGCGCCACACTCCAGCTGATGCGCGCCAGCCGGGCGGCCGCCGCGTTGGCCGGGCGGGACTTCGTGGTGCCCGACGACGTCCAAAAGATGGCGCAGCCGGTGCTGTCTCACCGGTTGGTGCTCACCGCGCAGGCGCAGGTGGACCAAGTCTCCCAGGAGGACGTGGTGCGCGATGTGCTGGCCCGAGTTCCGGTTCCCCAAGCACCGACCGGGCCACCGCCCGTCAGCCTCGACGGCTGCCCCGCCGACCGCTTTGAAGGGCAGGTCGAGCGGCGCCCCGAACGCAATGGCGCCATGGTCTGGCGCCGCTCACCCCGGGTGCAATAGGTGCCCTGGCGGCTCGTCGGCCTGACCACCCGAGGCCGGTGCCTGCTCGCCGCCGGACTCGCGGTGGCGCTGTGCGCGGTGCTGGTCGACGAACGGGATCTGCTCCGGGCGGCGGCTTTCGCGATGATGCTTCCCCTGCTGGCCAGCGTGGTCGTGGGGTACCGGCAGGCCAGGCTGCGGGGGACCCGGGACTTGGTGCCATCCCGGATCGCGGTCGGCGGCGATTGCCAAGCGCACCTGACGCTGCACGGCACCGGCCGGTTGGGTGGCCGCCTGCTTGTCGAGGATGTGGTACCCCCGGCACTGGGCGGCAGCTGCCGAGCCGTGGTCGCTCGCCTGCCACGACTCGGCACGATAGAGCTGAGCTACCCGATACGCCCGGTGCAGCGCAGGGTCCATTCAGTGGGTCCGCTGATCGTGCGGATCGCCGATCCCCTCGGGCTGGCGGAGCACCGCCCCACCATCGCCGGCCACAGCCGGCTGATCGTGATCCCCGCTGTGGTGTCGCTGACCGGGCTCCCCGCGGGCGGTGAGCTGGGTGCCGGGGACGCGGCCGGCGGTCGGGTGGGCGTCGGCCCGGGCCAGGACGCGGTGGTGGTACGCAGTTACCGCCAAGGTGACGACCTACGCAAGGTGCACTGGCGCACGACGGCCCGGCGAGACGAGCTGATGGTCCGGGTTGAGGAGTGGCCGGAGCGCGGCGGTGCCACCGTGCTGCTTGATCACCGGTGCGCGGCGCACCGCGGCAGCGGACCCACCTCAAGCCTGGAGTACGCGGTGTCGCTGGCCGCAAGTGTGTACGTACATCTGCGGCAGCACGGTCAGCAGGTGCGGCTGATCACCGCGGACGGGCTGGTCCTGTCCGGTGCCGCCGACCGGACCGACCACACCATCGACACCGCGCTCGACGCGCTGGCCGCGCTGCGCGCGACCGACCAGTGCGACCTCGCCAGCGGCCCGGCGATGGCCGGCAGGCAGGACGTGGTCGCAGTGCTCGGGGCGCTCGGACCGGTGGCCATCGAACAGCTGCTCGCGCAGCGGCCACGCGGTAGGCGCAGCCACGTCGTGCTGATGGACGTCGCAGCCTGGGACAACGCGGGCAATGGCTCGGCTGGTTCCGTCGCGGCAGATCCGGCGCCGGCCGCCCGCCTACTCGCTGCGGCGGGCTGGTCGGTGGCGGTGGCCCGCCCGCAGCAGCCGCCTGCCTCGGTATGGGACCAGCTGTGCAGCAGTTCCCGCAGCAAGCTCAAGGCTCCGCGGTGACCGGGTTCGCCACTCGAGTGCTGCCGGCCGCGGCTGCCGGGCTGGCTGTCGCGCTCGCCGCCACATCCTTGACCGGAGTGCTCGCTGGGTCGCGCTGGTGGGGCTTGGTGGTCCTGACGACTGCGGTCGTGGTCACCGCCGGCGTGCTGCTGCAGTGGCTGGGGATGCCACCGGTCGTTATCGCGGCCGGTCAGCTCGTCGCGTTGGTGGGACTCGTCACCGCGATGTTCACCTCCGCAGGCTGGCTCGCGGTGCTACCCGGACCAGCCGCGGTGCGCCAGCTACGGACCTTGTTCGAGCGAGCCGCCCAACAGATCCGGGTCGGGGTGCCCCCGATGGCGCAGAGTGCCGAGCTGCTCTGCCTGGTCGTGGTCGCCGTCGGGCTGGTGGCCGTCGCGGTGCACGCCTTGGCCGTCTCCGCCGGCGTACCCGCTTGCTCGGGGCTGGTGTTGTTGTGCGTGGTCGCCGTGCCTGCCGCGGTGTCGGACCGGATGCTGCCCTGGTGGAGTTTCGCACTGAGTGCCGTGGGCTATACGCTGCTGCTCGCCGTCGACAGCCAACGCCGGCAAGTGGCGTGGGGCCGATCCGCCGGCTCGGCCGGCAACGTCGGTGCCGTACCCGCGGCCGCGGCCGCGGTGGCCGGCGGTGCCGTGGTGGTAGCCCTGGTCGTCGGAGCGACGGCGACGGCGGTGGGTACTGGGCGATTGACCCACAACGGTGCTGCCTCGGGCCGCGCCCTGGGCGGGATCGGGTTGACTCCGTTCACCTCGCTGCGCGGGCAGCTGTCCGCAAAGGATGCCGTGCCGCTGTTCCGGGTCCGTGGGTTGGTACAGCCGACCTACCTGCGGGCCCTGACGCTGAGCAGGTTCACTCCCGGTGTGGGCTGGCAGGTCGGCCCCCTCGACGGCACGATACCGGCGCACGACGAGAGAACCGAGCGGTTGCCACTTCCCGCCGGCGTAGCGACCCCGGTAACCGGACCAACGCTGCAGCTGCAGATCGAGCCGATCAACTACGTGGACACCTGGCTACCGTCCTTCGGTTACCCGCTGGCGCTGGGCGGGATCGCCCCGGACTGGCGCTACGACCCCGACGCGATCACCATCTTCTCCGATCGCCGCCAGCGCGCGGTGGCATACACCGAGCTGGGGGTGCTCCCAACGCCGGATCCCCAGATGCTCCGGGCACCGGCTCCCGCCGCCGGTGCCCCGTTCACCCCCGTCGATCCGCGGTACCTCGACACCAGTGGGGTGGACCCGCGGGTGGCCCAGTTGGCTGCCCGGGTCACCGCGGGCAGCCCTACGGCGTTCGATACCACGGTCGCCCTCAACCGGTGGTTCACCCAGCCTCGTAACGGCTTCCGCTACGAGCTGCGGACCGCGCCCGGCAACAGCGGCGATGACCTGGTGGATTTCCTGTTCACTGGCCGCCGCGGCTACTGCGCGCAGTTCGCGTCGGCGATGGCGATCATGCTGCGGACGTTGCACGTACCGGCCCGGGTTGCGGTCGGCTTCACACCCGGCACCGTTACCGGTGACTCGCGGTTGATCACCACCGACGACGCGCACGCGTGGGTGGAGGCTTGGTTTCCCGGCACCGGGTGGCTGCCGTTCGACTCGACTCCGTTGTCCGACGGGCGCACCGTGATACCCGGGTATGTGGCTACTGTCCCCGACGTATCCACCAACACGGCGCCGCCGCCAGGCCCGCCGGTAACCGGCACCCCCACGCCGGCGCCGTACGCGCCGGCGTCAGCGGCGCCCCGTCCCCCCGCGGGCAACCCCGAACGCACTGTGGGCCCTGCCGCCGGCTCCAGGATCGGCCTAGGCGTGACCGGGCTGCTGGTGCTCGGCTTGCTAGCGGGGATCACCCCATTGGGGGTACGTGAGCTCCGCCGTCGGTGGCGGCTGGGTCTGGTCGACGCCGGCGGCGCGCAGGCGATCTCGGCCGCGTGGGAGGAGGTGTTGGCCGAATCTGTGGATCGCGGGATCGATCCTTGCGTCGGCGAGAGCGTCCGGGCAACCGCCCAGCGGTTGGCCGACGAGCACGCCCTCGATGAACCGGGGCGAGCTGGGCTGCGCACCCTGGTCGCCGCCGTGGAGAGATCCTGGTATGCCAGCGTCAGTCAGGGTCCACCACGCATCGGCACCACAACGCGCCGCACCGACGCTGGACTCCGCCCTGCCGTTGACGCAGTGCGAGCCAGCCTGGGTCGGTGCGCGCCGACGACGCGAATGGCCCGGCTGCTACCGCGCTCAGTACTGCGCAGGCGGCCCTAGAAAGCCCCCTAGAAAGCCACGGCCGGGGCCTAGTGCTCCTCGAAGCGGCGACGGAACCGCTGCTCCATCCGCTGGGCCAGGGTGCTGCGACCTTGCCCGCCCGACGAGGGGTCAGAGGTTCCCGCGCGCCGCCCGTCGCCCGCACTTCGACGAGAGAATATCGCGACGACAGCACCGGCGAACATCACCAAGAAGCCGAGAACGCTGATGACCGGGATCCCGACCGGGCGGAAGGGAAGTACGACACCAGCGACAAGGAGCAGCAGACCCAGCACGAAAAGTGCGATTCCCTGGATCCGACGACGGTGTGACAGGCTGCGCATCCGGGCGCCCCGGACATTCGATGCGAACTTGGGGTCCTCTGCATAGAGCGCGCGCTCTATCTGGTCGAGCAGACGCTGCTCGTGCTCGGAGAGTGGCATCGCTCCTCCTCCGGCACTCCGGGTTGTCGATATGGTGTCCGGCTCCGACGGTAGTACCAGTGGCGATCGCTCGCCTACCGTGGGCTCCTACGTCGAGGATACGAGCCCACGGCGATATCGACTAGCCGATCTGGTTACCCGATTCAGGGGACTGCGTTTCCCCACAATCGGCTGGCGACTCCAGTAGGGTAGCCAGCCGCACGGCAGCACCGCCGAAGCGGGACCGGGCGGCGTCCGCCGCGCGTTCCACCTCCGGCCAGTATGCACTGGCGCCGCCGCCATCGAGGGTGAGCTGCTCGCCCGCCACCCCGCGGACCAATAGTTCCACCCGTACTCCCAGCAACCGTACCGCCGTCCCAGGGGGCAGGTTACCGTCCAGCAACTCGGTCGCCACCGCGAACACCCGGTGCGCGGAGTCGGTCGGATCAGCCAGGGTCCGGGACCGGGTGATGGTGGTGAAATCGGGGTAGCGGATCTTCACGGCGATCCTGCGCCCGCGCAGGTCGCGGCCGCGCAGCGCGGCCGTGCACCGCTCGACCAGCCGCAGCAGCTCGCGCCGCAACACCGCCCGGTCCGCCACATCATGGGCGAAGGTCTCCTCCGCGCCCACCGACTTCTCCGGCAAGTCGGGCACCACCCGCCGCTCATCGCGACCGTTGGCGAGCTCGTGTAGGTGATGGGCACCTACCGCACCCAGGGCACGCCGCAAGGCTGGCAGTGGGGTGCTGGCCACGTCGGCCACCGTGGTGCAGCCGAGCCGGCGCAGCGCCTGCGCGGTTCGCTCGCCCACTCCCCACAACGCGGACAGCGGCAACGGGTGCAGGAACTCGAGCACCCCCTCGGCGGGCACCACGAGCAGCCCGTCCGGTTTGGACAGCCCGGAGGCGAGTTTGGCGATGAACTTGCTCGGCCCCACCCCCACCGAGCAGGTCACCCGGTGAGCGTCATAGACCTGGCCGCGGATCCACTCCCCGATACCGGCCGGGCCCATCCCCAGCCTGCGCAACGAGCCCGCGACATCGAGGAAGGCCTCGTCCAGGCTCAGTGGCTCGACCAGTGGAGTGACCTCACGAAACAGCTCCATCACCCCGCGGGAGACCTCGGCATAACGCGGAAAATGCGGCGGGATGAACTCTGCTTGCGGGCACAGCCGGCGCGCGTGCGCAACCGGCATCGCCGAGCGAACCCCGAACACCCGAGCCTGGTAACTCGCCGAGAGCACAACGCCGCGGTCTCCGGCCGGATTGCTGCCGCCGGCCACCACCACGGCACGTCCGGCCAAATCGGGACGTTCGCGGATCTCGACGGAGGCATAGAAGGCATCCATGTCGACATGGAGTACGTGACAACCGTGATCGGCCGCGCGGCCGGCGTCGGGGACATCAGTGGCACGGGGTAGATCAGCACTGCGTCCCATGACACCCCCTGACGGTGACCAGTCGAACTCGCGTTCGAGTGGCGTCTACGCTAGCCAACCGGGGCTAGCCACTTGTCACCGGGCGCCGGGCCAACGCGTGCAACCGGCCGGCGATGTCGCGCAGGGGTACCCGGCTCGCGACCAGCAGCTCCAGCTCGGCGAGCTGGTCGGCAGCCCCAGGTTGGCCCTCCAGCACGCCGCCCGGCATCAGGTCGGTGACCACTCCGTCGCCCTGCACCAGCTCGACGTCCAGGCCGCTCGCGGCGAGCAGGGCGAGGAGGCCGTCGGTATCGAAGCGGTGTAGCAACGGATCAGCCGCACCGAGCCTGCCGTCCGGATCGTCCAGCACGCGGCGCGCCTCAGCCAGCCGTCCGGCGAGCGCGCGGACCAGCACCGCCGCATACCGGTTGGCCACCAGCACCGATACCGCGCCGCCGGGCGCGGTGGCGGCGGCCAACGCCCGGACCGCCCCGGCGGGATCCTCGACGACCTCCAACACACCGTGCCCGAGCACCAGGTCGGCACTGCCTGGCGCCACAGCGTCCGCCAGCGAGTCGACGTCGCCCTGCACCGGGCTCACCAACTGGCGGACTCCGGCATCGGCGGCCCGACGGTTGAGGGTGGCCAGCGCATTCGGGCTCGGTTCTACCACCGTGACCAGGCAGCCGGATCGGGCCAGTGGCACGGCCCAGACGCCGCTGCCACCGCCGACGTCCAGTACCCGGGGAGCGACGCCGAGACGCTGACGGGCGCTGGCGACCTCAGCCTCCAGCGCCCGTTGCACCGCGCAGGCTCGCATGAACAGCACCTTAGAGTGCTCCCATAGGCTGCACCGATGCGAACCATCGCGGTGCTCGGCCTCAAGGGCGGGGTGGGCAAGACCTCCGTCGTGCTCGGGCTGGCAGGCGCTGCCCTGCAGCGCAAGATCCGGACCTTGGTTGTAGATCTCGACCCGCAGGGCAACTGCACCAGCACCGTGGATCCCGGCGCCACGAAGGCCACCCTGGCTGACGTTCTGGCCGATCCCAGACGCTCGGTGCTCATAGACGCGATCGCCCCCAGCGCCTGGGGTGCAAGCCTGGACGTGCTGGTCGGCTGCGAAGAGACCGAGGCGCACAACTGGCCTGATCCCGACCACGCCGGGCTCCGGCAGCTCGACCACGCGCTGTCCAAGCTGGACACGGTGATCGATGATCCACAGTACCGGCTGGTGCTCCTGGACTGCCCGCCGTCGCTGGGCCAGCTCACCCGATCGGCGTTGGTCGCCGCCGACCGGGCACTGCTGGTTGCCGAACCGACCATCTACGCGGTCGCCGGTGTGCAGCGCGCGTTCGACGCCGTGCAGCACGAACGCGAGCACAACCCCGACCTGCAACCGCTGGGCGTGGTGGTCAACCGGGTCCGGGTGCGTTCCAGTGAGCACAACTACCGGATCAACGAGCTGCGGGAGATCTTCGGACCGCTGGTGCTACCCACGGTCCTGCCGGACCGCGCGGCGATGCAACACGCCCAAGGTGCCGGGCTTCCTATCCAGGGCTGGGGCAGCCCCGGAGCGCGCGAACTGACGGTGGCCTTCGATGTGCTCCTGACTCGGATGCTGCGCTCCAGCCAACTGCGCCGTCGCGCTCCGACTGATCTGGCGTGGACTTAGCCGGCCCGGTCTGACGGCTGGGCCGCGGTCAGCCCTGCCCGCGCTGCGGCTGACTGTTCGGCGGCAGAGCCTGCTGCGGTGCGGCGGGCTGTGCCGCCGGCTCACCGGCAGTGACCTCACCCGCGATCGGCGTTCCACTGATCGAAGCCCGGATCTGTTCCAGCCGGGTCCGGCCCGCCATGTCCAGTGTGGATTGCTGCACCTCCAGCATCCGGCCCTGCACCGAGTTCTGAGCCAGCTCGGCGGACCCGAGGGCGTTGGCGTAGCGGCGCTCGATCTTGTCCCGGACCTGGTCAAGCGAGGGAGTATTGCCCGGCGCGGACAGCTCGCTCATCGACTGTAGCGAAGCTGACACCTGCTCCTGCATCTTCGCCTGCTCCAGCTGGGACAGCAGCTTGGACCGCTCCGCGAGCTTCTGCTGCAGGACCATCGCATTGCGCTCGACCGCTTGCTTCGCCTGGCCTGCAGCCTGCAAGGCTTGATCGTGCAGCGTTTTGAGGTCTTCCACGGACTGCTCGGCGGTCACCAGCTGCGTGGCGAAGGACTCCGCAGCCTGCTCGTACTGCCGTGCCTTGG
>DATAWX010000201.1:0-70922 GCA_036266995.1 Pseudonocardiaceae bacterium | reverse complement strand
GGCCATCGTCTAGCCGCTCGCCTGAAAGGAACCGACCGAAGTGGAAACCTCCCTGACCAACGCGCTGCGAACGTCCCCCGAACAATTGGCCGACAGTGCCCTGAGTGTCACCCCCTCGACACCGGTCATCGGCGCCGAGATCACCGGTGTCGACCTGCGTGCCCCACTGTCGCCGCACCGGGCCGCAGAAATCCGGCGGCTCCTGGCCCATCACAAGGTGATCTTCTTTCGGGATCAGTCGATCACTGCTGAACAGCACCTCGCGTTCGGTCGAAGCCTCGGCTCGATTCTGCGCTTCCCGGGAGTGAGCGAGGAACATCCCCAGCACCCGGGGTTACAGATCGTG
Source organism: Pseudonocardiaceae bacterium (assembly GCA_036266995.1). GTDB lineage: Bacteria > Actinomycetota > Actinomycetes > Mycobacteriales > Pseudonocardiaceae. The sequence continues at coordinate 70,576 of DATAWX010000201.1, read as the reverse complement.
GGCAGTTGGCGGCCGCCGGCGCGGCGGGCGGACGGTGGCCGGTACACCGGCGGCTGGCATATCGACGCCAGCGGCCTGATCGTCGCACCGTTCGCCTCGATACTGCGGGCCGTGACACTTCCCCCGGTAGGCGGGGACACGGTCTGGGCCAACCTGGCCGCCGCCTACGAGGGCCTACCCGACGACCTGAAACCGGCCCTCGAAGGCCTGTACGTGACCGACGATCTGACCCAGCATTTCCGTGATCGCGGCGTCGATTACCCGCTGCTCGCGCGGCCGATCGTAGGCACGCACCCGGAGACCGGCGAGAAAGTGCTGCGGGTGAACTTCACGCAGTACCCCCAGGTCGTCGGCTGGGACACCGAGCGCAGCGCCGAGCTGATCCAGACGCTCAAACAGGAGGCCACCCGGCCCGAGTACCAGGTGCGGTTCACCTGGTCCCCCGGCGCGATCGCGATGTGGGACAACCGGGCCGTTCACCATTACGCCGTCAGAGACTACGGAGACTTCCCCCGGCGCATGGAACGCGTCGTCGTCGCCGAATCTCGCCTACCGCTGGTCGAGGAGCTCATCTGATGAACGCTGTCGCCAGGCACGCACGCCGTGTCCACACTCTGCGCACCTGTTGCATCCCGCTGGTGTTGGGTCTGGTGGTTCTCACTGGATGTGGCCAATCGGCACCAGCTCCACAGGCCCCGATCAGCGCAACCCGCACGGTGGTCGACATGACCGGCCGATCCGTACAGATTCCGGCGAACGTCACTCGGGTCGCCACCGATTATCCGGCGCTGGACGCGACGATGCTCCTGCTCGGTGCCGCCGATCGGATCGTCGCGACCAGTCCGGGAGTGGGCCCGCTCTTCCAGACACTGGACCCACCATTTAAGAACGTCGCGATGCCTTTCGACTCCACCCTTGCCAATGCAAACGTCGAGGCGTTGCTCGCCACTCGACCGCAGGTTGTCTTACTCTCACCTTCTGCTCGGGTGCTACTCCCCACCTTTCAGCGGGTCGGCATTCCCGCGCTGGTCTTCGCCTCTTTCCAGGATCCAGCCCAGCTCAAGGCCGGAGTTACCGCGGTGGCCAACGTCCTGGGCGGCAGCGCCATCGCCCGCGCCCAACAGTTTGCGACCTACTATGACGCCAACGTCGCGCAAGTCCAAGCGAAAACAGCCGGCATTCCGCCGGTCAGCCAGCCAAAGGTGTACTACACGGCCGGCAACCCACTGCAAACTGAGGGCCAGGGCTCGATCGTCGACTTCTGGATGAACGAGGGAGGCGGGCAGAACGTCGCCGCGGTAAACGGCATCAACACCGCACCAGCCTTCGCCACGGTGACCCTCGAAGACGTCCTGAAATGGAATCCTGACATTATCGTCTGCCGCGACCCGGCTACCAAGCCGCAGATCCTCGCAGATCCGCGCTGGAGCACTGTCTCCGCGGTGCGCAACAATCGAGTCTACATCAACCCGAGCGGCGTTTACGTGTGGAGTGTCCGCAGCGCTGAATCCGCACTGGAACCACTGTGGGCCGCAAAGACTTTCCACCCCGACCTGTTTCCCAACCTGGATGTAGCGAACGATGTCAAGAAATTCTACGCCCAATTCTACTCATACCAACTATCTGATCAGCAGGTCAATGCGATCTTGAATCCGGTCAAAGGTCCGTCCTAGAATGGTGGTCCGACGTGGAACTGAGTGAGCTTCGCGCTGCGACGAACGACCTACTTGACGACCTCGAGGCGCTCGCGGGGCGCTACGAGCAGGACGGCTGTCTGCTCGTGCGCGGAGCGCTGGGTTCCGCGGCGCTGGCCGCAGTCATCGACCAGGCCACGTCGGTGTTGGTCCGCTGCGGGGTGGCAGATCACCGGTGCGGACTGCGCTGGACCGGCGCACCCGTGCCCGACCTGGATGACATCGGGATCAACGACATCCCCGCCCTCGATGATCTCGTGCACCAGATCGATGGCGGCTCGGATCCCCTGCGTCCGGTGGCCGACCGCGTGTGCGGCCATCCCATGCACATCTGGCGAGCCCTGCACATCTTCGCCGCAGTTCCCGACGATCCCTCGCACGTCACCGCGCCGCACCAGGACAACTTCGCGGTGAACACCACCGGCGACTATCGACGGCTCTGGATCGCGCTCACCGACATCCCCTTCGGTGACGGCGGGCTTGGGCTCGCGGTCGGCTCGCATCGCCGGGGTCGGCTCCCACGCCGAGAACTCCGCGATCCTGGGCTCGTCAACGACCACTGGCACACCGCAAGCATGGAACCGGGCGACCTCATCGTGTTCCGCCCCGACGTGGTGCATCGTGGTCTGCCGGCCACCAGTGACCGCATCCGGATGGCCCTGGCCGTGATCGCCTCGGCGACATCAGACCCTCTCCCGCACACCATGTACACCGGTCCGGAGAACCGCGCTCGCCACAACCGCGTCCGGGAGCTCGCCGCGCCTCTCGGACTCTCCGAACTCGAACTGTTCGGCATCACCGCGGATCTCACCCGCGCCGGTGTCGCCATCGAGGAGGAAACCGTGCGCGCCGCCGTGAGAGGTGACTACTCGCCCAGGTGAACATCTCAAAAGGGCGGAGGTCCGGGTCGGTGTCGGGTGGGTGGAGGGATGGGCGGGAACAAGTATACGGAGTGGCGGGTGCGGGACGGCCCCGCACGGTGGCAGCTAGCGTGCCGCGCGGGACCGTTCCGGGTGTTCCCTGGGTTAGTCGAACTCGCCGGACTTCACCCCGGCGGTGAACGCGGCCCATCCGGTCGCGGTGAACACCAGCGCGCCGTCGGTGGGGTTCTTGCTGTCCCGCACGGCACGCGCACCGCCATCGAGGTCGGCGACTTCAACACAAGCAGCGTTGCCACTGCTGCGGCTAGACTTGCGCCACTGAACGTGGACTAGGTTATCCATCGGTGATGCCTCTTTCTGCTGGTCAGTGTGTGTTCTCGGCGAACTCCGCAAGCAGGGTCAGGCTCTCGTCGCAACCGAGGGCCTGATCGCGGAGTTCGTCATAAAGCGTAGTCAGAGATGCCACGTCCGACGGGTCGTCGATGATGTGGCCACCCAGCGCGTACTCCTGCCACCCGGCGTCCGGTAGTAGACCGTCGGGGAAGCTGAGCACGGTGAACGCGCCGGACATGCCGCTGTGCAAACCGGTGTGGAACGGGAGCACCTGGATCTCGATGTTGGGGCGCTGCGCCCAACCGAGCAACTGCCGGAATTGCTCGGCTGCCACGTTCGGTTGACTGGCGCAGCGCGCCAGGGCTGCCTCGGAGATCAGCGCGGACAGTCGCAGGGGGTCGCTGGCGGTGAGGCGCTCCTGCCGTCGCAATCGAGCCGTCACCCGCCGTTCCAGGTCATCCGGTGGTTGCCCGCGCAGTGCGTGGATCTCCCGGGCGTACTGCTCGGTCTGCAACAAGCCGGGGATTAGCTCCAACTCGAAGGACCGCACTGAGCTTGCTTCGGTCTCTAGACCGACGTAGTTGGCGAGCCACTCCGGTAGCCGGGCAGTCGACCACCAGCCGCGCTTGCCGGCTTCCTGTCGCAGCTCTTCGAGCGCCTCCAGCTTCTCAGCGGCGCCTGCGCCGTAGTGCTGGATGAGCACGATCAGCTCCGTCTTCCCGATGACGTTGCGGCCCGATTCCAGGTAGGTGACCTTCGTTGGTGAGCATCCGATGACGACCGCTGTTTGCTCGCGGGTCTCGCCCGCGTCGGTGCGCATCTGCCGGAGCGCAGCACCGAGCTGGCGTTTTCGGATCGTGGGGCCAGCCATGGTCACGCAGCATAACCACGTAGCGATGGTACGTCATCTCATTGATACGTGACATTGTGACGTACCATCGTTTAGTCTCCATGAGACGTCAGCGCAGGGCTGGCGTTAGCCGCCCGGCTCGCGCCTCTTCGGGTCGGGCGGCGCCTAGAGCTAGGAAGCGGTTGGCACTGGTGACTGACGTAGGCGCGCTGCCGAACGACTGGGCGACCGATCCGGTGGCGTTGGCGCGTGTCCTCGCGCGGCTACGTGAGTGGGACCCGGAACCCCGGTGGGGAACACTCGGCTTACCGCGATTCGGCGCGACCTGCCGCCGCGCTTACTCCGGTGACCCGCCCGCCGATCTGACGTTGCCCGGAGGGGATCTGTGATGGGCCGGCACAGCAAGCAGCAAGGCAACCGCACACCGCAGCGCCGCACGATCGCCACCGTGGAGCTGGTCGACACCACCGGCACCGCGCACCGGGTCACGGTCGACGCGGCCGCTAACGGGCTACCACGGGGCACATACGCCACCCTTTGTGGGACGGAAGTGGTGCCCGCTGCGTTGGTTACTCCCGAGGCCCGGCACTGCCGGTTGTGCTCACCGATCCCTGCGCAGCGGTCGGGGTCCCGCTGATGAACAATGCCGACCAGCCCGGAACCGGTGACCCGGCCCCGCGCGGCAAGCGCGACCCGAATCGGCGCGTTATCGACGTCACCTGCGTGGTGCACGGCGGGGCGCGTGGCTTTGTTCCGTTGGTGGTCACCAAAAAAGACGGTGACATTGAACTCAACCCGCACGTCCTGCGCCACGAGGCGCTCTGCTGTATCCCCTATCAAGTAGGGAGGGATTTGGAGGAGTATCTCTGGGTCTGATGGCTAACCCGGACCTGAAAGGGCGATGGGGACAATAGCATGCCAGGAAACCAGCGGTCGTGCCCAGGCGTACGGGGCGAGGTGCTGGGGGACCCGCGTGATACGGCGAAAGCTGAATTGCCTAAATCCTAATCTCCAGAAGGTGCGAGGATTCACCCGCCGGAAAGATGCCTGAAACCGGTGCCGGTCCTGTGGCGGTATTTGACGTGTGCCGCTGCAACCTCCAGGACGCGCAGCGATGCTCAGTGAGAGCATTTAAGGAGATGAGTGGGGCGCCTAAGTCACGCTGACAACGTATGGCAGAGACGAACGTGGGATCGCCTACGGGGCGCGAGCCCTAAGGCGACACAGTGCCCGTAGTAGTCGCAGGAGTCACGACCTGCCAGGGGGGACGGGAAAGCCGTCTGCAGGGCGAAGGGGCACAGGTGACCGGACACCAACGACCAGGAGGTATGCGAAATGCAGAACGCCGAAGCGGTGCTGGGTGTCCTCCGTGAACGCGGTAGGCGTGGCCTGCCGTGCGAGGAACTGTATCGACAACTGTTCAACCCGCAGTTGTATCTGCTGGCCTACGGGCGCATCTACTCCAACCAAGGAGCGATGACACCCGGGGTCACTGAGGAAACCGCGGACGGCATGTCACTGGGCAAAATCGAACGCATCATTGATGCGATGCGCCACGAGCGCTATCGATTCGCTCCGGTCCGGCGGATCTACATCCCGAAACGCAACGGGAAGCTGCGTCCGCTGGGACTGCCAACGTGGTCGGACAAACTGGTCGGCGAGGTGGTGCGCCTGCTGCTGGAGGCCTACTACGAACCACAGTTTTCCCGCCACTCCCACGGGTTCCGTCCCCGCCGTGGCTGCCACACCGCGCTGCGCGAGGTGGCAGACCTATGGACCGGGACGACCTGGTTCATCGAGGGTGACATCTCCGACTGCTTCGGCAGCCTTGATCACGACACAATGATCAAGATCCTGTCGGAGAGCATCCACGACAACCGGTTCCTGCGGCTGGTACGCACCATGCTCGAAGCCGGATACCTGGAGGACTGGACCTGGGGCGCCACGCTGTCGGGGGCTCCCCAGGGCGGGGTGGTCTCCCCGCTGCTGTCCAACATCTACCTGCACAAGCTGGACGAGTTCGTCGAGACAGTGCTCATCCCGGACTACACCCGGGGAGCGGGCCGGGCCGCCAACCCGGCCTATGTGAAGGTCAACAACGACAAGGCGGCAGCCCGCCGGCGCGGGGACCGGGCCAGCGCCCGGGCACTGGGCCAACGGATGCGCAGCATGCCCAGCCAAGATCCCCGCGATCCCGGTTACCGGCGGCTGCGCTACTCCCGCTACGCCGACGATCACCTTCTGGGTTTCACCGGGCCCAAGGCCGAGGCCGAGGCGATCAAGCAACGGCTGGCGACATTCCTGCGTGATGATCTCAAGTTGGAACTGTCCGCCAAGAAGACCCTGATCACCCACGCCCGCACACAAGCGGCGAGATACCTCGGCTATGAGATCACGGTGCAGCACTGCGACAGCAAGATGACCACCGGCGGGCGCCGCAAACAGCGTTCCGCCAACGGGATCATCAAGCTGGGTGTGCCCACCGGTGTGATCAAAGCGAAATGTGCCCCCTACCTGCGGCGCGGCAAACCCGAACGCAGGACGACCCTGATCAACCTCGATGACCATGACATCGTCGGGATCTACGGGGCCCAATACCGGGGCATCGTCCAGTACTACCTGCTCGCCACCGATGTGTACCGACTCGACCGGCTGTGCTGGGTCGCGGAGACATCGATGCTCAAGACGCTGGCGGCGAAACACGACTCCTCGGTGACGAAGATGGCGGCCCGCTACCGGGCCAAAATCTCCACGCCACACGGGGTGCGCACCTGCTTCGAAGCCCGCGTCGAACGCGACGGCAAGCAGCCACTGGTCGCACGGTTCGGCGGAATCCCACTCACACGGCGAAAAGGCGCGGTCCTCACCGACCGCGCCCCGGCCCAGATCACCTACCCGCGCAAAGAGCTGGTCAAACGGCTCTGCAAAGGCCGGTGCGAGCTCTGCCAGCGCACAGACACGGTGGGAGTCCACCAAGTCCGCAAGCTGACCGATCTCAACCACCCTGGACCGACCACACCCACGTGGATACAGCGAATGACAGGAATGCGGCGTAAGACCCTGGTGGTCTGCCAACCCTGCCACGACCTCATCCACAACCGCACACCCACCACACAACTCACGGCATAAGTCACTGGAGAGCCGGATGCTCGGAAACGAGCCCGTCCGGTTCGGCGGGGGGCCGCGCGGAAAAGGACCTGAACACCAGGAACCTCGCCGCGCGGCCTACCCAGTATGAACGGATGCGTGCTCATCTTCGACGAGACCGCCGCTACTGCCCTGTTCGATGTGCTGGGGGAATGGTTGGGATGAGCACCAGCATTAAGTGGGGACTGTCGGTGTCGGATTGGCACGACCACGCAGTTGGCGACCACCAAGACTACCCCGGTGGCGCACTCCAGGCCCGGTGCGGTCATTGGCTGATGATCGTCACCCCGTTGCGCGACAAATCGTGCGGGAAACGATGCCAGAAATGCGCCGACGCGATCACCGGTACGGCTTCGCCACCCTAGAACTCCGACCGGTCGCCGGGCTGAGCGGAAGACCTGCCCGTACTGCCGAGGTCGGGCGGTTGCGATGGTTACTGCGGCAAGTCGTGCGTGCTTCTACATCAGACCCACCTCAGCCACCGCCGACTCATGCGCCTGCCAGTCGAACGTGCCCAGCTCGCGGTTGCGGGCCTGCGCCCAGGCGATCTCCCGCTCCCACCCGCTCCAAAGCCTCGAACTCGCGATGCTGTGGGTCGGTCTCGGCAGGTTGCGCCAGCAAGTCGGCCGGCCGGTACGCAACGGGCACCTGACCCAGGCCGGCGGGTGGATGTAGCCTCAGGCCTGTGGCCGGGGGTGTCGAGGAGTCAGTTCGGCGAAGGGAGACCCGAATGGCGCCGGTGCCGCCACGACCGCTGAGCTGTATAGTTCGAGCGCACGCTTGGTTGGACTGCCATGACCGTCACGCGTCCGGGACTCGCGTCAGAACGGCCGATCACCTGGGCGCCCTACCCCGGCGCAGCCCGTACCTACGCCGAAAATCCTGAGGCCTTCCGCCCGAACCTTCGCTGGGTTCACCACCACCAGCCGAGGCCCCGCCACCCACGACTGGGGTCTGCTGGGAGCCGGATCATTGATCACGAATCGGACGAACGGAAGAACACCGCCTGATGATCACCGGGTCGCTACCGAAGTTCCGCGGAACTAGGGACCGCAAAGCGTTGACCCACCAGGGATTGCTATACGGGTCGAAAGAGGGGTTCCTCTCGGGCACTGTCCCGTTCGTTCTGGATGGTCTGGAGCGCGGTGACCCGATCTGGATTGTGACTACCGGACGTAACGCCGGTTGGCTGCGGAAGGCGTTGGGCGCCGATGCCTCTCGGGTGGTGTTCCACGATTGCAGTCAGTGGTACCGGCATCCGGCGCGGGCGCTGGCGGCCCTGCACCGGGCGGTGCGGGTGGACGCGGGCGGGCAGCGGCTGCGAATGATCGGAGAGCCGTTGTGGACGGCGCGCACCGGGCAGGAGTGCAGAGAGTGGGCTCGGTGCGAGTCGGTTGTCAACGTCGCGCTCGCGTCGGCTAATGCGTCGTTCGTGTGCACCTATGACACTCGGATGGTGGGTCAGGAGGTAGTGGCCCAAGTGGCTCGGACCCATCCCGAGCTTGTCGTTGACGGCGGCGCCCGGCCGAGCCCGAGCTACAGCGATCCCACGCTGTTCAATGCTGAATGCGACAGGTCGCCCTTGCCTGAGCCGCCCTCCTCGGCCCTGCGGCTGGCATTCGAACGACTGGATCAGCTGGCTGGCCTGCGCGTATTCATGACCTCCTATGCCACCTGGGCCGGCGCGCCCCCGCAGTCCGTTGAGCAGTTCGTGCAGGCGGTCGACGAGATCGCGACCAATGCGATCGAGCACGGCGGTGGATCAGGCGTGCTGCGGGTCTGGACCGGCCCGCAGACGATGTCGTGTGAGGTCCGCGACTCCGGTGCGGGATTGGAAGACCCGTTGGCTGGGCACCTGCCCCCTCCTCCCGGCCGGACGGGCCTCTGCGGGCTGTGGTTGGCTCGCCAGTTCTGCGATCTCGTCGAAGTGCGCAGCGATTCGGCGGGCACCACGGTCCGGCTGCACCTGGCCCTGCCCTGACATGCTCGCGGCCAGGCCGCTTCGGAGCGTGCCCGTGGAGCTGTAGGTCGAGTCATGTCACACCTCAGGGCGACGCGTAGCGCGCATGAGTTGGTACACGTTTAGGACGCGAAGTGTGTGGTAGAGGTTTGATACGTGGAGAGGAGGAGATAAGTTTCGGTGGTTCAGCGAGAGGGGCGTGCGGTGGGGACTAGCGGCGCGTTGCGCAGTGTCGACCCCAACCAGCGTGGCGTGTCATCGGCGCATCAGGCCTTGCTCTACGGGTCCGAGGAAGAGTTCCTGGCCGGCACGGTTCCGTTCGTGCGGGACGGCCTGGAGTGCGGCGACCCGATCCGCATCACCACCACGGACCGTAACATTGGTTGGCTGCGGGCGGCGCTCGGTGCGGATGCCCGGCGGGTGGCGTTCTGTGATGACGACCAGTGGTACGGGCATCCGGCGCGGGCGCTGGCGGCCCTGCACCGCACCGTGCAGGCGGCGAGCCTGGACGGGCACCGGCTGCGGATGATCGGAGAGCGGTTGTGGACCGCCCGCACCCCGCAGGAGCGAAGGGAGTGGGGTCGGCACGAGTCGCTGGTCAACGCGGTACTTGCGGTGGGCGACGCCGCACTGATGTGCACCTACGACACCGGTGATGTCGATCCCGATGTGGTGGCCACCGTGACCCGGACTCATCCCGAGCTGGTTGAGAATGGTGGTGCGCCCCGACCCAGTCCGGGCTACACCGACCCGGTGGCCTTCAACGCCGAATGCAACCGGTCCCCGCTGCCTGAGCTGCTGCCCCCGGCCCTGTGGCTGAGGTTTCGCCAGCTGGATCAGCTCGCTGTCTTGCGCGCGTTCGTGACCTCCCATGCCACTGCGGCCGGGGCGGCCGCGCAATCCGTCGGGCATTTCGTACAGGCGGTCGATGAGGTCGCGACCAACGCGGTCGAGCATGGTGGTGGATCGGGCGTGCTGCAGATCTGGACCGGCCCTGACACGATCGTGTGCGAGGTCAGCGACACCGGTGCTGGGCTCCCCGACCCCTTGGCCGGGCACCTGCCTCCTGACCGCTTCACTGCTCACGGACACGGGCTGTGGCTGGCCCGACAGTTCAGCGATCTCCTCGAACTGCATAGCGACTCGGCCGGCACGACCGTGCGGCTACACCTGACCCTGCAGTGACGTCGGCGACGCCCGCCGGCCCGCCGGTCAGCTTGAGCTGTTCAGGGCGTCCGGCACGTCGGATGCGAAGGTGAAGTGCTCCCACAGTCCGGCGGTCTCCAGTGTCCGGGTGGCGGCCGGGGAGTTGCACACCAACAGCAGCTGGCGGTCCTGCCGGGCGGCGAGTTCGTTCACCTCGAACAGCACGCGCAGTCCGGCGGATGCCAGGAACTGCACGCCGTCAAGGTTCACCACTACGAGACGGGCACCGTCGAGTTGCGCGGTCAGGATGGTGGCCAGTTGGTGCGCGGTCAGCGCGTCCACCTCACCGGTGACAGTGACGACACGTGCGTCGGGACCGTGCTCGGCCACCTGTACCCCAACGATGTCCGGATATGCGCTGTTCATACTCGCCACGATAGAGCGCAAGGCACTCCAGGGGCACCTCGTGGCCGGGGGCACGGTTGCTGACCGGTGCCATCGAGTCGGTGGGCGGCACCAGGTTCTCGTCGGCTCCGGTCGATGCCGGTACCGACAGCGGGACCTACCGAGGCATCGGGGTTTGGGTGTGTCCGAGAGCGTCGGAGGGGCTGTTGAGGTGGGTGTGGATCAGTCGCAGGAGCAGATCGGTGTCCACGGGCTTGGTGACATAGTCGTTGGCGCCAGAGGCCAGACTCTTCGCTCGGTCCTCCTTCATCGCTTTCGCGGTCACCGCGATGATGGGCAGGTCAGCGTATCGGTTGAGGTTACGGATCGCGGCGATCGTCGCGTTGCCGTCGAGTTCGGGCATCATCACGTCCATCAGGACCAGCGCGATCTCTTCGTGGCGCTCCAGCGCGCGTACCCCCGCCACCCCGTTGTCGGCGAAGAAGACCTGCAGGCCGTGCGCCTCGAGCATGCTGCTCAACGCGAACACGTTGCGCAGATCGTCGTCGACGATCAGGATCGACTCCCCGTGGAAGCGCGGCGGCGCTTCATCGCGCGCGGTGTGCAGCTGCGGCAGCGAGCGGGCAGCTGACACCAGCTCCGGCGGGGCGCCCTTGTCGGGGAGAATGTCCTGTGTCGTTCGGTCGGGAACCGCCGGTGGCGATGGCTCGGCGACCTCGGGCAGGTAGAGGGTGAAGACGCTGCCCACCCCGGGTTCACTGCGGACCACCAGCTCGCCACCGAGGAGCTGAGTCAGCTGGCGGCTGATCGACAACCCGAGGCCGGTGCCGCCGTAACGCCGGCTGGTCGTACCGTCAGCCTGTTGGAACGCGTCGAAGATCACTGTCAGCTTGTCAGCCGGGATCCCGATACCGGTGTCCTCCACCTCGAACGCCACCCGGGCGGGCGCGGCGCGCAGCTCGTCGCCCTCCACCTCGTCCGCGGACGCCGGCCGAATCCGCAGCAATACCCCGCCCTCATCGGTGAACTTCACCGCGTTGGACATCAGGTTCCGCAGCACCTGCTGCAGGCGCTGTTCATCGGTGTGCAGAGTTTCTGGCAACGCCGCATCGAGCTCCACGGTGAAGTGCAGCGCCTTCTCGGCTGCCAGCGGCTCGCACAGCGTCTTGACGTAGTTCACCACAGAGGTCATGGCCACATCGGACAGCGAAGGATCCATCCGGCCGGCTTCGACCTTGGCCAGGTCGAGGATGTCGTTGATCAGCTGCAACAGGTCGCTGCCGGCGGAGTGGATGGTCCTGGCGAACTCCACCTGCTTGTCCGTCAGGTTGCTGTCCAGGTTGTCGGCCAGCAGCTTGGCCAGCACCAGCGCACTGTTGAGCGGGGTGCGCAGCTCGTGGGACATGTTCGCCATGAAGTCCGACTTGTAGCGTGACGCGGCGGCCAGCTGGGCGGCCCGTTCCTCGATCTCCTGGCGAGCGAGTTCGATCTCGACGTTTTTGATCTCGATAGCGCGGTTCTGGGTGGCCAGCAGGGCAGCCTTCTCGGCCAGCTCGGTGTTGGACTTCTGCAGCTCGTGCTGCTGGGCCTGCAGTCGCTGAGAACCCAAGGTCAGCTCCTGGGCGAGGCGTTGCGACTCGGCCAGCAAAGCCTCGGTGCGAGAGTTGGCAAGGATGGTGTTGACGTTGACGCCGATCGTCTCGCGGAGCTGTTCAAGCAGGTCCCGGTGCACCGCTGTGAACTCGTTGACCGAGGCCAGCTCGATCACTCCCAATGCCTGGTCCTCGAAGAGCAACGGCAGCACGAGCAGGTTGGTCGGTGCGGCATGGCCGAGGCCGGAACTGATCGCGGCATAGTCCGGGGGCGCCTCGGTGACCAGGATCGTCCGCTTGTCCAACGCCGCCTGCCCGACCAGTGACTCGCCGAGAGCGAAGCGACGGATCGCCGCGGGGTTTCCAATGCCGTAACCGGCGGTGAACTCCACGACCGGCCCGGCAGACCCGTCACCGTCAGCGCGGACCAGGAAGAAGGCCCCCTGCTGAGCCGATACCAGGGGCGCCAGTTCACTGAGCACCAGCGAAGCAACGGTGGACAGGTCGCGGTGGCCCTGCATGAGGCCCGACAGCTGCGCCAGGTTGGTCTTCAGCCAGCCCTGGTCCTGGTTGGCTCGGGTGGTCTCGCCCAGGGTGGCGATCATCCGGTTGATGTTGTCCTTGAGCTCGGCGACCTCGCCGGACGCGTCGACGGTGATCTGGCGGGTCAGATCGCCGGCGGTCACCGCCGTGGCCACCGCGGCGATCGCGCGCACCTGGGTGGTGAGGTTGCCGGCCAGGCGGTTGACGTTCTCGGTCAGCCGCTCCCAGGTGCCGGACACGCCGATCACCTCGGCCTGGCCGCCGAGCTTGCCTTCGGTGCCGACCTCGCGGGCCACTCGGGTCACCTCGGAGCCGAACGCGGACAGCCGGTCCACCATGGTGTTGATCGTGGTCTTGAGCTCCAGGATCTCGCCACGCGCGTCCACATCGATCTTCTTCGACAGGTCACCGCTGGCCACCGCGGTGGTGACCTGGGCGATGTTGCGCACCTGGCTGGTCAGGTTGTTGGCCATGAAGTTGACGTTGTCGGTGAGCGCTTTCCAGGTGCCGGCGACGTTGGGTACCCGGGCCTGGCCGCCGAGGGTGCCCTCGGTGCCGACCTCGCGAGCCACCCGGGTGACCTCGTCGGCGAAGGCGCCCAAGGTGTCGACCATCCGGTTGATCGTCTCGGCCAGGGCGGCGACCTCGCCGCGGGCCTCGATGGTGATCTTCTTCGACAGGTCGCCGCCGGCCACCGCAGTAGCCACCTTGGCGATGCTGCGCACCTGGCTGGTGAGGTTCTCCGCCATCCCGTTGACGTTGTCGGTGAGCGCTTTCCAGGTGCCGTCCACCCCGCGAACCGTGGCCTGGCCGCCGAGCTGGCCCTCACTGCCGACCTCGTGCGCCACCCGGGTGACCTCATCGGCGAAGGCGGAGAGCTGGTCGACCATCGTGTTGAGGGTGTTCTTCAGTTCGAGGATCTCACCGCGGGCGTCGACGGTGATCTTGCGGCTGAGGTCGCCGCGCGCCACTGCGGTGGCCACCTGGGCGATGCTGCGCACCTGCCCGGTGAGGTTGCCGGCCATCACGTTGACCGAGTCGGTGAGGTCGCGCCAGGTCCCAGCCACCCCGGGCACCTGCGCCTGGCCACCCAGCCGGCCCTCGCTGCCGACCTCACGAGCCACCCGGGTGACCTCCGCGGCGAAGGCGGAGAGCTGGTCGACCATGGTGTTGAGGGTGTCCTTGAGCTCCAGAAGCTCACCGGACACCTCGACGGTGATCTTGCGGCTGAGGTCGCCGCGGGCTACCGCGGTGGCGACCTGGGCGATGTCGCGCACCTGGGCGGTGAGGTTGCCGGCCATCACGTTGACCGACTCGGTGAGGTCGCGCCACGTTCCGGCCACGCCGGGGACATCCGCCTGACCGCCCAACCGGCCCTCGGTGCCGACCTCCCGGGCCACTCGGGTCACCTCAGCGGCGAACAGCGACAACTGGTCGAGCAGTCCGTTGACGGTATGCCCCAACCGGGCGAAGTCGCCCCGCAGCAGCTGGTCGGATACCCGGGAAGACAGGTCACCCTCGGACACCGCGGCCAGTACCCTCGCCAACTCGGTGGTCGGCCGGGTCAGGTCATCGATCAGGCCGTTGATCGCCCCGGCGGCCAGCGCCCACCCGGCGTCGCCCTCATCGGCGAGCCGCTCGCCGGTCCGACCGTCTTGGCCGACCGCCTCACGGACCCGGACCAGCTCGCCGACCAGCGACTGATTCCGCTGCGCGATCTGGTTGATCACTGTCGCGATCCGGCCGGTAAGGCTGGCGTCGGTGACCACCAGGCGGCGCCGGAAGTTGCCGTCCCGAAGATCCTCCAGCACCTGCAGGATTCGTTCCAGCGCGGCGGGATCGAGGGGATCGGGTCGGCTCGGAGACGGTTGTGTGGCCGACACGGGCTGCGCGCTCACGATGAGCCTCCTACGACATCGCCCAAAAACAGCACGGTGCTTAACGCCCGCAGCGTGCCACGATTGGCCGTGGGTTTCGACCCTGGGTTCGACCCTGGGCACACCAGCAGGGGACTACCCTCCACCGCGACGTGCTCGGATCTGGGAGGAGATGCCGTGGCATCCGACCTGGACCCGGTTGCCGAACTGCTGGTACCGGGGCTGCCCCGACTTCTTGACAACATCGCTCAAGCGGTGATCGTGCAAGACGAGTCGGGTCGGATCCAACTGCTCAACGTGGCCGCCCGCCGGCTGTTCCCGGATCTGAACCTCGGCGATGATTTCAAGCGCAGTGGCGAGTCCTTCGTCTTCGTCGCGGAACCGGGCGGTCGCCGGGTCAGCGGGCGGTTGCGGCGACTCGCCGATGGCTGGCGCGCCTGGGTGGTCAGCGACCAGGACTTCATGCTGGAGGCCAGTCGGGAGCTGTCGGCCGGGGAGGGTGCCGATGCGGCGGCGGCGCTGGTCCAGCTGGCCGTTCCGGTGCTGGGGGAGCAGGCTGCGGTGCTCCTGCCGGCGTCGAGGGCTCGAATGTCCTGGTGGAACTTCGCCGTCGGTGCGGCGGAGCCCACTGCGGGCGTGGCCCGGGCGCCGGCTCTGCTAACGGCCCCGACGCTGGCCAGCGCGATGCGCGGGGTCATGACGGGTACCACCACGCTGCCGGTCGAAGAACTGCCCGCGCTGGCCGCGGTGCTGGGGCCCGACGTCGCCGAGCGGGCGCCGGTCGTCGCGGCACCCCTGCGGGGACCGGACGGGGTCGAGGGACTGCTGATCGTGGTCCGGCCCGTCGCGGACGCCTTGGTCGCCCAGTTGGCGGCGCTGGCCGGACCGACGATCGGGGCCAGCCGCCAGCGGCGCGAGCAGGCCAAGGCGCTTGCCCTGCTGCAGGCCCCACTGCAGCCGCTGCGGCCGGGCGCGCTCCCGGAGGTGCCTGGGGTGCAGTTCGGTGTGGCGTACCGGGCCGCAGGTGAGCTGGCCGTGGGCGGTGACTTCTACCTGATCCGTCCCACGCCTGACGGGGGTGTGCTGTTCGGGCTCGGCGATGTCTGCGGCAAGGGTGCGGAAGCCCTCGCGGAAAGTGGTCGGGTGCAACACTCGCTGGCCGCCCTGATGATCACTGAACAGGATCCGACCCGGTTGCTCTACCTACTCAACCGGGCCCTGCTGGCCGGCGGGCGGACAGTCTTCACCACCATGGTGCTCGGCGCGCTGGCGCCGAGCACGGAGGGTTGCCGGCTCACGCTCGCCACCGGTGGCCACCCCGCGCCGATGGTGCTGCGCACCAGCGGCCAGGTCAACGACGTCGGATTGCTCGGAACGGTCGTAGGAATCTTGCCCGATGCACGTTTTGGTCGGACCTCGATCACGCTGAGGCCCGGGGAGACCTGCCTGCTCTACAGCGACGGCGTCACCGAGGCTGGTCGCGGCTTCGGAGACGATCAGGAGCAGTTCGGGCCGGCTCGGCTAGCGGTCTGCCTCCATGACTGTGCCGGAATGACAGCGCAGGAAGTGGCGACCCGCGTCGAGCACACCGTGCACGGCTGGCTAGGCCGCAATGACGGCGACGACCTTGCCGTGCTCGCGGTTCAAGTCAGCTCAGCGTATCCGCAGACATAGCCAATGCGCCGCCGAGTATGGGTACCGGGGTCGGTGGAAGAATCGCGGAATAGCTGCATCCCGTTTTCGGCGAGCAGCTCGCAGGATAGGGAGTCGGGCTCCGGTTGCGAGATGGGCACGCCCGAGTTGATCCAGTCCACGATGGTCCCCGTCGCCCGGCCACCATCGAGCTCGTGAAGCTCCAGCGTCCAGGAGGTCCCCACCGAACGGCACCAGACCGCTGCAAGAGCGTGCGCAGGCCGGGCCACATCGTCCGACGTTGGTCGCCCGCCCGGGTACGTTCGAGCGGTTGCCGTCGAAGTCTCCTCGGCTCTCATGGTAGGTCCCGCTCAGCATTCGCGATGTCTGAGGGACGAAGGAACCGGCAGCTTCCGCGATGGTGATGGGGCAGCGCACAGATCAAGCCGGACGGCAAATGGATGCGAGCGCACGCGCCTGCCTGGGCCAGCGCCGTGTCGACTGAGATGTTGTGGGCATCGAGCCGTTCGGTCATTTCCGCCTCCTCGATGATCTCCGGTGCACGGCCGAACGAGTGTCCGACCTTCCCCGGTTGTCCGAGGCGCTACCCCGTGCCGGTTCGGGGCGCCGGCCGGGCCACTCCCGGGGGGGGGCTCGGGCGACGCATCGAGGGTGGTAGCGGGGGCCGGCATCGCGGATGCGCGCCGAAGGACGTCAGCACGCCGGAGCTCTCCAGCGCGAAGCAACGGTCCAGCGGCATCTCGCACCACGCAAGTCAATCGCTGTGGGCTGGCCTCGCTGTCGGACCGTGCTGCCCACCGTACGGACAAGGGTCATCCCGAAGCCAGGGCCGGTCGGGTAACAGTGCGGAGTCTGGCCGCCCGGCCCCCCGCCCGGCCTGGACCCGTTGCCCCACATGTGCGATCGTGGGTGTGTCGGAGGTACCCCGAGTTCGTCAAGCCACTTGGCGCGCCGTCTGCGATGATCGATCAATCCGGACCCCGCTCCGAGATCGGCCGTGGGCGATGCCAGACCGCGTGGGTAACCACGCCCCAGACCGCGCCAGGGCTCTCAGTGAGCTGCGCCAACTGCTCCTCGACACCGAGGACATCACCGGGTTCCTCGACGAACTTGCCCGCTACGCCGCCGACACGATCGGGCGCGGGCTGTCCTGCGGGATCACCATGGACCGCGACGGCGGCCCGCTGACCGTGGCCAGCAGCGACGCCCACGCCAGCACCCTCGACGAGGTCCAGTACGGCCATCACGACGGGCCCTGCCTGACCGCCATGCGCACCCGCACGACCGTCAGTATCACCGATCTGGCCAACGATGACCGCTGGGGTTCCTACCGGGTTGACGCCCTCGCCCATGGGATCGGCTCTGCCCTGTCGATCCCGATCAGCGCCGGACCGGGGGTGCGCGGGGCACTGAACCTCTACGGTGCGCAGACCAACATGTTCAACGCCAACCATCGGGCACGAGCCGAAGCCCTCGGCGCCGAAGCATCACGTACGCTGCGCCTGGCCCCTACGAGTCACCGACCAGGTGCAGCTCACCCAGCACCTCGAAACCGCGATGGCCTCCCGCTCGGTCATCGACCAAGCCATCGGCATCATCATGGGCCAAAACCGGTGCCCCGCCACCGATGGCTTCGAGATCCTCCGGGCCGCCTCGAATCACCGCAACATCAAGCTCCGCGACGTCGCCAACGAGATCGTCACCCGGATCAGCGGCGGACCCCCAGACCTCACGACGCTCTCGCTGGACTGACCCGCTTGCCATCCTGTGGGATGGTGATAGACTGGTGTCAGGATGGAGAGAGAGAGCGCCTCATGGCTGAGGTAGACAAGAGCGAGAAGATCACTATCAACGTCGGGTTGGTCGACCTCGGCCAGATCGATCTGCTCGTCGACGAGGGTTTCTACGCCAACCGCACAGACTTCATCCGCACGGCGATCCGGCGCCAACTCGAGAGCCGGGCAGCCGCGGTGAACGACACGGTGGCGCGCCGGACGTTGACCCTCGGTACGCACCATCTCAGCCGCCGTGACCTGGAGGAACTGCGCAACACGGGGCAGACGATCGAGCTGCGCGTCCTCGGGCTGGCGACCGTTGCCGACGATGTCAGCCCCGAGCTCGCATTGGCGACAATCGCCTCCGTCGAGGTCCTCGGCGCCTTCCGGGCGTCGCGGGCGGTCAAGGCGGCCCTCGCCCCCCGCACCACCACCTGAAACAGCAGCAATCGCACGGCGCCGGCCGGCTGGCCGGTCGACCTCGACGTCGCACCCCGAAAGGGCTCCCATGGACGACCATCGCATCGCCGGCATGTCCGAAGCATTGAGGCTCACCCGCGCAGGGCAGCTGGCGGAGGCGTCTGCGCTCCTGCAGCGCACGCTCGGCGCCGCACCGCCCGCCCCGACCGCTGGGCCGCACGGCCAGCACATCCGGCTCGACAAGCTGCGCGACGCGCTGACCGGAAAACCGGGTGCGGGCCTGCTCGGTAGGCTGGCCGACCTGCGCACCGCCCGGCACACGACCCCGGATTCAGCCGTCCCTGGCGGCGAGACCCGCCACCTCAGCCACACCGAGCCGGCCGGGACCAGGAGCTATGACCTCTACATCCCCACCGGCTACTCCGGGGCACCGGTGCCCCTGGTTGTGATGCTGCACGGCGGCAAGCAGGACGCCGCCGACTTCGCTGCCGGTACCCGGATGAACGAGCTCGCCGAGCAACACACGTTTCTCGTCGCGTACCCGCAACAGTCCGGCGCGGCCAACAACGGCGGCTACTGGAACTGGTTCTCCCCCGCCGACCAGCAGGCCGGCGCCGGAGAGCCGGCGATCATCGCCGGTATCACCCGCCAGATCATGGCCAACCTCGCGGTCGAGCCCGACCGGGTATACGTCGCCGGGCTGTCCGCCGGCGGCGCGATGGCGGTGGTGATGGCCGCGACCCACCCGGAGCTCTACGCCGGGGCCGGGGTGCATTCCGGGATCGGCTACCGCGCGGCGCACGACGTCACGTCGGCCTTCGCCGCCATGCGGACGGGCGGCTCACCGGCCCCGGGAGGCCGGGTTCCGATGATCGTCTTCCACGGTGACCGCGACCAGATCGTGGCGCCGGTGAACGCGGAGAAACTCGTCGCCGCCCGGCTGGCCACGGCCGACACCTCGGTGTCGCACACAACGCACATCGACGGGCGAACCGGCCATGCCTGCACCCGGTCCGTGCATACCGACCGCGAAGGTGCGGTCCTCGCCGAGTCCTGGACGGTGCACGGCGGTGGACACGCGTGGTTCGGCGGCAGCCCGACCGGGTCCTACACCGACCCGAAGGGTCCCGACGCGTCCGCCGAGATGGTCCGGTTCTTCCTCGCCCGGAGCCGAAGGTGTTGATCGGGCCGGATCCGACGTGTCAGCGCAGCTGAGAAAACCGGGCTGCGTCAATCTTCGCGCCTACGTAGTCGGTCTCGGGAACCACGTAGCTGTTACTTGAGTCTCAGAACTTTTCGCGCCCGACTAAGTAATTTTGAATCGAACTCACCGTACGCATCGGCATTGGAAGATAGGGGTGCGTGCATCTTGTCAAGTAAACTTCCTCCGGCCATTGTTGCGATTAGTCGAATCGACACTGCCGTCGATGCGGCGCGCTGTTGCCGGCCCACACGGGCCCCTAAGGAGGATTTGATGACTGAGACACTCAGCTTCGCCGAGGTTGACGGCCAGCACGTGGAGCTACTCCCCACCAGAACCGTCTTGTCCCTGTTCAACACCGGTGGCTGCGGCCAGGGCGGCGGTGGCCATGGCGGTGACGGCGGCGGTGACGGCGGCGGCCGGGGTGGCGACGGCGGCGTCGGTGGCGACGGCGGCACCGGCCGGGGCGGCCTCGGCATCAATCTCTTGAATATCAACCTGTTCGGTGACCAGACCAACAGCGCCGGTGACGGCGTCGGTGGCGATGGCGGTAGCGCCAATGGCGGCGACGGCGGAGCCGTGCACAGCTAAGTGGTTTGTTTCTTTACCAGCAGCCGCTTGAAGGGGACAATAAATCTGCGGAGCATGTGCCACGGATGGCAACTTTCCAGCAAAGTTGCCATCCGTGGCATCTCGGCACGCTGCCACAGTCTTCCCCGAAGGTCACGGACAGTGACACCCTCCCCTACGGGAGACAGTGTGATGACGACACGACGCCTCACCGCATTCAGTGGCGCGGGCCTGGCTGTGGTTCTCACCTGTGGCCTAACCGCGACCGTGTGGGCTGCAGTGACCGCTGACGCGCCACCCGCCGGCGACGTGCACAGCGTGTACTGCCAAACGCCGCAGTTTGACGGCTATGTCAAGTTCAGCACGCCAGGAACCATCACTCCCGGTGGAGGTCCGGTGTGCTACACGGACACCGGCACCGAAACGATCGATCTACTCAATGTGACCCGGTTTGGGTCCGGCGCACATTCAGGCTCATTCCAGTACCGTGATCAGCCAAGCCTCCCGATCATCTTCCGATCGTTCGCTCCAGGGCAGTCGGAGCAATTCAACCGGCCAGTCGAGGTGCTGTCCCTGACCATCAATTCCTGACATTGGGCGTGGGCTGTGCGGGGTCAGGAATCGCCGCCCTTTCGAGCAGGAGCTCGATACGCTGGGCTGGGCCTGGTGGGCCGAACAGCGCGCCAATTGCCCAGTTCGCGCCGATATGCGCCCAGTCCGCGGCCTGCTCGGCGCTGTCCACCGGAGCGACCACGTCGACCCCGGTGCCGCGGAGGATGTGCACCAACGCCTGCGCCGCCTGCGCCATGATCCGGGACGAATCCTCGGCTAGCTGGTGAGACAGCGGCTGGGCGATTCGCAGCACGCAGACCGGGAGGTCCGCCACGCAGCGCAGCCCGCGGATGCCGCCACCGAAGTCGTAGAGTCCGGCGCGCACGCCCAACTCGGTGAGCACGCGCAGGTTGTCCTCGGCCTGCCCGCCACCTTCGTCGGTGAGTTCACCAGTGGCCGTGCGGATGGCTGCCAGCGGTGCCCGCAGCTCCAGTTCGCCGGGCGCCAGGCCGGTCTCCTGCAGAACCGCTCTGACCCTCGCCACCAGGTCGGGGTCCTGCGTCTGGGACGGCGTGAGATTGATCATCACTGGTGGCACACCGGCACCGATGCGCTCACGCCAGGACACGGCTTGCGCAGCGGCGGTACGCAGCAGCCACTGACCGACCTCGTGCACGACGCCGGTGCGCTCCGCGGCCTGCACGCACTGTTCGTTGGAAAGCCTGCCGAGCTGGGGATGCTGCCAGCTCAGCGCCGCCTCGACGCCGACCAGCCGGCCGCCGTTGAGCATGACCACCGGCTGGAATGTCACCTGCAGCTCGCCGGTCTCCAGGGCGCCGGGCATCGCCGCGGCCAGCTTGAGCTTCGCCCGGTTCGCGGCATCGATCTCAGGGTCGAACAGGGTCCACTGCCGCTTGCCTCGGCCGCGGATGCGGCGCAGAGTGGCGCTCGCGGCGCCCATCAGCTCCTCGGCCGAGGTCGCGGCAACCCGGCGCTGCACGATGCCGATGGTGGCGGTGACCGCCACCCCGATCCCGTCGATGTAGAAGGGCTCGGCCAGCTCGGTGTTGATTATTTCGGCGAAGGCACCGACGTCCAGGACCGAATCCCCGGGTTCGATGAGGATGGCGTACTCGTCAGCGCCGAGCCTGGCGACCATCGCCTGTTGGTCGGCGACCACCCATTCCAGCCGCCTGGCCACTACGTCCAGCAGCCGTTCGCCGGCGTCGTGGCCCAGCCCGTCGTTGATCGCTGAGAAGCCGTCCAGATCGAGGTGCATCAGCGTGACCACGGCTGACGGATCGAGCTGCCCGAGCACTTTCTCCAGGTGCGTGACGAAGTACTGCCGGTTCGGCAGACCGGTCTGCACGTCGTGCAGCGCCTGGTGGTTCAGCTGCTGCTCGATCAGGCGCAGATCGGTGATGTCATCGATCATCGTCACGATGCACTGGGGCACCTGCTCGTCGTCGAGCAGCACCGTGGCGTCCAGGTAGATCATCGCGGCCTCACCATCGGCAAGGCGCAGCGGAAACCGGACCCGGAACCGCGTATCCCGACCGGTCGTCAGACCGCGGTAGCGCTCCTCCACGATGGGCCGGTCCTCTGCGGAGAACAGCTCGGTCAGCTCGCGTCCGAGCAACTCACCAGGGGAGTATCCAAGAGTGTCGTCGAGC
Organism: Pseudonocardiaceae bacterium; assembly: GCA_036266995.1. Taxonomy (GTDB): domain Bacteria; phylum Actinomycetota; class Actinomycetes; order Mycobacteriales; family Pseudonocardiaceae. Next base: position 48,304 of record DATAWX010000201.1, on the reverse strand, counting down.
GAACGATTGGTTTGGATGATCCGGCCGTCGGGTTCGCTGATCGCGATCGCCACCGGAGACGAGTGAAACACTCCTCGGAAGCGCGCCTCACTGGCCGTCAATGCGTGTTCAGCCTGCCTGCGCGCGCGCAGCCCAGCCCGGTAGATCGAGTCCTGCTCATCAAGGCTGCGCTCGCGCAGCGCGCTGGCGTAACCAGCAGCGATGTTGCCGGTCAGCCGGGCAACTCGGCCGGCGATGTCGATCCCCTGGGGGATCTGGTCGAGCAGATCCGGCAACCGCTCGACGATGAACGCCACCGTCGCGCCGAGCGTCTCGGTGCCGGTGAAATGCGCACCGACCAGGTCGACGCCGATCCGGCGCCCGATCGAGGGGTCGAACTCGGTGGCCAGCGCCGCCTCGACCAGCTGGTGGGTAAGCCCGAGCAGGTGCGCCACGATCTCGTCGGGTTCCATGGACACGTAGCTCGCGCCGACGATCTCGTCTGCCCATCGCCGGGCGAACACCTCGCGATCCGTGCGACTCATTCTCGCTGGTTTACCTTCTACCGTTTTGCACTCTGACCAGGAGCGGCGCGGGCCGGGATGGTCGCGTCGGTGGCGCAGGTCGGTTGGTTGCTGGCCGATATTACGTCCCTCGTGATGGAGATCACTTCGCGCCACCCGTCTGGCCATGGCTGCGGACGGTACCGCGAGGGACCCTGGATGTTAGCAACGCTAACTAAACAACGAACCGTGATGGGGTGGGCGCGATGTGCGGCATTACTGGCTGGGTGGACTACGCCCGTGACCTACGTGCCCAGCAGCCTGTGCTGGCCCAGATGGTGGCCACCATGGCCTGCCGCGGCCCGGACGCGCAGGGATTGTGGATCGGCCCGCACGTGGCCCTGGGCCACCGCCGACTGTCGGTGATCGATATCGAGGGTGGTCGCCAACCGATGAGTGTCGACGCCGACGGGCGCACGGTCGCGGTGCTGACCTACAGCGGCGAGGTCTACAACTACCAGGAGCTGCGCGCCGTGCTGGCCGGCTACGGGCACCGGTTCCACACCGAAAGCGACACCGAGGTGGTGCTGCACGCCTACCTTCAGTGGGGTGAGGACTTCGCCGAGCGGCTCAATGGGATGTACGCCTTCGCGCTGTGGGATACCGAGGCCGAGCAGCTGTTGCTGGTGCGCGACCGGATGGGCATCAAACCGCTGTACTACGCCGAGACCGAGGACGGGCTGCTGTTCGGTTCGGAGCCGAAAGCCATCTTCGCCAACCCGCTGATCGAACCGGTGGTCGACGCCAACGGCCTGCGGGAGATCCTGGCGTTCGTCAAGAACCCCGAGCAGGCGGTGTACCGGGATCTACGCGAGCTACGGCCGGGCTCCTTATTACGGGTCAACCGCCAGGGCATCACCGTGCGCCGGTACTGGAAGCTGGAGGCCCACGAGCACACCGATGACCTCGACACGACTGTAGCGACCGTGCGCGGACTGCTCGACGACATCGTGAGTCGCCAGCTGATCTCCGACGTGCCGCTGTGCACCCTGCTGTCGGGAGGGCTGGACTCCTCCGCGGTCACCGCGCTCGCGGCCCGCCAGCTCGCCGCGGCCGGCCGAGGTGCGGTGCGCTCGTTCGCAGTGGACTTCACCGGCTACGCCGACAACTTCACCGCCGATCCGATGCGCAACACCCCCGATGCGCCGTTCGTGCACGAGCTGGCCCGGCACGTCGGCGCCGATCACACCGACATCGTGCTGTCGACGTCGGAGCTGATGGATCCGGCACACCGGGCTGCGGTGGTGCGCGCCAGTGACCTTCCGTACGGCGGGGACATGTTCACGTCCCTCTATCTGCTGTTCGCCGCTATCCGGGCCCGCTCGACGGTGGCCCTGTCCGGGGAATCCGCCGACGAGGTATTCGGCGGCTACCGGTGGTTTCACGATGCGGCCGCGCACGCCGATACCTTCCCTTGGTTGGCGGCGCTGGGGAATCCCGAGGCCCAACCGCGGCAGACCCTGTTCACCGACGAGCTGGTGTCGTCTTTGGACATTCCGGGGTACCGGGCCGATAGCTATCGCAGCGCGCTGGCCGAGGTGCCACACGCCGGTACCACTGATCCGCTGGAACGCCGGATGCGGGAGGTGTGTTACCTGCACCTGACCCGGTTCGTGCAGTTCCTGTTGGACCGCAAGGACCGGATGAGCATGGCCAGTGGGCTGGAGGTGCGGGTGCCGTTCTGCGACCACCGGCTGGTGCAGTACGTGTTCAACACTCCTTGGTCGTTCAAGACATTCGACGGCAGGGAGAAGAGCCTGCTCCGCGCCGCCGTGACCGACGTGCTGCCGGCCTCGATCGCACAGCGGCGCAAGAGCCCCTACCCGTCGACCCAGGACCCCTCCTACGAGCTCGCGCTGCGCGATCAGCTGGACAAGCTCGTCGCCGACGGCACCTCTCCGGTGCTCGACCTACTCGATGCCCAGCGGGTGCGCACCCTGTTGGACAGCCCGATCGGCGCGGTCAGCCTCGACGCGCAACGGCGCAGCGCCGAGCTTGTCCTCACGCTGCACGACTGGATCACCGAGACCGGCGCCCGCCTTGACCTGTCGAGCGCAAGGAGCACTACATGAACCAGCATGCGCAATGGGACATCGTCACCGGGGTTGGCATCACCGCACTCGCGGTGGCCGCCGGCCGGGCGATGGAGACACACCGCCATGACGGCCTGGTCACCGACCCGTACGCGGAAGCCTTCGTGCACGCGGCAAGATCGCCGGTCCCGATGCCCACCCGCCCGTACGCCAATGAGGATTCCGCGATCCCGTGGGCGTCAATGGCCACCTACCTGGGGGTGCGTTCCCGCTTTTTCGACGAGTTCTTCGCCTTCGCTTCAGCAGCCGGCATCGACCAGGTGGTGCTCCTCGCGGCCGGTCTGGACACTCGCGCCTTCCGGCTGGATTGGCTCCCCGGAACGACGGTCTACGAGCTGGACGCACCCAAGGTGGTGCAGTTCAAGGACCGCGTACTGACCGAGCAGGGCGCGCAGTCCCGCTGCCACCGCCGCACTGTGGCAGTCGATCTCCGCGAGGATTGGCCGGCGGCGTTGCTGCAGGGCGGTTTCCACCCGCGGCGCCCGACGGCTTGGTTGGCCGAGGGACTGCTGCCATTCCTGCCCGACGACGCGAAGGACAACCTCCTCACGCGGGTGCACGAACTATCCGCAGCCGGCAGCCAGATCGCGATAGAACACATCAACGGAGACGTGGCGACCCTGCTGCGCGAACCGATGTTCCAGGACATGGCCGAGCGGTTCGGCTTCGATATGGCCGAGCTATGGCCGGGTAATCAGCACTACGACCCGGCGGAGTGGCTGGCCGATCAGGGGTGGGCAGTGTCTACCGCGCGGGCGGCCGCAGTCGCGGAGCAGTACCGAAGGCCACTAGACGAGACGATCCTGCAGCCGATGCAGTCCAGTCTGCTGATCACCGCCCGAGCCGAAGGGCAGCGGGCGCAGCAGGCCGAAGGGAAGCCAGCCGCGGGTAGGTAGCAGCGAACCGGCCGTGACCGGCTGGGTGAACTCGGATTGACCAAGACCGTTCGTGGTTAGGTCGCAAACGACCATTTCCGGGGACGACCACGCTCGCCCCGTTCTGCGCCAACTTCATTCCTGTTCAGAGAGCCATGTTAGTTAAGGGGCTTGCTCTGATCAGAGTCTGAACTGCTGGGCAGCGGCCGGCCACGCGGGCGCGGATCGCATCGGACTGTCGGCGGCGTCAGTGCGATGATGAACCGGTGGAGGGCCGCCGGTTGGGCAAAGAGTCACGTTCGTCGTAGTTCGCCGCGCATGATCCCTGCGATGAAGGTGTCGTACTCCACATCATCGAAAATGTGTGCGGGTTTGTCGGGGTTCTTCGAATCGCGCAGAGCCACGACGCCGTGGGCGAGGAAGGCGACTTCGACGCAGGACTGGCCTCCGCTGCTGGCGGTGTGCCACTGGGCGCCGGTGAGCTGGTTCTGGAGCCAGGTCGGGTCCAGGTCGTTGCTGTTCATGAGAGTTCCTTGGCGATGGTGTTGAGCAGTGACTGCGAAGGTTTCAGCCCTAGAGCGTCGGACTTCAGGTGGTCGCTGGTAGTGCGGTAGACCTCCACGGTGTCGGGCTCGTTGAGGTGCAGCAGTGCCCGCGCGCCCTCGATAGCGACGGTGTCGCGCCCGGCAGTGAAGGACATCAGCATGAACTGCCCGTCCATGCCCGCGTGCGCTCCCGCGCGCAGGGGCAGGACCTGGATGGTGATGTTCGCGTCCGTCCTGGCCAGGTGGATCAGGTGCTCGATCTGGGCCTTGGCCACCGGTCGGCCGCCGACCTCCTGGCGCAGGAGCCCTTCGGGGGCGACGGTCCAGATCTTGAGCGGAGGGTCGCGGTCGAGCATGGTCTTGCGGTGTTCAGAGCGCATGTCGACGAAGCGGTTGATGTCGTCGGCGGTGGTCCAGGCCCGGCTCCCTTCGATCACCGCCCGCTCGTAGTCGGGGATCTGCAGTAGTCCGTGCAGGACGACGGGGTTCCACACGAACAGGCTGGCGGCCTCTTCGACCTCGGAGAGGTAGTCGCCGAGGGGGTCGTCGACCACGCCCTGGTAGCGCTGGTGCCAGTCCGGTTCCCCGGCCTTGCGGGCCAGGTCGCGCAGCTGCTCGCGCTGGTCGGGGTCGTCGATGCCGAGCACTTCGAAGAAGTGGGCCAGTTGCTGGATCTTCAGCCCCTGCACACCCTTCTCGATTTTGCTGATCGTCGACATGGACTTGTAGCCCAGGCGCTCGGCGGCCTCCTCCTGGCTCCAGCCCAAGGTCTCGCGGGCACGCCGGATCTCGGCACCCAGGCGCCTGCGGCGCGGGGTCGGCTCGACGGGCATCGCTCCTCCTCTGATGGGAAAGAGTAGCGCTTACGCCAGGTGGTGCATCTGACGAACCACCGAAAGGAAAATATTTCTTCTGCGCTGTCCTCGCCGTTCCGCTCGTGTGAGGTCATTATCGAGGTGCACCATGCGGAGCGTGCTCTGGGGCGTACGGAAACGCGACCTCAGGCGCCGCTGCGGCCGTGTCCGGTTCCCGAATGAAGAAGTGGGGGTGTACCGGTGCCCGAGAGGGCGCGATCACGTCGCCGGTCCGCTAGGACTCCGGCTGCCAGGACTACCCCGGACCCGTTGGGGGTCGGGAAGCATCGGAAAGAAGGAGGACACCATGGACGACATTCAGGTCGCCGAGGGGGTTGACTTCGACCTCGACGTCCGGATCGTCGACACCGGCCCCGTGGCCGCGGCGCTGCTGGGCAGCACCGACAACGGGTGTGACACCCAGAAGAGCGGCGACTGCTGAAGGCACCGGTGCCCGTCTTGGGTGGGGTTGCTCGCCGGAGACGGGCACCGGGCTTCTCGACGTTAACCAGCGTGGTCGATGTGGGAGGCCTCGGAGTGAAGGCGCCGGAGCGTGCGCGGTGGTATCGGCACGTTGATGCGGCGCTGCTGCGGGCAAGTGCGCATACCGGTGAGGTGATTCCCCGGTCGTGGCCTGAGCTGGACGTCGATACCGAGATTGAGCAATGGTGCGCCTGGCTCGCGCAGGTCTGGGCGCAACCGTCAGTCGCGGAGGCCGTCGCGGTGGCCAGCCCGGTGCTTGCAGACCGCGTCGAGGCGGTGTGCGACGGGCTGCGCCCGGCTGCTGGTCAGCTGCGGCGCATGGTGCTGTCGCTGGCCCGGTACCTGGTGCGGATGCGCGGTCGGGCCACCCCCTTCGGGGCGTTCGCCGGTGTGGCTGCGCTTCGTTTCGGTCCGGGGGTATCGGCGCGGTGGACTGATGCCCACCAGGTGCGGACCCGGGCCGACGCGGTGTGGCTGGCCGCGGTGATCGCCTCGCTGGAATCATGTCCTGCGCTGCGGCGTCGCCTGTCGGTCACGGTCAACGATCTGGTGGTGGTGCGCGGTGAGCGGCTGGTCGTGCCCTGGCAGCCGGGCGCCGGCGACCCCGGCCGGGGCACGTCGGTAGAGGTGTCGGTGCGTCACAGCCCACCCGTCCAGACGATCACGCAGGCGGCCCGCTCACCCATCCAGATCGGTGACCTGATCGACAAGGTGGCCACCGAGTTCCCCGCCACTCCAGTCTCGGCGATTGACGCCATGGTGGCGGAGCTGGTGGCACGTGGCGTCCTGATCACCAGCCTGCGTCCGCCCTCCACCAGCACCGATGGACTCGCCCACGTTCTGCACCGGCTACAGGAGGTGGACGCGGCCGCACTGCGGGAAGCGGCGGGGCTGGTCGGGGAACTGCGCGCGATCCACGCGCAGTTACAGGCGACCGACAGGGCGACGAGCTGGGTCGATGGACAGGCTAGGCGGGCGACGGCCGCGCGGATGCGGGCGCTGTCGAACGCTGTCGAGCAGCCGCTGATGGTGGATCTGGGGCTCGGCGCAACGATGGTGTTGCCCCCGCAGGTGGCGACCGAAGCCGAATCGGCTGCAGGGGCGTTGCTGAGACTGACCCGGTACCCGACCGGGAATCCGGCGTGGCGCGAGTATCACGGCAGGTTTGTTTCCCGGTATGGGTCCGGCGCTGTGGTTCCGGTCGAGCAGCTCATTGATCCCACCGCCGGCCTCGGGTTCCCCCGCCACTACAGCCAGCAGGGGCGAGGGGTCCCGGCTGCGGAGATGTCGCGGCGCGATGAACAGCTGCTGAGGCTGGCCCAGCAGGCGGCGCTGGACGGGGCGCGGGAAATCGTGCTCGACGATGACGATATCGACGCGCTGGCCGGCGGCGGGAGGGATGTGGTGCGGCCTGCGCCGCATGTGGACTTGTGCGTCGAGATCCGCGCGCCCACGACGACGGCGCTGGCCGAGGGCGCGTTCATGCTGGCGGTGACCGGGATCGGCCGTACCGCGATCGCCACGACCGGCCGGTTCCTCGACGTCGTGCCCGACGCCGATCGGCACCGGATGATCACCCAGTACGGCCGGCTGCCGGCCGGGGTAGAAGGCGCCCTGCCTGCGCAGTTGTCGTTCCCGCCGAACCCTCCGCGGGTGGGCAACGTCGTCCGCGCGCCGCTGGTGCTGCCTGCTGTGATCTCGCTGGCCGAGCACCGCGACGGCGGGCAGGGTCGCATCCCGGTGCAGGATCTCGCGGTCATCGCCGACCATGACCGGCTGTATGTGGTGTCACTGTCACAGCGGCGCGTGGTGGAGCCGGTCCTGACCCATGCCGCAGCGCGGCACACCATGCCAGCGCTGGCGCGTCTGCTGTGCGAGATCCCGCGGGCCACCAGCGCCGCGGTCTCGTTGCTGGACTGGGGCGCCGGCGCCTGCCTGCCATTCCGGCCACGTGTCCGCTACGCCCGCAGCATCCTCGCGCCCGCCCGGTGGCGGGTGTGCGCCAGCCACCTGCCGGGACCGGCCGCGCCACGACGCAAGTGGACGGCGGCCATGGCGGTAATGCGGGAGCGCCTGCGCCTGCCCGCCAACGTGTCCGTGGGCACCGCGGACCGCCGGCTGCGGTTGAACCTCGACGATCCGCTGGACCTCGCGCTGCTGCGCGCTCACCTCGACGCAGCCGACGACGCCGTCACCGTGGCGGAGGCACCCACCGCCACGGATCACGGATGGTTCGCCGGCCGGGCCCACGAGATCGTCATCCCGCTGGCCGCCACCGCACCGCCCGCCTGCGCCCCCGCCATCCTGACTAGCTCGGCGCCGCTGCCGATCATCGGGCGCGAGCATGGCATGCTGCCGGGCTCGCAGGTCCTGTTCGCCAAGCTGTACAGCCACCCCGACGTAGTCGACACGATCCTCACCCGCCATCTGCCGGCCCTGCTGGCCGCGTGGGACGACCCGCCACCGTGGTGGTTCGTGCGCTACCGCACCCCGGCGCCGCACCTGCGGCTACGCATCCACCACCTGCAGGACTACGGGCAGGCCGCCGCCCGTGTCGGGGCGTGGGCAGCCGACCTGCGGCGGCGTGGTCTCGTCGGTGACCTGACCCTGGACACCTACCACCCAGAGACCGCACGGTACGGATCCGCGGCGGCCATGGCCGCCGCCGAAGCCCTGTTCGCCGCCGACTCCGCGGCGGTCGTCGCCCAACTCACGGCCCTGGCCAGCTCACCGGAGGTGCACGCGCACGCGCTCACCGCGGCGAGTCTGGTCGACCTGGTCTGCGCCATGACCGGAAGCCGACCCGCAGCGATGCGGTGGCTCATCGACCACCCGGAACTCGCGGACCCCGCGTCGGTAGGTGACCGCACTGTTCTCCGCCAGTCGCTGAGTCTGGCCGGCCTGGGCCGGGACGAGCCGGCACCGCTGAACATTCCGAGCGGGTGGGAGATCGCGTCCGCCTGGGACGTACGGCGCCAGGCAGCGACCCGCTACACAGACTGCCTCGCTGCCGGCGCCACCCATGTGAAGCCGGCCTCGGTGGTAGTGGCGCTGCTGCACCTGCACCATGTGCGGGCGCACGGGATCGACCCCGACGCTGAAGCGCTGACGCACCGGCTGGCCCGCGCTGTCGCCCTGGCCTTCAACGCCCGCCAGAACACGACCGAGGACAACCCCCGATGACCCTGCTCGACGACGGCCCGCAACGACGCACCGCGCAGGCGGTGGCCACCCAGCTCAGCGACGTTCTGGTGGTGCCCCCGCCGCCAGAGCTCGGCGACGACCGCAGCCCGAGCAGCCCCCGCTGGCGGGACCAGTCGTTGTCCCAAGGTGCCGCTGGCGTCGCCGTCCTGCACGGTGTCCGCGCGCAGGATGGGCAAGGTAGCGACGATCGCGTGCATGCGTGGCTTACCCGCGCCACCCACGAGGATCTCAGCGGCGGACCAGGGGCCGGTCTGTGGTTCGGCGCCCCTGCGGTCGCGTTCGCCATCTTCACCGCGGCACCGCAGCAGTATCCGCGGGCGATGACGAGACTGGATACCGCCGTCGCTGAGCTGGTGACCGCGCGCCTGGACGCTGCCCACGCCCGGATGGCCGCTGCGGCGCGGCCGTCGCTGTCGGAGTTCGACCTGGTGCGCGGCCTGACCGGGCTCGGCGCGTACCTGTTGCGCCGCAACCCCGGTGGCGACCTGGTTGGCCGTGTGCTGGCCTACCTGGTGGCGCTCACCGAACCGGTTCCCGCCGACGATGACGCAGGGCGCAGCGCGCCGGGCTGGTGGACCAGCGACGTCCCCTCCGGGCAACCGGCGCACGGTTTCCGCGGCGGGCATGCTGACTTCGGCGTGGCCCACGGCATCAGCGGTCCGCTCGCGCTACTGGCCCTGGCAATGAGGCAGGGGATCACCGTCGACGGTCACGCCGCCGCCATTGACCGGATCTGCCACTGGTTGGACGCCTGGCGCCACGAGGCACCAGCGGGCCCATGGTGGCCCGAACGAGTTAGCCTCGCCGAGCTGCGCACAGGGCGGTCCGACCACGACGGCCCGGCGAGACCGTCCTGGTGCTACGGAACTCCCGGCCTGGCACGCGCCCAGCAGCTGGCCGGGCACGCCGTGGGAAACCCCGCCCGCCAACAGGCCGCCGAATATGCCCTCGCCAGGTGCCTGGCTGACCCCGTGCAGCTGGACCGCATCATCGACCCCGCCCTGTGTCACGGCTGGGCCGGGCTGATCGCGACCGCGTGGTGCGCCGCCTCCGACGCCGGATCACCCGACATCGGCGTTCACCTGCCGCGTCTGCTCGACACGTTGCTCGAGCACGCCGGTGACGTGCCGCCCGGGCGACTGCCCGGCCTGATCGAGGGCAGCGCGGGAGTCGCCCTGATTCTGCACAGCATCGCGACTGGGACGAACGGCGGCTGGCGAACCTGCCTCCTGCTCAACTGATCAACGACGAACCTGGTGGGACATGGCGATGAGCGACCAGCACGTCGGGACCGGGTGGCATCAGGTGGACTTGTGGTGCGAGGACTGGCGCGCCGCCGAGCAGATGGCCCTCACCTACCTGTGGCCGTTGCTGGCCGAGACCGAAGACATCACCTGCTGGTGGTTCGTTCGTAAGGGCGGATCTTGGCGGTTGCGTTTCCTGCCTGTCGGCGGCCGGGACGAGACCGCGACCACCTTCGCCGACCGGATGACGACGACGCTGAAGGAACAGGGGGCGATCCGCCGGTCCACCGAGGTCGTCTATGAGCCCGAGATCCACGCGTTCGGCGGCGCTGACGCCATGGCCGTGGCGCACGCACTGTTCCACGCCGACAGCCGCCAGCTGCTTCACCATCTCGCGCAGCGCCGCCATGATCACCGTCGCGAGCTGGGACTGCTCTTGGGCACCCGGCTGATGCGCTCCGCCGGACAGGACTGGTACGAGCAAGGTGACATCTGGGCTCGGGTAGCCGCGCACCGGGCCGGCGAGCACTCTCCCGAGCCATCACCGACGGCGGTGGCCGGCGTGCAGCGGCTCGTCACCGCGACCACCGACACCGACGACAGCCCGCTGCGCTCCGCGCCCGCCTGGCCGGCCGCCTTCGAACACGCCGGCCGGGCCCTCTCCGACCTCAACCAGCAGGGCGACCTCACCCGGGGGCTGCGGGCCGTTGTGACCCATCACCTGCTGTTCGCCTTCAACCGCCTGGGCATCTCAGCCGAGCACCAACACCTCCTGGCCACCGCAGCCAGCCAGGTCGTCTTCCAGCAGGACACGCCTCCACCGGGTTGGCCAGCAGCTCCACCCGCGCTGGCGCGACTACCGTGCGCGCGGTGACCACCGACACCATCGACACGACGCCCCCCGGTCCCGAGCAGCTTCGGACGGCCCTGGCCGACTACATATGCGGCCGCGGCACGTTTCGAACCCCGCAGGTAGAGGCCGCTTTCCGCACCGTGCCACGGCACCTGTTCCTGCCCGGCGTGGACCTCAAGGCGGCGTATGCGCCCAAGCAGGTCGTGACCAAACGCGCCGAGGACGGCACCGCCGTCTCCTCGGCCTCCAGCCCCAACCTGGTGGCCGAGATGCTCGAAGCGCTCGACGTCGCGCCCGGGCACCGGGTCCTGGAGATCGGCGCGGCCACCGGCATCAACGCCGCCCTGCTGGCCGAGCTGGTCGGCCCCACCGGCACGGTCGTCACCATCGAACTCGACGACGACCTCGCCGCCGGAGCCCGCGCCGGGCTGGCTGCGGCCGGATACCCCCAGGTCGAGGTGATCTCCGGCGACGGTGCGCTCGGTCACCCCGCCCGCGCACCCTACGACAGGATCATCGTCACCGCCGGCGCGTGGGACATCGTCTCCGCATGGTGGCAGCAACTCGCCCTCGGGGGCCGCCTGGTCGTGCCGCTGCGCCTGCACGGCAGCGGCCTCACCCGAGCGATCGCGCTCGACCTCCACGCGCCCGGCCGGATGACCAGCACCTCAGCAACGGTATGCGGCTTCGTGCCCCTGCGCGGCACCGCCGAGCAGGCCGAAGGCCTCGTGCAACTGGCCGACGACGTTGGTTTGCACCTCGACGCCGGGAACCTGCCCGACGAAGCCACGCTCGACCAAGCGCTCACCTACCCCGCGCACCCGCACTGGACAGGTATCCAGATCCGCGACGACGAGCCCGTCGCCCATCTTGACCTGTGGCTGGCCACCACCGGCAGCGGCAACTTCGGCCGCCTCTCCGTAGGGGCCGCGGCACGCGCCAGCGGCCTGGTCGACCCGGCACTGCGGTGGGCCGGTGCAACCCTCTACGACGGCGGAACCTTCGCCTACCTCGCCGTGCGCGAGCACAGCGAGGACACGAGCGAGTTGGGCGTCATCGCGCACGGACCCGACAGCACAAAGCTCGCCGCCCAGGTCAGCGACCTGCTGCACCGCTGGAACCAGAAACGGCCAACCCAGCTCATCATCACCGCCCACCCCAACGACACACCCGATGACCAGCGCTTGTCTGCTAGACACCTCGTCCGGCCACACACCCGGGTGACCATCACTTGGTGACCAAGGCCGTGCACGGTCCGTTCATTCGTCGTCGGGCAGGTCCGGGTCGCGTAGCGGGCGGCGGCCGGTGCCGCCCAGCTCCTGTTCCGTCCCGCCCGGGCAGCTTGCCTGGCTGACGCCATGGCTCCTTATGGAGCCTCTGGTGCCCACTCGTTGGCGAAGGTCTCCATCTGCCTGATGACGAGGTCGACGGCCTCGCGCTCTTCCTCCGGTGGGTAGTCGAACTTCGCGAGCAGGCGGCGGATGCGGGTGCGCAGTTTGGCACGTACCGGCTCGCGGGAGAGCCAGTCGACGCTCAGATTCTTGCGGATGTCCGCGACCAGTGCACGGGCGATCTTTGCAAGCATGTCGTCGCCCATGAGTGCTTGGGCCATGCCCTGATGGGCCACGGCGTCGTAAAAGGCCAGTTCGGCGTGGTTGAGTGGCGGGTCGAAACGCTCGCCGCGCCGGGCGTCCGCGGAGACCTCCTTGGCCATGGCGACCAGTTCGGCGATCATCTCGGCGCTGCTGAGCTGCTGGCGCATATAGCGGATCATGAGGTTTTCGAGGCGCTCAGCGAAGCTGTCCCGGCGAACGATGTTGTGCCGGGTTACCTCGCGCATCTTCTGCTCAATCAGGCGACGCAGGGCTTCGACGGCCAAGTGCGGCGTCTCGGAATTCTGGAGCTTGCGCAGGGCTTCCTCGTTGATACGGGTGAGGTCGAGGTGTCCAATACCGGCCTCGGCGTACAGGTCGGTGATCTCGTCGGCCTCGACGACGGACGCCGCCAGCTGGGACAGGTACAGGTTGACCTCGGCGGCCACCGGCTTGCCACTGGCCTCGCGGTCCGCGGCGTCATACTTCACCATCCAGGCCCGTACCTCGACGAAGAAGGCGATGTCACGACGCCAGGTCGCCAGGCCCTCGAAGCGCTCGGCGATCTCCCGGCTCATCGCGCACACGCGGTGAAAACGCTCCAGGCGGGTGGCGCTGTCCCGGAAGCGGGTGGCGAGCGTCTTGGTCCCGGGCTCGACCTGGTTGCCGGGGGTACGCGGGTCGCGTAGGTGGTTGGCCACCCGGCGCAGAGCGCGCCTGGGGATGGGAGGTGTTGGCGAGCAGCGCCCGCCAGTCGCGAATCTGTTCACGTTCGCGCAGGTCTCGCTCCTGCAGGCCGCCGTCGCTCTTCGGAACTCCGGTATCGAAGTGGCCGTGGTGAACATCCCCACTGTTCCAGCCTGAGCAAGATTACCGGGGTCCGGTGCGCGGTCGGGTCTGAGACCAGCAGCTACGAGGACGGAGCCTCGCCCTCATCGTCTGATTCGTCAAATAGAGTGATTGTAAGGACGCGCAGCGCTGGGTGGCGTCGAGGTCGGGACGGCCGGCTCCGGTTCGGTGTAGACGTATTTTCCACCCCGCAACCAGGACGCGATCGCGGCAATCAGGCAGGCAATGATGGCAAAGCCGAACGCGATGGCCAATCCGTCGGAGAACGGTGCGGAGATCAGCGCGGGGAAGAAGCCACGGCCGGTCAGATAGGCAGCGTGCCCGGCGGGCAGCTGGTGCAGTACGTGGGGGCCCAGCAGGGTCTGGACCGGGTTGTAACCGAGCAGGGAGGCGAACAGCACTGCCACCGGCGGCAGCCCAGCCACCTGCATCGCGTCCGCGGCGGGAACGCCTTGGGCGATCAGCCCGGCCGACAGGGTCTGCGGCAGGGACCGGGCCAACCCGGAGATCATCAGACTGAAGAAAATCCCGATCGAGAGCACCATCGCCGCGTTCTGGAAGGTGGTGCTCATCCCCGCGCCGACCCCCCGCTGGTTGGGCGGCAGGCTGTTCATGATGCTGGCCCGGTTCGGCGAGGCGAACATGCCCATTCCCACGCCGTTGAGCAACAACACCAGGGCGAACTCCCAGTAGTTGAAGTTCACCGGTAGCAGCGCCAGCCACCCGAAGCTGACCGCGGCGATGATCATGCCTCCGGTGGCGAACGACCGTGCCCCGAACCGGTCGGACAACCAACCCGACACCGGTCCCACGATGAGGAAACCCACCGTGAGGGGCAGCATGTAGATGCCCGCCCACAACGGGGTCGACTCGAAGCTGTAGCCGTGCTGGGGTAGCCAGATTCCCTGTAGCCAGATGATCAGGATGAACATCAGGCCGCCGCGCCCGAGGGCAGCGAGCAGGCTGGCCAGGTTGCCGGCGGTGAACGCCCGGATCCGGAACAGCCCCAGCCGGAACATCGGTTCGGCGACCTTCGTCTCCACCACGCAGAAGATCACCAACACCAGCACACCGCCGCCCATGGCGGCCAGCACCGCCGGGTTGGTCCAACCCATGGTGTGGCCGTGGTAGGGCTGGATGCCGTAGGTGATCCCGACCAATACCGCGATCAGCCCGATGGCGAAGGTGAGGTTGCCCCACCAGTCCGACCGCGCTGGCTGCCATACCCCGCTGTCATGCAGCTTCAGGTACGCCCACACGGTTCCGAAAAGCCCCACCGGTACCGACACCAGAAACACCAAACGCCAGTCGATCGGGCCGAGCAGGCCGCCGATGATCAGACCGAGGAAGGAGCCGGCGATCCCGGCGACCTGATTCAGGCCCAGCGCCAGCCCGCGCTGCTCAACCGGGAATGCATCGGTGATGATCGCGTTGGAGTTGGCCATCAGCATCGCGCCACCGACGCCCTGCAGGATCCGCATCACGATTAGCCACAGCACCCCAGTGGTGCCGTGCATCCAGGTCACCGACAGCAGCACCGAGAACACGCTGAAGACCGCGAACCCCGCGTTGTACATCTTCACCCGACCGAACATGTCGCCCAGCCGACCAAAGGTCACCACCAATACCGCGGTGACCACCAGGTAGCCCATGATCAACCACAGCAGCAGGCTGGTATTGCCCGGTTTCAGCGGGTCGATTCCGACGCCGCGGAAGATGTCCGGCAACGCGATCAACAGGATCGACGCATTGATCGTCGCCATCAACACGCCCAGTGTCGTGTTCGATAGCACGATCCACTTGTAGTGCGGATCAGCCATGGATACCCCACTTCCTCGAACTCGGAAGCGATAGATGCTTAGCCAAGCTAACACTTGGGCGGCGTAGATGCAGAAAACGTGGGCTACCGCAGGGGGTAGCGACCCGGCTCCGTAACGTGACACAATGAGCGGCCACGACGGTAACCGCACCATCCCGGCCGGTGAACTTCAACTGCGGAGACGGCCATGCCCGACGCGACCCCTGCCCCGCGCTCGCACGAGCCGACTACCTCCGGGGTGGGCACTCGCCCGATCCTGGTCGGTTACGACGGGTCTGCGCCCAGTCGGCATGCGCTGGCTTACGCCGCGGGTATGGCACGCCGGATGGCCCAGCCGTTGGTGCTCGTCCACGTCCAGCCAACCCCGGCTTGCTACTCGATTGACTACGGCTTCGCCCCACCCGCCGAGGACCCTGCTGACCTGATGGACTGGCTGCGCGCCGAACTCGCCGAAGCCATCGACACCACCGGATTGACCGTGCAGCTGGTGCAACGCTGCGGCGACGCCGCTCGCCAGCTCGCCGAGCTGGCCGCTGACACCCGCGCCGACGCGATCGTCCTCGGTGCGCCCGCACGCTGGGTGCACCGCATCGCGGGTTCGGTACCGGTCTGGCTGACCCGCCACGCGCGTTGTCCAGTTGTCATCGTGCCCTGACACCGCCGGTTCGACGCGTCCACATCCTGCGCACAGCTTGTACACACTCGCCCAGCTATCCACAGAATGACCCACACGCTGTCCACACCATGTTGATGCCGGACCCGCGGCGTTGGCCCCTACGGTGTCTTCCCGTGAGCCAAACGCCTATCTATGACCAGATCCGTGGCGAGCGCATCAACGTTGATCTCCCGGCCGCCGGATCTGACCCGTTACCGGTCGATCCCCCAGACAAGCCCCGGCGCCCCGTTGGCGGGGCGGGTCCCGCGGTCTTCTCTCGAGCACCCGAAGTAGGAGCTGATCGGGCCGCCGACTGGTCTTGGTTCGCCGCTGCCGACCCAGAGGTGCAGGCCGCGGCGAACGCGACGCGGCGGCAGAACCCGTAGGGCACGCCGAGGTTTACTGTGAGTTGAGACCGGGTAACTACCTGCAACCGAGATAGGAACTCAAGGCACTCAGGGAGGGGACATAGCGATGACTATCACGGCGAATAGTCTCACCGCCGATCTGTCCACAGGGGTGAAGGACAAGGCGCGCGACGCCAAGGAAACCGCGCAGGCCAAGATCCAAGATGTCAAGGAGCACCTGCACAGCGGCGCCGAAGCCTTGCAGGACAAGGCTGACGAGACGGCGCAGCAGGCGAAGGATCTGGCCGACCAGGCCGTAGCGAAGCTCCCCGCGCCGGTGGTCGGGCGGGTCACACAGCTGATGACGGCGGTGCGGCAACGGCCGGTGCCGGTCGTCGCGGTCCTCCTGGGTGTGTTCCTGGTGCTACGACGCCTACTCCGCAGGACCTGCTGACCCGGCAGGACCAGCTGACTGGGCAACCCAAATCCGACGAAGGAGCACACGGTGGGTATCGGCGACAAGATCTCGAACAAGGCCGAAGAGCTCAAAGGCAAGCTCAAGGAGGCCACCGGTAAGGCCACCGGCGACGATGACCTCGAAGCGCAGGGCGAGGTCGACCAGGCCGAGGGCAAGATCAAGCAGGCCGGCGAGAAGGTCAAGGACCTTTTCCCCGGCTGAACCACCCCCCACCGCCCGGCCGGACGGAACCTCACCCCCACCGTCCGGCCGGGCACCCTCCCGCTGTCGCCACGCACTACCGCAATTAAGGTCGTCGCCAGGTGCTCAGTGGCAGCTCTGTAGGTGAGGTCGTCATGGCGTCAGCAGCGGATCCGCCAGGCAGGCTTGCCGCGCCGGCGCGGTCTGCTCGGAGTCAGGGCGATCAGGACCAGAGCCGGTTGCTGCCGGTGCTCGCGGTGGAGCGAGCGATTCGAGCTGTGCTCCTGATCGGTGTCGGTCTGATTTTGCTGACCCATACCCACACGGACTGGGCGGATCCAGCACGGCGCTTCGTTGAGCAGGTGGGTCTTGACCCGAGCCGTAACGAGACCGGCCGGCTGATCTCAGGGCTGGCAGGGTTAGGCCCGCGTCAGACCCTGCGATACGGATCGATCGCCATCGCGTACGGATTGTTGGAGGCGGTGGAGGGTTACGGCTTGCTGCGTCGCCGGCAATGGGCGGAGTACCTCACCGTGGTGTCGACGGCGTTGTTGCTCTTCCCTGAGGTTCAGGAGCTGTTGAAGCATCCCACCGGACTCAAGGTGGGTGGCCTGGTCCTCAACGTGGTCATCGTCGTCTACCTGATCATCCGGTTGGTCCGCCGCCGTCGCTGACGTTGCCTTTGTGTCGAGATAAGCTCGTACGGCAGTGTCTGGCATCGAGATGCTCGCAAGGTTTACGGTACGGATCTGGGCGTGCCGACCTCAGGAGGGCGCAGGCGTGCGGACCATGGGTAAAGATGCCCCGGAGGAGTGGCGTGGCCTCAATCATTGATTCCCCTGAGACACCCGGTGGTGCTGGGGATCATCGCGGGAGCCCGACGGCGCGCCGGATCATGTTGGGCGCTCGGCTGCGCCGGCTGCGCGAGGCTGCCGAGATCTCGCGCGCGGAGGCCGGCTTCGCGATCCGTAGTTCCGAGTCGAAGATCAGCCGGCTCGAGCTCGGCAGGGTCAGCTTCAAGCCGCGGGATGTGACCGATCTACTGGCGATGTACGGAGTGACAGACCCCGAGAAGCGCGAGGCGTTCCTCGAGATGGTCGCCCGGTCCAACGAACCCGGCTGGTGGCATCGGTACACCGATCTGGTGGCCGACTGGTTCCAGGACTACCTCGGGCTGGAGGAGTCGGCCTCCCGGATCCAGACGTGGGAACAGCAGTTCGTCCCTGGCCTGCTGCAGACCGAGGAGTACGCCAAAGCGATCGCCAGCCACGGTTGGTCTCCGATGGCGAGCCAGAGCGTGCAACGCCAGGTCGGGCTGCGGATGCGACGACAGGCGCTACTTGGTCGCCCGAACCCACCCAAGGTGTGGGCTGTCATCGACGAGTCCGTCCTGCGCCGGCCGATCGGTGGCAGTCAGGTGGTGTCAGCTCAAATCGCGCATCTCCTCGAGCTCACCAAGCGGCCCCACGTCACCCTGCAGGTGGTGCCCTACCAGTTCAGCGGGTACGCGGCGGAAGGCTCGTTCACCACGCTGCGTTTCACCGAGCCGGAGTTGCCGGATGTGGTCTACATCGAGCACCTCACCGGCGCGCTCTACCTGGACAAACGTTCCGATACCGAGCTTTACGGCAGGGCCTTCGATCGGCTGACCGTGGATGCCTACACTCCTGACCACACCCGGCAATTGCTCTTGAAGGCGCGGGCCGAGAGCTAGCCGGCATTCCCTTCAGGGTTTGCGACCGACCGCTCCGGCGATGCAGTACTGCACAGGGTCGAATGGCTTGATCCGCGGGCCGTCGGGCCACCAGTTGCGCACTCGACCAGGCCCGGGTCGACGAGTTCCAAGCCTGGGAACATGCCCTCGATCTCGGTGCGAGTGCGAAACACACCGCTGCCCATCGGGCTGTGCACGAAAACGTGTTCCATCTTCCGGGCAAGATCGCTCAACTCGGGGGTCGTCTCGGGGTCGAAGAAGTGACTGAGTGCCACGTAGGAGCCCGACGGCAGGGCATCGATGTATTCGGTCATGATGCTCTGCGGGCTGCGCTCACCGTCGTAATGGTGCAGTGTCCCGATCTGGAACAGTGCGATCGGCTCGGAGAAGTCAAGGTACTTGCGGACAACCGCATCATTGAGGATTTGCTTTGGCTCGAAGATGTCGGCAGCGCTGAAATGGGTCTGCTCATTCTCCTCGAGCAGCGCCCTTCCGTGCGCGAGCACTACCGGGTCGTTGTCGATGTACACCACGCGGGTGTCCGCCTGGATCCGCTGGGCGACCTGGTGAGTGTTCTCCGCCGTGGGCAGCCCAGAACCACAGTCGAGGAACTGGGTGATACCGGTCTGACTAGTGATGAAGCGAGTTACCCGGATCAGGAAATCCCGATTGTCCACGCCAAGCCGACAGACCTCCGGCGCGACCTGGGCGACCTGCCGCAACACCTCTCGGTCGATCTCGTAATTGTCCTTACCGTTGAGCGCTGCGTCGTAGACCCGGGCGATACTCGCCTTGGTCGTGTCGATATAGGGAGGTACGGCATCCTCGGATAGCGGGGCGTCGATACCGGGCATCAAGAACCTCACAGACGTCGCAGTTCGCATCCGGGCCGAGCTGGGGCCGGTGAGGGCGTGCACGCGCCACGCAAGGGTGGGTGCGGGCACCAGCGGCGTGTGTCGACCTCGTTGCCGCACAGGCTACATGCCCAGGCATGTCCGCTCTCTGCTTCCTGTCGGTTTTGCGCAGGTGCACGTGCATTGACCCCTGCAGTAGCACGCGCTAGCGTATGCACGTGCAGGTGCACTACGCGAGGGAGGATTGTTCCATGTCCGAAGCGGTTCGCAACGGCATATCGGCCACGGATCTTGCTGGGGTGACGTGGCGTAAGAGCAGGCGCAGTGGCCAGCTCGGCAACTGCGTGGAGACCGCGGCTCTGGACAGTGGCGACGTCGCAGTGCGGAACTCTCGTCATCCAGGTGGACCAGCGTTGATCTTCACTCGGGATGAGATGGCTGCCTTCTTAGCTGGCGCCAAGGACGGCGAATTCGACGACCTCGCCTGCTGAGTCGGCGTTCCGACGCTGTGAATGATACCAACCGGCCGGGGGAGTCAGGTGCCGGTGCGGCGGTCATGGCGGACCAGTCAGTGATGCTGGTCCGCTACCGAGCCGGTATGACCGGCCAGGCCGCCCGCACCGTGCACCTGGTATCACTGCGGGACCGATGCGAGGCGGGCGTGGTCGGCACGTTGTGCGGCGCGCTCATGGCCCTTGAGCGAATTGAGACCATCGCGCCCGGCCAAGGCATGCCCTGCGATGCGTGTGTCGTCCACCACGTACAAGCGACGATTCCAGCTGCCGAGCAGCTGCCCGCTGCGGACCGCCCGAACAGTCTCCACAGCGGAGGCGCTGGCGAGGTGGGTGGGGCCACGTACCAGGCCTGGGGCTGGCCAGTCACCCAGTGCTGTGATCAGATACGGCTGAGCTTGGAGCGCGACGCATCGGCCATAGCGATCCCGATCTCGCTCAGCACCGAACTAATCCAGATCCTCACCGCGCGACATTGCGCCCCTGCGGTGCTGGCCCACCCCGACGCTCCCGAACACCACATCGTGCTCGCTGGGGAGAGGTACGGGGTCAGGCTGCCGTGGCCAGTCAACGTGCACCACATCGCCGGTGCCCTGATGTTGCCACCCACCATGACGCCCCGAGGGCCGATCACCTGGATACAGCCTCCGTACCGGGACTCATTGCGGTTGGCCCGGGAAATCGACGTATTTGGGGCCTTACGCGCAGTACTCCGGGATGCTCCTGCTTGTGCGGGTCCCTCGCTCCTCAGGTAAGAGTATTGAGGCTGTGCCCTGTGTTCAGCCGCTGCCCGAGCCGGTGGCGCCCATGTTGGCATCGCCAGGCGAGCCACCGTTGGGCCCTGGCTGGGCCTTCGAGTTCAAGTGGGACGGTGTGCGGGCTCTGGCCGCCGTCGCCGGCGACCAGGTTCGGCTCTACAGCCGCAATGGCAATGACATCACCAGTGGGTATCCCGAGCTAGCCGTGCTCAGCGGGCTGGTCGGCGGCCGACCGGTGCTGCTCGACGGGGAGATTGTGACGCTGGGTGAGACCGGAAGCCCGGATTTCGCGCTGCTCCAGCAACGTATGCACGTCCGCGAACCGAGCCCATTGCTGGTGGACCGCATCCCGATCTCCTACTACGTGTTCGACCTGCTCGACCTCGATGGCCGCCGGCTGCTGTCGCAGAGCTATCAGCACCGCCGGGAGTTGCTCTCGGAGCTGGCCGTCGACGGCGTCTCACCGCGAGTCCGGGTGCCGCCGCAGTACACCGACGTCGACGGCCGTCAACTGCTGGAAGTGGCCCGCCGGCACGGCATGGAAGGCGTGGTCGGCAAGCGGCTGAGCTCGCGATACGAGCCCGGCCGCCGCTCACCGGCCTGGACGAAGACCGCGCTGTGGCGCACCCAGGAGGTCATCGTCGGTGGTTGGACGACCGGGCAGGGTCGCCGCGCCGGCACGCTCGGCGCGCTACTTCTCGGGGCCTACGACAACGAGGGAAAGCTGCGCTACATCGGCGATGTGGGTACCGGATTCACCGACCGGATGCTCGACGACCTGTTAGCCCGCCTCGCTGACCTCGCGCAGCGGGGCAGCCCGTTCGACGAGCCGGTGCCCCGCGAGCACGCTCGCCGGGCGCACTGGGTCCGCCCCGAACTCGTCGGAGAGGTCGAATACCGCGCGCTGACCCCGGACCGTCGGCTTCGTCACGCCGCCTGGCGCGGCCTGCGTGCCGACAAGGACCCGGAGCAAGTGACCCTGAGCTGACCGCTTTTTGGTCGTGTGAAATGTGAGCTGCCTCACGCAGGTCTTCCAGGCCTACCGACAACTATGCCACCCGCCGGCAGGCAGCCCGCAGACTGGTGAAGACCCGGGTTCCGTGGCAGCGAATGTCAGAAAATTCTTGCTCATCAGCGGAGTGGGTTGCAGAGTGGTGTGCGAGTGGGGTCGATGATGGCGGGTGGGATGAATTGGACGCGGCTAGGGTGGGTGAGGATTTCCCAGCCGGTGTGATGCACATGCCGGTGGTGGGCTTCGCAGAGCAGTACGCAATTTTCTACACTGGTTTCACCGTCATCGATCCAGTGTCGACAGTGGTGCGCCTGGCACATTCCTGGCGGCCGATCACAACCCGGAAAAACACATCCGCGGTCTCGGGCGACCAGGGCTCGGCGGATGGATAGTGGCACGGTGCGCATGGCCCGGCCGACGTCGAGTGGTTCAGATTTCCCACCCAGCACCACCGGGATGATTTTCGCGTCACACGCCCACTGCCGGGCCTGCGCCGCGCTGATCTGGGTCCCGTAGTCCAATGTCGCGACCCCGAGCCCGGTGCGCAGCGCGTCCCAGTCAATGGTCACGGTCAAGTGTGGGGGCTCCCCGGCGGTGGTGGGGCAGTCCCGGGCGGCGCGGGCCAGCCCGCAGACCTCCAGCAGGGCATCCGCATTGCGCTGCGGGCCGGTGCGCGGATCGGGAATGCCGGCGGTGGCAGGTCGCGGTGCGGCGAGTTGTTCGATCAACGACCGGACTGCGGCACGGTGTTCGGGTTCGAGGTAACCCTCCAATCCCAGGCGCCCGTCACGGCGGTCCCATAACCGCAGTTCTCCGGCGGCGTGGTCGGGTTGCGGCTCGTCGCGGGGCTGTGGACCGTCCGGGTCGAGACACGCAAGGATGCGCTGGCCGATCTTGTGCAGCGAGGTCGGGTTGAACGATCGGGCGTGGCGGGCCAGGTCGGCTTCGGCGGCGTCGCGGTCGGTGGTGCTGACCGAGGCGGGGATCGCGGTCATCGTCTCGGTGATCACCCGCACCTGCCCGGGACCGATCTCCCCGACGGCCAGCGCCGCGGCGGTGTTCGGCAGCACCGGCGCGAGGACCTCACCGGTCAGCGTGCGGCGCGAAGCGAGTTGGGTGGCATTCACAACACGGGTGCCAGCCTCGGTGAGGGAAAGGTTCAGCATCCCGGCGAGCAGCTGTTTCGTGTTGCGGAACCCGGCTGTGGTCGCGATGTTGCGGGCGTCCAGTTCCGCGACGGTATCCAGCATCACCGAATACATCATCCGCGACACCGATTCGATATCCCGGATCTGATCTGGCAACCCCGCGTCATCGCAGTCAACTATCGAACGGCGCCACTGGGCGAGACAGGAAATCATCGCCCGCCTCGGGTCCAGCCGCGTCTCTATCACGCGACCATTGTCACACCCACCCCCGACAATCTCGGGGGCTAACGAGGGCTACCGGCGAAGTGTATTTCAGTGATGCGACGAGCGGTCGAAAACCGTAGGTTGACGGCGTGGTTCGTTCTCGGGAACATTCTCCCGTTTCGACGTCGCGACCCGGCTCGCGTAGCCGGCCCCCAACTTCGGCGAGCAGTGGCGGTCAACCGCTGACCGCAGTGCCAGCAGCCGGGCATGGCGGAACAGCTCCGCCAGCGCGGAGTCGCCGATGCGGTTGGCATCTTGATTGGTACCACCGGCGAGTACATCGCAACGCGGCCGGGTACTTCCGGGACTAGCCCGGAGCTAGCGTGGATTGAACTGAAGAGGTAACCAAGCGGAATGGGAGCCCAGGATCTCATGAGCGGCCGAGTATCAGCCATCGCGCGACCTCGGGTGGTCGTGCTCGGCGCTGGGTTCGCCGGCATGAACGCGGCACACGCGCTGCGGGGCGTCGACGCCGACGTCATCGTGCTGGACAAGAACAACTATCACACCTTCCAGCCGCTGCTCTACCAGGTGAGCACCGGTTACCTGGCGGCAGAGGAGGTCGGCGCCGCCCTGCGGACGATCTTTCGCCGGCAGTCGAACGTGACTGTCCGGATGGGCGCCGTGGTCTCGGTGCGCTGGGCAGACCGCACGCTGTGCCTGCACGACGGCTCCACGGTGGAGTTCGATTACCTGATTCTGGCTGTGGGCGCCCGGACGAACTATTTCGGTATCGTCGGCATGGCTGAGCACAGCTGGCCGCTGTACACGCTAGATGACGCGGTCCGGCTGCGCATGCACCTGCTCAACCGCCTCGAGGAGACGGCAGCGACGCCCGACCACGCCGCCGAACCCATCACAGCGGTAGTCGTCGGCGGTGGTCCGACCGGTGTGGAGACCGCCGGGGCGCTCGCCTCGATGGGCCAGGAGCTCATCGGACCGGCCACCGCCATGCGGGTAACCCTCGTCGAGGCCGGATCGCGGCTGCTCGCCGCTTTCAGCCCGCGGTCGTCCCGGCTGGCCTTGGCGGACCTGCGACGTCGAGGCGTCGAGGTTCGCCTCGGAGCGACCGTGAAACACGCCGACAACGGTGGGGTGACGCTGGCCGACGGGCACCGGATCGGGACTGACACGGTGATCTGGGCCGCCGGGGTGGCGGCGAACCCGCTCGGCGGCGCGTTCGGGTTGGAAGTGGACAAACACGGGCGGATCCTGGTCGACCCGCAGCTACAGGTCCCCGATCACCCGAACGTGTTCGCCGCCGGCGACGTCGCCGTGACGACGCCCGCGCACGGCCCAGCACCGCCGATGCTGGCGTCGGCGGCGATCCAGACCGGCCGGCATGCGGGGGAACAGGTCGCCCGGCTCCTCGCCGGCGGGCCGTTGTCGGCCTTCCGCTACCACGACAAAGGGATCATGGCCGTGCTCGGCCGCGGTGACGCGGTGGCCGAGCTGCCACTGCTTCCCTTCGCCGGGGTCAGCAGCCGGTACCCGCTGCGATTCGGTGGGCTGCCAGCGTGGCTGCTCTGGCTGGGCGTGCACATCGTCTATCTGATCGGGTTCCGCAACCGGATCAAGGTCCTGCTCGACTGGGGATGGAGCTACTTCACCTCCCGCGGCGCCGGCGCCATCCTCGTCCACCCGCCGGATGCTCAGACCGTGCCGTCCACCTCGAACAGCGGCTCGTCGGCAGAGCGGATGTCGTGACCGGGCAGCCCGCCGGGGTGTTCGCGGCGCACCCGGTCCAGGCAGGTGAGCGCGATCCCGAGGTGTTGGCGTTTGCTGGTCTCGTAGAACGCCGACGCATCGGCGGACAGTTTCGGTGAGGCGTGCAACGGCTTGTCCGACACGCACAGCAGCGTCGCGTTGGGTATGCGGTACCGGAATCCGTTGCCGGCGATCGTCGCGGACTCCATGTCCACCGCGGTGCTTCGCGAGGTCCGCATCGACGCAAGCGTGCTGCCCTGGTTGAACTCAGTTGCGGTTGTCGGTGGTGTGCACGACGCCCAGCCAGTACTGCGCCTGGGCGCCGTCCAAGGCGTCGAGCAGGTAGGTGTTCAGCCGGTGGTTCGCCGATCACCGGCACATCCGCGGGCAACACCCCGTCGAGTACGTGGCCCGCGCGCTGGTAGGCGGTGGCGACCACGAAGTCGCCGAGGTTTTGGTGATTACGCAGGCCACCACAGTGCCCGATCATCATCATGGTGTCCGGCCGCAGCACCGCGAGATGGTCGGTCACGGTCTTCGCGTTCGTTGGCCCGACCCCGATGTTCACCAGGCTGACCCCGTCACCTGCGGGGGTGTGGTGATGCCAAGCCGGCATCTGCACACCGTCGCGCGTGGGGCCCTGCGCTTCTTCGCACGCAGATCGAAACGGTCCTCGTCGAGCGCGGCGAAGAAGTCCGGGTCGTTGAAGGCCACCGCTCGACGGGCCGGGCGGACCACGTCGATCGCCGGGTACCAACCGTCGGCGTCCACGGCGTCGAGCGCGTCGAGCAGCTCGCCCACCTTGTCATCGATGTCGCCGGGTCCGAGATCGGCGCCGTCAGCCTGCACCTCGCGGTGGCTCACCGGGATGTTCCGGTTATCCCCGCCGCCCGGCGAGCACGACCGTCAACGCGCCCAGGAGAACACCGGAGCTGGCGGCACCAGCGACCGCGTAGCGTCCCAGCGGGGACAGTGTGCGCCACGACGCGATGGTTGCGGCCACGTCGACCGCGTCGCAGAACGACCCGGCGACGGTCCATCCCAGCAGTCCACGCTTGTTTCCCCGCGCCGCCGCGAGCAACGCGCCAGCGCCAAGCGCGATGTCACGGCCACCGGCGGCCCGACCTAACACCACCCCGGCCGGCCCGACCGACTCGGCCGCACCAACCCACGGCCGGGCCATCAGATCCGGCCGCACCAATGCGACGACGCCAACGGTGACCCGACCAGCTGCGAGCACCATCCCGCACAGTCGAGCTTGCGGCATCATGTCGACTCCCTGAATTCGATCACGGTCCTACCTTCCCACGGCCTCGCCAGGCGGGCCCGCCGGGAGGCGACGTTGAGCTGACCCGGCTGCGGGTATACCTGCCCCATGGCCGACGGCGTGCGCGATGCGAGCAGCGACCAGCAGGAGCGGCTGCATTCCTACCGGGCCAAACGCGACTTCTCGGTCACCGCGGAGCCGGCCGGGTCCGCGGCGCGGGAAGGCCAGAGCCGGTTCGTCGTGCAACGCCACCGAGCCCGACGGCTGCACTACGACCTGCGGTTGGAAGTGAATGGGGTGCTGGTCAGCTGGGCCGTGCCGAAGGGGCCGACGCTGGACCCCAAGGCCCGGCAGTTGGCGGTGCATGTCGAAGACCACCCCGTCGAGTACTTCGACTTCGAGGGGATCATCCCCAAAGGTGAGTACGGCGGGGGCGACGTCATCGTGTGGGACTGGGGGACGTGGCAGCCCGCAGAGACAGACGACCCGGTCCGGGCCATCGAGCGCGGCGAGCTGCACTTCGATCTGCACGGCGAAAAGCTGGCCGGTCGCTTCGTGCTCATCCGTCGAGACGAGGCCCGGCCGGGCAAAGAGCAGTGGCTGTTGATCCACAAGAACGACGATCACGCGCGAACCGGTTGGAACCCGGAAGACCACCCCTTATCGGTCAAGAGCGGGCGGACGAACGGCGAGGTGGCCGCGGCTCCCGAGGCGCTGTGGCGCGGCGACAAGCCAGCCGGCGAAGCCGCCGTCCCCTTGGCCCAGGCACCGGGGCCGACCTGGGACCCGCCGACCCCCGACGAACTCGCCGCGCTGGACGCGCTCGGCTCGGCAGGCCGGTGGCTCATCCAGGGCCGCGAGGTCAAGCTGACCAACCTGGACAAGGTGCTCTTCCCCGGGCGCGATGAGGAACCACCGGTCAGCAAGCGAGACCTCATCCGATACCACGCCATGATCGCCCCGTTCATGCTCCCCTACCTCGTCGGGCGACCGGTGAACTCCCACCGGTTCCCCGACGGCGTGGACCGGCCCGGCTTCTGGCACAAAGAGGTCCCCAGCCACGCGCCGCGGTGGTTGTCTCGCTGGCACCGCGAGGACGCCGATCCGGGCGAGACCCAGTACTACGCCGTGATCGACAGTGTTCCCGCACTGGTCTGGTTGGCGAACTTCGCGGCGGTGGAGCTGCACCCTTGGACCTCGAAGCTTCCCGACATCCACCAGCCGACCTGGGCCCTGATCGACATCGACCCCGGCTCGCGCAGCAGCTTCGACGACGTGCTGGTGCTCGCCCGGCTGTACCGGGTGGCGCTGGATCACCTCGGCGTCGAGGCGATACCGAAGGTCACCGGCCAGCGGGGGATACAGATCTGGGTCCCGGTCCGCCCCGGCTACACCTTCGCCGACACCCGAGCGTGGGTCGAGCAGGTCTCCCGTGCGGTCGGCCGTACCGTCCCGGAACTGGTCAGCTGGGAATGGCACAAAGACCGCCGGGACGGTCTCGCCCGGCTGGACTACACCCAGAACGCTATCAACAAGACGTTGGTCGCCCCGTTCAGCGCTCGGCCCCTCGCCGGCGCCCCGGTGTCTGTTCCCATCGGCTGGGACGAGCTGCAGGACCCGGACCTGCGACCGGACCGCTGGACGATCCGCACCGTGATCGACCGAGTGCGCAGCGTCGGTGATCCGCTTGCCCCCCTCATCGGCCGGGCCCAAGAGCTGCCGGCGCCGTAGCGCCTTCAGGTAGTGTGCTTATCCAGCAGTGGACGTACCGAGGAGGTGAGAACCCATGACCGCCAGGTCAGGCTGGGTGCTCTCACTCCGTAGCCGTGCGGTCCACCCGACGTAGGTGACCGAGAGAGCGCCCATCGGCATTCCGAAAGGCGCTCTTATGTCAGTTTCCCCGTCATTTTCCTCGTCACCTTGTACTCGATCCGTCATCGTCACCAGGCTCCGGGCCGCCGGTTGCGTCTTCGCTGAGGAGGAGGCGCGGTTGATCGCCCGCGTGGCCCGGACGCCGGCCGGCCTCGCCGCCATGGTGGACCGGCGGGCCGCTGGCCTGCCGCTGGAGCACGTCCTGGGCTGGGCGGAGTTCTGCGGCTTGCGGATAGTCGTGGACCCCGGGGTTTTCGTACCCCGCCGCCGTACCGAGTTCCTCGTCCACCAGGCCGCCGCTCGTACCCGGCCCGGAGCTGTCGTCGTTGACCTGTGCTGCGGCTCGGGCGCGGTGTGCGCCGCGCTGGCCGCGACCCTGGACCGGGTCGAGTTGTACGCCGTCGACATCGACCCTGCCGCGGTGCGGTGCGCCTGGCGCAACATCGCCGCTGCTGGTGGTCGGGTCTACGTTGGCGACCTCTACAACCCGCTGCCCGCGACGCTGCGGCGCCGGGTCGACGTTCTGGTCGCCAACGCACCCTACGTACCCACTGGGGCGATCGGCCTGCTGCCCCCGGAGGCCCGGATACATGAGCCGCGGGTGGCCCTCGACGGTGGCGCGGATGGGCTTGACGTCCTGCGGCGGGTGATCGCCGCGGCGCCACAATGGCTGGCGCCGGGCGGGTGCCTGCTGGTCGAGACCAGCGAGCGCCAGGCACCGCAGATCGTCGAAACCCTCGGTTGCAGCGGGCTGATCCCGCGGGTCGCCGGTTCCGACGAGCGCAACGCCACCGTCGTCATCGGAACCGCTGTTGTTCGGCCCGGACACGGCGTAACCGATCCCGCCACCAGCTAGCTCGCCGCGGATCGGCCAGTTCGTAGCGGTCGAGCAGCGCGGGATCGGGTGCGGGTGGCCGGCACGGGACCGGAAAGTAGCCATCGACGGGCCGCAGCGAGCCGGACCCGGCGACCAGATCGCCGTCCAGCAAGGACAGCGTGCCGAGCCCGCAGGCGAAGTCCAGGTCCGGCAGCGCCCCGGCGAGGGCGAGTTGCGCGGCGAGCCCGACGCTGGTCTCCAGCGCGGAGGACACCACGCACGGCAGCCCGGCGGCCTCGGCGACCTGCAACGACCGTCGCACACCGCCCAGTGGCGAGCATTTGATCACTGCCACATCGGCCGCGTTCGCGACGGCCACCCGCAAGGGATCTTCGGCGCGGCGGATGGACTCGTCGGCGGCGACGCGCACGTCGATCTGGCGGCGGACGGTGGCGAGTTCGTCAATGGTGCGGCAGGGCTGTTCGACGTACTCCAGACCACTCGCAGCCTTGTCGAGAAGGCGAATGTGGGTCAGCGCGGTGTCGACGTCCCACCCGCCGTTGGCGTCCACCCGGATCGCCCCGGCTGGGCCCAGCGCGTCGCGGACCGCCTCGACCCGCGCCAGGTCCTCGGCCAGCGACTCCGGGTGGTCCGCGACCTTGACCTTGGCGGTGCGGCACCCCGACCTGGCGGTGATCTCGTGGGCGCGCTTCGGGTCGACCGCCGGGACGATGCAGTTGATCGGGATGCGATCCCGCACCGGTGGTGGCCAGCCGCTGGTGCACTGCTCGATGGCGGTGGCCAGCCACGGGGCGGACTCGGCATCGTCGTAGTCCGCGAACGGGCAGAACTCGCCCCATCCAGCCGGCCCCTCGATCAGCATCCCTTCCCGGATGGCGATCCCCCGGAACCGGACGCGCATCGGGATCGCGTACACGCGGGCACCGTCGAAATCGAGTGCGTTGAATCCCTCTGGGCTGCTTCCTCCTGGGCTGCTCATCAGGTGCTGACGTCCTCGTCTCGGCGGCTGCGGACTCGCTGGCGTGCGGGAAGCTGGTGCGCAGTCTTTCAGTGTGGTCTCTATGCAGCAACGTGCATGTACCTTGACGCTCCGTGCCTCGGCTGCCTAGCGTCAAGTCACGTGCTGGAATAAAAGGGAGAGTGACGTGGAGCTGACGCAGATTGCCGGTGGAGATTGCGGTAGTGACGACTGCCCAACCATCTTCACGACAGACAAGGGCACTATTGCCGTCCAGGGTCACATCGTACGTAGGAAAACGTCAACGGGTGAAGCCGTCGTCGAAATCCCTATCGCCGTGTTCCGGGAGGCGGCTCGTGCGCTTGGAAGGTGACGGCTGGCATACGTTTTTCGATTCATATCAGCGAGAAGCGTTTCGCCTCGAAACGCTGCCCTCTTACGGAGTAAGTAAGGAACACTCAGGATTTGAGAAATTTCTGGGGACGGGAGAGCTGGATATCCCAGATGATGATCCCTGGCTGGTGCGTGTTCGTCATTTTCGCCACACTGGGCGATGGATTGGTCGGGTGCATGTCATCAGTCGACCACTGACGGACTACTTGCGGTATGAATTCGCTGTCTACCGCCGAACCGTCGAGGCCGGCGAGGACGTACGCATCCTCGATCCACCGACCAGCCCGATCCAGGTCTGCCCGCGCTGGACTTCTGGCTCTTCGATGACATCTCTGTTGTGCGCATGGACTATGGCCCAGACGGCACTCAGCTCGGACGGGAACTCCTCGAAGACATCGACCCTGCCCCATACGTTGCATGGAAACGATTGGCTTTGGAATATGCCGAGCCCTTCACTGAGAATTTGGTGAAGCGAGAAGGGTGAAACTCGACCCCGCACATGCAGGGCGAGATCGCCAGAACTCGAGTTCCTACTGACGGAGTCAGCCACACGATGGCAACTCTGCGAGCCGTCGATCATGGCTGTGCAGATCGACCGGCTCGTGTCGCTGTCGCAGCTACCAAACATCCGCATTGGTGTATTGCCGCTTTCTGTACCGGTTGGCAATGGTGCGTACCACACCTTTGTCACCTATGATCGTCGCCTCGTGACCATTGAGTTGTTTACCGGCCAACTCGTGCTACGCGACCCCAAAGACATCGATCACTACCGGGCGCTCTTTGACTTATTCGGTGCCCACGCCCTGTGGGCAGATGACGCTCGGAGTGTTCTGACGACGCTGGCTGACACCTTCCGGGCTAGCAAATAATTCGAGCACGCGCATGGCGATAGAACTTGCTATCGGCTCGTCCTTAACATCGCCGGATGAACATGCTCGACCGCGCCAAGCGCGCCGGCTTTACGTTCCTCCACCACGAGGTGCTGACCGGGGAGCCGCGACCGTGACCATCAAGGCTGGTCCGACCGAAGACAGTGCGCACAGCCGGCACCGCCGCGTGATCATGACCACCTGCCAGGCGCACGGCGCGGCTGGCTTCACCAACCTGCTGGTGACCAAGGAGAACGGGGTCATCGTGCTGAACCTGCACATTGCGAACTGCTGTGTGCTGCGACTGGACGAACAAGCCGCAACCGCCCTGCTGGACATCCTCGCGGAGTGGCTGGGGTGACCGCACGCGGCAAGCTGGCGTCGCGCCTGCCGAGTTCCTCGAAGTGCTTGGTTAATGAGCGAGCCGTCGGCGACACGCGTGGGCATGGGGGTGAAAACCAGCGATCGGGGTACAACCTGGTGAAGTGCCATCCATGGGGAGGTAGCGACATGACCATCACGGGCATCATCTCCGCGATCATCATCGGGCTCATCATCGGGGCGCTCGGCCGCCTCGTCGTGCCGGGCAAGCAGTCGATCCCGCTCTGGTTGACCATCATCATCGGCATCATCGCCGCGTTCATCGGCGCGGCAATCGCGAGCGCGATCGGATACGCCAACGCGAACGGCGGCATACCCTGGATCGAAATCATCATTCAGGTGGTCATCGCCGCGATCGGTGTCTCCATCGCCGCGGGCGCTTACGCCCGGCGCGGAATCTCGCGCTAGCGATCGGCGGCGTTGCTCGGCGTGGCTGCGATCTAACGGCCGATCTGACGACACAGCCACGCCAGAGCGAGCGGATAGCGGTAGTCGATGCCGCCGTGGCCGGCGTCGAACAGCTCGAAGTGCACCCGCTCGTCGGGTAGCCCGGCGCAGCGTAGCTGGTCGCGGAACGCCTCCGCGCCGAGATCGAGGTACCACTCGTCCCGGGTGCCGGCGTCGAGCCACACGGCGCGGAGTGAACGCAGCGCTTCGGCATGCCGCGGCGCCATCCGCACCGGGTCCCAGTCCAGCCAACGCTGCCAGATCTCCGGGCGGAGCACCCCGGTGCCCGGGTCGAACGGCAGCTCCGGGGTGCCGTCCTCGCGGGCGGAGAAGCACGCGGAGATGCCCAGCATCATGAGTAGGTGCTCGTCGGCGGGCTTGGTGAACGCGGACCGGGACTGAAAGTCGGTCCACCAGGCGCCGATGTCGCCGTCATAATCGCGCAGGTGACGCACTGACTTGCCGAACTCGGCGAGGTAGCACAACTCGTACAACGAGTCCCCGGCGTGGCTGGCCAGCGCGCCGAACAGATCAGGTCGCAGCATCGGCGTGATCATGGCGCCGAACCCACCGGAGGATTTGCCGCTGATCGCCCGGTGCGCCCGGTCGGGCAGCGTCCGGTAATGCGCATCCACGTACGGCACGACCTCCTCGCACAGGTAGCTGTGATAGCGCCCGGTGCCCGGGGAGTCGACGAACTGGCTGCCGCCATAGGCCGTCCAGGCGTCGACGTAGACCACGACGGCGGGCGGAACGTCGCCGGTGGCGAAGACGGCGTCGGCGGTCTCCGGGAATGGCTGGCGGTACGGGCTGCGATTGCGCCACATGGCCAGGTGTCCGGTGTAACCCTGGATCACATAGACGCTCGGGTACCACTGCTGCGAGTTGTCGTAGCCCGGCGGGACATAGACCCATAGCGGACGGCGCGCGGGATCGCCCAAGGGATTGTCCCGCAGCAGCACACTGTTGATCACATGTTCGTCGAGCCGTCCGGCGAGTGCGACGGACCAGGGCAGCATGCTGCCCACCGTACGTGCTGGGCCTTCCCCGCTTGGGCACCCACACCGCGCAGGCGACCGCCCACGGGTCCTCGGCGAACCTCCAGCCTTAAGAGAGCGTCCGGGCGAACCGCCCACCGACCGAGCGCGTGGGGGCCGTTCGCATCGTCCGGAGGTTCCGCCCGGCACCTAACACCTTTGCCGACGCCGACGATGAAGGAGCGTCAGTGGTGGTGGCCGTGCCGGCCGAGGGTCTCCACGGGGGTCGCGCCGGGGCGGGTCCACTGCGGCACGGGGCGGCTGGTCGGGCCCCAGGTGGTGTTCCCGTCCGAGTCCGAGCGCCAGAACCAGCACGCGCTGCGCCCCTCGGGCCAGCCCTCGGGGTGGTCCTCCCACGCCTCGCCGCGGCCGTAGGGCGTCATGTCGAGCAGGCCTAGGGACCCGTTGATCGGCTCGTTGCCACGGCCCGTCGTGGAGTAGGTGAGGAACACGCGGTCGCCGTCGCGCAGGAAGCAGGTGATGAAACCCATGCTGCCGCCGACCGGCGCGTCCACACCGCGCACCGAGTACCAGGGCTGGGTGTACCCCATGAACTCGACGTAGGAGGCCACCGTGTCCCACCGGCCCGTCGTCAAGACGGCGAACGAGACGCCCCGGGCGTTGAGGTAGACAGCGTCCTTCAGGTGCCAGGCCGTGGTAGTGCAGCCCTCGCACTGCCCCTGGTGCGGCGCGCCGTCGTACCACATGTGCTTGTAGACCACAAGCTCGTCGCGACCCTGGAACAGGTCCAGGAACGGGACCGGGCCGTCAGGTCCGACGACCTCGACCGCCCCGTCGAGCTCCACCATCGGCAGCCGGCGGCGGGCCGCGGCGAGGGAGTCGCCCTCGCGGGTGTGGGTCTTCTCACGGACCAGAAGCTCGTCACGAGCGGCCTGCCAGGTGGCCAGGTCGACCACGGGCGGGCGGCCGGGCAGCGCGGTGGTCGGGTCACTCGGCGTGGTCGTCATGGCGTCCTCCGTGGTGTTTCGTGCCGGGCAGCGTCGTACGACGTCCTACGACGGTCACCAGAACAGACTCGCGACCCGGCCGGAACTCGTCGCGGCAGGGGGCGCCCTCGGCGTCTCCAGTGCACCGGACGCGACGGCGGCCTTCGCCTGCCTCCCCGATGCCTACTCTAGCCCGGGGCAACGGCGCTCCAGGCCGCGTCGCTGTTGTTCAAGGGCCGCGCTCGGGCGTTGCAGCTGGCAGGTACGCACAGAGTCCAGCTGACCCCGAGGACAGATGGGCGTTGACCGTGACGACATCTGCCCCTTGAAAGACAAGTCTCGCAGTCATGGAGCGTGACATGACAGCACTGGCACCGGACGACGTTCCGGAGAGTTCGATCATTGGCACCGCTCGCAACGCCCGAATTGTGGCCGCCAGGGAAGTTGACGGTCGGCGGGAAGCGCCTGTGACGCCCAAGTACGACGTCGGATTGGAACTTGAGGACCATGAGCTGCCGAACGACACCGAACGGTTCGGTCTGGGTCTCGAAGACGACCGTAAGCTGCAGCGGGCAAAGCTCATCGCCGGTGCGTTGTCGGAGTTGGCCCTAACTTTCATGCTCATTACCTCTCTGCAGGAGCCCGGCCGCGAAGCGACTGTCCTGCTGGCAGTAGTTGTGGCTGGGCTTGGCTGACAATGGGCGTTCACGTGGTGCGCTACCGCACTGACGGGCAACCGCGAACTCACTCGTGAACTACGCGGGTCGAGCCGCACCCTCGCGCGGAAACCGAGGAGCAGGACTCCTTCGTCGGGTATGCACGCTCGGGATTCCAGCCAGCCGGTAGGGAAGATGGCCGCAGACTGGAAAGACCCACGACCGCCGAGGCGCCATCCTCGACCGTATGAGGACAAGTTTTCGTCTCGGGCAGATTGCTGGGATCCGAATTGGCGTCAACTGGAGCGTCCTGGTGATCTTCGCGATTATCGCGTGGGGTTTGGCTACGTCTCGCTTTCCGGTTGCCTACCCGCAGTACGACACCGGCGCCTACATCGCCGCGGCTGTGCTGACCGCGGTTGCCTTCTTCGCCTCGCTGCTTGCTCACGAGCTCTCGCATGCGCTGGTGGCGCGACGCAATGGCCTGCAGGTGGCGGACATCACGCTGTGGTTGTTCGGCGGGGTGGCCCGGTTATCCGGGGAGGCCGGCAATCCCGGCGCCGAGCTGCGCATCGCCGGGGTCGGCCCGCTGGTGAGCCTGCTGCTCGGCGTGGTGTTCTTCGTGGTAGCCGAGTTGCTCCAGGTGAGCGGCTACCACGGCCTCGTGCTGGCCGGCTTCGCGTGGCTGGGCGGCATCAACATCGCACTCGCGGTGTTCAACGTGATCCCGGCCGCGCCGCTGGACGGCGGCCGGGTGCTCCGCTCGATCATCTGGTGGCGCACCGGCGACAGGCTCAAAGCGATGCGGTGGTCCAGCCGGGCCGGTCAAGTGTTCGGTTGGGTGCTCATCGCGCTGGGCCTGATGACGTTCTTCACCCGTGGTGATCTGGGCGGCCTATGGCTCACGCTCATCGGCTGGTTCCTGGTCGGTGCGGCCACCGCGGAAAGCCAGCAGGCCAGCGTGCGCAGCCAGCTCGGACAGCTGGCTATCCGCGATGTCATGACGCCAACCCCGATGACCGCTGCGGCATCGATGACGGTCGAGGACCTCCTCACCAGCGACCTGATCCGGCACCGGCACTCGTCATTCCCTCTGACGGACGACAGCGGAGCGCCGATCGGCCTAGTCACCTTCACCCAGATCCGGCGTGTCCCACCCCAGGCGAGGTCTACTACCCGGCTTCGCGACATCGCCTGCCCGCTGGAGCAGGTGGCACAAGCCCGGCCGGACGAGCCGACCGCCGACCTGCTACCTCGGCTCAGCGAGTGCGCCGAGGGGCGCGCCCTGGTGCTTTCCGACGGCGTCCTGGTCGGCATCGTCTCGCCGTCCGATATTAGCCGGGTCCTACGCCAGATGGGCGCCCCCGGCGGAGCCTTCCAGCGCGGGTAGCTTCAGCGGGCACATCGACCGCCGCTAGGGGTCAGCTCGGGCGGCGTCTGCGCAGGGAGGGGTTTTGTAGGGCTGGCGGCAGGTAGCCGGTGTCTGCGCGGGCGAGGGTGACGCCGGGGGGGACGATGTCGTCGATCTGGTCCAGTACGTCGGTGCTGAGGGTGACCTCGACGGCGCCGAGTTGTGATTCGAACTGGTCCATCGTGCGCGGTCCGATGATCGGCGCGGTCACCGCGGGATGCGCCAACACGAAGGCCAGGGCCAGGTGGACCAGGGACAGTCCGGCGTTGTCGGCCAGCACGGCCAGCGCCTCAGCAGCGTCGAGCTTGCGCTGGTTGTCCGGATCGGACAGGTCGTAGCGGGCCGGCAGGCGCTCGGCACGATGCGAGGTCGGTAACGGGCGCCCTTTGCGGTAGCGCCCGGTCAGCCATCCGCCGGCCAGCGGGCTCCACG
Organism: Pseudonocardiaceae bacterium; assembly: GCA_036266995.1. Taxonomy (GTDB): domain Bacteria; phylum Actinomycetota; class Actinomycetes; order Mycobacteriales; family Pseudonocardiaceae. The sequence goes on along the minus strand of DATAWX010000201.1, from coordinate 12,214 downwards.
GCAGTACCCCCATCCCGTAGCGCTGGGCCACCGGCAGCAGATCCGCCTCGATGCCGCGGACCAGGATCGAGTACGGCGGCTGCTCGGTGACAAACCGACCCAGCACCCGATCCCGCGCCGTCCACTGCGCCTCGACGGTCTCGTGGGCGGGGAAGGTCGAGGAACCGAACGCCCGGATCTTGCCCTGGCGCTGCAGGTCGGTCAGCGCCGACAGGGTCTCCTCGACCGCGGTGTCCGGGTCCGGCCGATGCACCTGGTAAAGGTCGATCCAATCGGTGCCCAGCCGGCGCAGGCTGTTGTCCACCTCCTGGATGATCCACCGCCGCGAGTTGCCGCGCTTGTTCGGATCGCCCCCGGGCTGGCCCATCGCCACGTCCATCGGGAAGTGGAACTTCGTGGCCAGGATCACCTCGTCGCGCCGGCCGTTCGCAAGCGCCTTGCCGACGATGACCTCAGACTCACCCTGGGAGTACACATCGGCGGTGTCGATGAAGTTGATCCCGGCATCCAGCGCACGGTGGATGATTTTGATCGAGATGTCGTGGTCCGGTTCACCCCACGCACCGAACATCATCGCTCCCAGGCACAGCGGGCTGACCTGCATACCGGTACGTCCAAGACTGCGGTACTCCATACCTCGACCGTAATGTCGATCCGATGCCCACACCACTCCAGTGCCGTGGTCGTCGGCTGCGGTGACGAAGCGGTTTGTGCGGCGGCATCCGCAATCACCCACGGTGGCTGTTGCTCCGCATACGGGTCGGCGACTGGCTCGACAGAATTAAGATCGCCGTAACGTGCTACTTTCTGTTGAGAGACAGGGGCGGCTGTGACCAGCGTGGGGCCGACAGCGCGGTCACCCGTCGACAGCGGTGGAGCAAGGCCGTAAACTCCTATCCAGTTGGTCACAGCGCTCGGCTGTGCCTGGGCTACGTGCGGGATCGAATTAGGGCGGCGCATAACCGGTCTGCCGGGCTAAAATGCGGCTCTCTTTGCGTGAAGGTGAGAATATGGGGTCCACCGCGCAATCCCAGCAGTCTACCGAGAGTGCTTTCGGCCAGTATCGTCATATTTGTGCGTTCTTCAACAGCATCGACGAGCATTATCGCGTGCTTCGCCCGTTCATAAAGGATGGTTTCGACCGGGGGGACAAGGCGTTTCATCTCGTTGACCCTGAGCGACGGGAAGAACATCTCAGACGGCTCGCCGAAGCAGATATCAATGTGCCTGAGGCGATGGACACCGGCCAATTGGAGGTGTGGCCGTGGCAAGACGGTCCGCTCCACGGAGACCACTTCGACCAGGACACCTGGCTGGCGTCATTCGAACAAGTGCTCCAGTCCGGGCCGACAGCAGGGTACGCGCAGACAAGATTCGTGGCTCAGATGGAATGGGCGCTCGTCGACATGCCAGGAGTCGACGACCTCATCGAGTTCGAGACGCGAGTCAACTACGTGGTTCCCAAGTACGAGAATGCAGTGATCTGCGCGTATGATCTGACGAAATTTGGCGCGAGCGTGGTAATGGACGCTTTGCGGACGCATCCAGTCGTGATTATCGGCGGGCTGCTTCAGGAGAACCCGTTCTTCGTTCCTCCCGACCAGCTGCTGCTTGAGATCCGGGAGCGGCGGTCGATCAGCAAAATCGCAAGCACGGGGCACTAAGTGCCCCTCGATACCGATGCTGAGATCCTCGCACTGCGAGCCGTGCTCAGGGATCTCGTGGCGCTTTCCGCTATTCCTACGGCGTGGGTGGGTAGAGAACCGGCTGCCGTGGCTGCCGGATTTGCCGACGCGCTGATCGGTTTGTTGCCACTGAATTTTGTTTTCGTCCGTTTGTGCGTACCCGGTGTCGCTGGCGGAGTTGACGTCACCCGGGGGAAGGCATGGAAGACGTTCCCGGAATGGCTGGAAAGTCATCTCGCCAAGAGCGGCCGATTCTCGGGTTCGAAGATCATTCCCGACGTCGATGGTGGCGTCGAGCCATGCCGCGGTGTTGTCATTCCCATCGGCGTCAATGCCGAGGGCGGTGTTGTTGCGGCGGCCTGTGATCGCATCGATTTTCCCACGGAGATTGACCATCTTCTGCTTAGCCTGGCTGCGAATCACGCTGCGACAGCATTTCAGAGCGCGCGCCTTATCCACGAGCGTAGGGGGGCCGAAGAAGAGCTTCGCAACGCCCGAAACGAGCTCGAGCTGACGGTGGTTGAGCGGACAGCGGAATTACGAAGAAGCGAAGCCTACCTGTCCGAGGCGCAGCGGCTGACCCATACCGGCATTGCTGCTCTGAACGGTGCCACCGGAGAGGTGACCCACTCCTCCGATGAACATTCCCGCTTGTACGGCTTCGATCCTGAACAAGGCGTCCCCTCATTAGAAGAGTTTGGGCAGCGCGTTCATCCGGAGGACCGTGCGAGGTGGACCGAAGCGCTCGAGAAAGGGTTCAGGGAAGGGGCAAGCGTCGAAGGGGAGTTCCGAGTCGTTCCTCCGCAGGGCCCCCTGCGACACCTCCACGCAACCGTGCATCCCGTCTTCACCTCTTCCGGTGAGCTCGAGGAATTCGTGGGCACCGTCGTGGATGTGACCGAGCGCAAGCGGGCTGAGGAAGAACACCAGGCGCAGCTGTGGTTCCTCGAAAGCATGGACAGTATCGACCGCGCCATCCAAGGGACCAGCGACCTCGAGCAGATGATGAGCGATGTTCTCGATGTCGTACTGGTGACCTTCAGATGCGATCGGGCATGGCTGCTTTATCCCTGCGACCCGGAAGTTGACTCCTATCGAGTGCGAATGGAGCGTACGCGACCAGAATACATCGGCGCCTTCGGCGTCGGCGTGGACATCCCGAACGAACCGGGGGTCGCCAACGTCTCCCGGAGAGTGCTGGCCTCGAACCGTCCGGTGCGATTCGATCCCGAATCAGACTGCGGGCTTCCGTTACAGTCGACGGAGCGTTTCAGCATCAAATCCATGATCGTCATGGCGGTGTACCCCAAGGTAGATAAACCGTATATGTTTGGGTTACACCAGTGCTCTCATCCACGGGTCTGGACGCCGCAGGAGGAGCGGCTGTTCCATGAGATCGGACGGCGGCTGGCCGACGCGCTGGACACGCTATTGATGTTTCGTAACCTGCGCGAAAGCGAACGTAAGCTCGAGGGCAGTCGGGCCGAGCTCGCCGCCTCGCGGGCGCGCATCGTCACGGCCGCGGACGAGACGCGGCGCCAGATTGAGCGGGATCTGCACGATGGCGTGCAACAGCGGCTCGTCTCACTCATGCTCGAACAGCGGAGTGCTCAGGAGATGGTCCCGCCCGAGCTGCACGAGGTGCAGGCGCAGTTGTCCCGAGTGGTGGACGGACTGGCGGGCGCGCTTGAGGAGCTGCAGGAAATCTCGCGCGGTATACACCCAGCCGTCCTCGCCCGGGGCGGCCTCGCGCCCGCCCTCAATGCACTTGCCCGACGGTCAGCCGTCCCGGTCGACCTGGAGGTACGCGCCGAGACGCGGCTGCCTGAGCCGGTAGAAGTGGCCATCTATTACGTCGTGTCAGAAGCGCTCACGAACACCGCGAAGCATGCGCACGCTTCCGCGGCGCACGTCGCCGTCGAAGCGCGGGACGGCGTCCTGGAGCTCTCGATCCGCGACGATGGCTCCGGAGGGGCTGATCCGACCCGCGGTTCCGGACTCATAGGCCTCGCCGACCGCGTCGACGCGCTCGGGGGGACGATCGAGGTGGCGAGCCCTGTCGGACAGGGAACGACGCTGCTCATCACGCTTCCCATCGAAGCGGGCTAATCGCGTCAGCTCAAGGTGGTAGTCGCCGGGCCGCGGTAGAGCTCGGTCACAGCCGCGATGTCAGCGTCATCCAGACCCGACGCCGCCGCCTTTTCATAGCGCCGCTGCACCACCTGGGCTGCTGGCAGCTCGACGTCGGCTTCTCGGGCGATGTCGAGCGCCAAACCGGCATCCTTGGCGCCGAGCACGGTGGTCCACCAGCCGTCCTGCGAGCCGGTCAGCACGCTCTCGAACCGGTTCCTCAACCCGGGCGCGACCACGGGGCTGCTGCCTAGCAGGTCCCGCAGTTGGTCATCCGAGAGGCCCCCCGAACGGCCAACGGCGAACGACTCGGCCAGGGCGACCACCTCCGACAGCAGCAACAGGTTCGTCGCCAGCTTCGCGGTGATGGCCAGCGGCGCCGTGTCATATCGCCGCACGGTGTCCGACAGCGACGACAGGACCGGTTCCAGGTGCTCCACGACGCCGGCGTTGCCACCGGCGAGGTACACCGCCTGCCCCGCCTGCACCGCAGCGGGACCGCCGACGACGGGCATGGCGAGGAATCGGGCGGGGAATGCCTCGGCTAGCTCGCCGCTGAGCTTCGGCGACACCGTCGAGCAGTCAACATAAATGGTCTTCGCACCGATCGACGACCGCAGCTCGCCGAACGCCACTCCCCTCACCGCGTCATCGTTGGCCAGCATGGTGACCGCGACATCGACATCTTCCACAACGTCGGCGATGCTGTGAGCTTCCCGGGCGCCCGCGGACACCACCTCCCCGGCCTTGCCCTTGGAGCGGTTCCACACGGCCACCCGGTGGCCGCCCTTGAGCAACCTCCCGGCGAGCGCACGTCCCATCCGGCCCATACCTAACACTGCGACGTCCATCCCCGGCCCTCCTTCTCGATACTGCCGCGCCTGTCCCCAGCGCGTACCGCCCGGTGGACGCGGACGGCGTCGTCGAGCGTTGGCGTCTTGAATCCAACAAGACCATTCCCTCGAGAGTGGCCCATGAGCGCTCCTTCGTCTTCGGCGCCACCACCCAGATGGGTTTCTCGTCGGCTGCAGTCCCGAAATGCCTGCTAGCTGCAACCGAGGTGAAGCTGCTCTTCACCGGCCCGCCGCTCGATGACCCGCATTCAGCGGGCTCAGCGGGGTAAATCGAGCACCGCCGAGCCCGATAGTGATTCGCTGGGGCCGTCTCCCACAGGAAAGGGGTGACGCCCTGCCCTGCCGAGCGGTATCGCGCATGCTTGAGGGCAGGTAGATCCCGTTCCACACGGTAGGAGGCACCGATGACCGCCAGGATCGGCGACGAGATCATGATCATTCATCAGGAGCTGCACCAGCCGATGCGTGATGGCCTGATCCGGGAGGTCCGTCATGAGCCCGGTGGCGTCGTGTATCTCGTGCAGTGGTCTGACACCGGTCAGGAGAGCCTGCTGCCACACGGACCGGATGTGGTGGTCAAGCACCGGCACACATCTGGAGGTGAGGCGGTCGCTGCGGGGGACACCCCGTGGCGGGACCGGCTACGGCATCCGCTGGAGTGGCGTCATACTCGAGACCTGGAGCGGCGGCAACAGGTTGGGTATGAGCGGCTTGCCCAACGGGTGGAGGAAATCATCGCCGGGCTCGACTTGGTTCAAAGCGACTTCAGCATCGCGGGCGGACGCGTCTTCCACATTCCGGAGGTGGTCTCGGTGACCCCCGGGCCGCCGGTGGGGCTGGATGTTCACATTCTTCCGGGCCAGTCGCCCGAGGACTTTTCCGCACATGCTGCGGCGATTGCGTACGACCTCGGTATGGCCGAGGTCCGGGTAGTCCCGCTCGGGCCCTCTGTCATCCGGCTGGAACTGCTGCCCCATGATCGGCTGCCCGGTCCAGCAAGCCGGTGACGACCAGTTGGCCGTCCCGGGCGTCGTTGCTAGAGCCCTTGCCAGGAAGGATCCGCCATGTCTGAGCTTGGCCGCGTGCCCGACTCCACCGTCTTCGTACTCTATGGCGCCACTGGGGATCTTGCTCGCCGGATGGTGTTACCGGCTTTTTTCCGCCTGGCGCAGGCGGAGCTACTGCCTGATGATTGGCGGCTGATCGGTAACGGTCGGGGCGAGGTGAGCCACGAGGACTTTCAGGCCCGCGTGCACGACGCGTTGACTGAGTTCGGTCCGCAGCCCCAGGAGGGCCCGTGGGAGCAGTTCCGCTCCCGGTTGCGCTTCGCCGGCGGCGGCTTCTCGACGGAGGATCCGGGGAGCTTGCTCGAGGTCGTTGGCGAGGCGGAGCGTGAGTTGGGGGGACGCCCGCAACGGGTGCACTACTTCGCCGTGCCGCCTACGGCGTTCGAGACGCTCACGCGGGGCTTGGGCCGGCACGGGCTCGCCGCGCGGTCTCGGGTGGTCTTCGAGAAACCGTTCGGCACGTCCATGGGCTCCTTTCATGCCCTCGACCGGGCGGTTCATCAGGTGCTCGATGAGTCCCAGGTGTTCCGGATCGACCACTTCCTCGGCAAGGAGGCGACCCAGGACCTCTACGCCGTGCGCTTCGGCAACGGTCTGTTCAGCGGGGTCTGGGACCGCTCGCACGTGGCGGCGGTGCAAGTCGACGTGCCCGAGGTGCTCGACGTGGCCGACCGTGCCGCGTTCTACGATGGCACGGGGGCGGTGCTCGACATGCTCGTCACCCACCTGTTCCAGGTGGCCGCCGAGGTCGCCATGGAACCGCCGGCCAGCTTCGGCGCCGACGACCTGGCGGCGGCCCGGGAGGCGGTGATCGGTGCGTTCCGTCCGCTGGAGCCCGACGACGTGGTGCTCGGCCAGTTCGAGGGTTACCGCGCAATCGACGGTGTCGCCGAGGACTCCCGCACCGAGACGTTCGTCGCGGCCCGGTTGTGGGTCGACACCGAACGCTGGCGCGGGGTCCCGTTCCTGCTGCGCACCGGCAAGCGGTTGGCGGCGTCGCGCCAGCAGGTGAGCCTGGTGTTCCGCCAGCCCGACGCTCCGGTGCACGAGCTGCCGGCATTGGGAAATGTCTTGACGTTCGACCTTGCCGGTGAGGGTGAGCTGGACCTGTCGCTGGTCGTCAAGGAACCTGGGCCTGTGCTGACGCTGAGCACCGCGCGCACCGCGCTGCCGCTGAGGACGGTGCTCGGAGGGCATCCGCTGCCGCCCTACGTCCGGTTGATCCACGATGTGCTTCTCGGTGACCGCTCGCTGTTCACCCGTCCCGACGGCCTCGAACACGTCTGGGAGGTGGCCGGCGCGCTGCTCACCCACAAGCCCGAGCCGGTGATCTATCCCAAGGGCTCGTGGGGACCAGCCGAGGCAGACCGGCTCGCCGAGCCCATCGGCTGGCTACTCAGGTCCTGAGCCTCCGCTGTCGATGGCAGCTAGCAGGTACCTCCGGACTACAGCCGGCGGGAATGGCAAATGGGCGCTGGTGTCGACGACGAACGAGCGCTCAAGGGCCAACTTGGAAGGCATGAACTTGCCGTGCATGCGATGCCCGGCCGACCGCGACCGTGACCCTCACAGCCCGTCGAGTTGGCCTTATCGCGACCAACCGGGGGTGAACGAACATCCGGCATCCGCGGTCCGGCGGCCCGTCCCTTTTCCCTTCCCAGACCGCTACCACCGCACGTTTCATTCCTGCGAGGAGGCAACACAGTGACGAACATGCACCCCAAAACACAGACGACGGACGCGGGTATCCCGGTCGAGAGCGATCAGTATTCGCTCACCGTCGGCCGTGACGGTCCGATCCTGTTGCAGGATCACTATCTCATCGAGCAGATGGCGCAGTTCAACCGCGAACGCATCCCCGAGCGCCAGCCGCACGCCAAGGGTAGCGGCGCCTTCGGTCGCTTCGAGGTGACCCACGACGTCAGCGCCTACACCAAGGCCGCGGTGTTCCAGCCGGGCACCAAGACCGACATGGTGGTCCGACTCTCGACGGTGGCCGGGGAGCGGGGCAGCCCCGACGTCTGGCGCGACCTGCGGGGTTTCGCGATGAGGTGGTACACCACCGAGGGCAACTACGACCTGGTCGGCAACGCCACACCGGTCTTCTTCGTCCGTGACCCGATGAAGTTCCAAAACTTCATCCGCTCCCAGAAACGCCGCGCCGACAGTAACCTGCGTGACAATGACATGCAGTGGGACTTCTGGACACTGTTGCCGGAGACGGCTCACCAGGTCATCTGGTTGATGGGCGACCGCGGAATTCCCCGCACCTGGCGCCACATGAATGGCTACTCCAGCCACACCTACATGTGGGTCAACGCCGCTGGAGTCAAATACTGGGTTAAATATCATTTCATCTCAGACCAGGGTATCGAGTTTCTCACCCAGGAAGAGGCCGACCGTCTGGCCGGCAGCGACCCTGACTACCACACCCGCGACCTGTTTGACTCGATCAAGCGCGGGGACCACCCCAGCTGGACGCTCAAGATGCAGATCATGCCCTTCGAGGAGGCCAAGACCTACCGGTTCAACCCGTTCGACTTGACCAAGGTGTGGCCGCACAGCGACTACCCGTTCATTGAGGTCGGCCGGATGACGCTGGACCGCAACGCCACCGACAATCACACCGAGATCGAGCAGGCCGCCTTCCAGGTCAACAACCTCGTGCCCGGCATCGGCCTCAGCCCGGACAAGATGCTGCTCGGCCGGGTGTTCTCCTACGCCGACGCCCACCGTGCCCGCCTGGGTGCCAACTACCAGCAGATCCCGGTCAACGCACCCAAAGCACCGGTGAACAGCTACAGCAAAGACGGCGTGATGCGCATCCACCCCGTCACCGACCCGGTGTATTTCCCCAACTCCAAAGGCGGACCGCAGGCCGACATCGCGCGCTACGGCGAGCCGGCCGGGTGGCACACCGACGGGGACATGGTGCACGCCGCCCAGACCTTGCACGCCGAGGACGACGACTGGAGCCAGGCCGGCACCCTGGTCCGCGACGTCCTGGACGACGCCGCCCGCACCAGGCTGGTCAACAACATCATCGGCCAGCTCCTCAACGGGGTCACCGAACCCGTCCTGCTCCGCGCCTTCGGGTACTTGCGCAACGTCGACAAAGACCTCGGCGACCGGGTCGAACAGGGCGTCCGCGCCGGACAACCCTGACCGCACCCCCTCTGACCGGGGCCCGGCGCCCGGAGGACGCCGGGCCCTTACCACCTGCACTTGCGCGTTATCCGTTAAGTACCAGACCAGGAGACCACCATGCCTGAAACCATCGCCGGCATCGACATCCCGGACAGCCGGCTGGCCAGCGAGGCCACCGAACTGGTCCGCGACGTCACCAGCCCGCTGTTGTTCCATCACTCACGCCGGGTATTCCTGTTCGGTTCGCTGCAGGGCAACCGGCTCGGCCTGGCCGCCGACCCGGAACTGCTCTACGTCGGCGCGATGTTCCACGACCTCGGCCTCACCGAGAAGTACCGGCGCGCCGACCAGCGTTTCGAGATCGACGGCGCGGACGAGGCCCGCCGCTTCCTCACCGCGCACGGCCTGCCCGAGGACCGCGTTCGCCTTGCCTGGCTGGGCATCGCGCTGCACACCACCCCGGAAACCCCGTACCACATGGAGCCCGAGGTTGCCCTGGTGACCGCCGGCGTGGAAACCGACGTGCTCGGCATTGGCTACGCCGATCTCGACCGCACCCTCATCGACGACGTCGTCAGCGCGCACCCGCGGCCTGACTTCAAACGGCAGATCCTGCAGGCGTTCACCAACGGCTTCAAGGACCGCCCGGACACCACCTTCGGCACGGTCAACGCCGACGTCCTCGCTCATTTCGTGCCCGGTTTCATCCGTACCGATTTCGTCGAGGTCATCCAGAACAACGCCTGGCCCGAATAGCCCGGCCGCCACGGTGGCGACATGACCCGCACCACCGCACCGGCCACGGCTCGCCGGTTGCTCCCCGACGCACCGCTGCTGGTCGCCGCCCGGGGGGCAGCGGCCGAATCGTCTGGTGTGGTTCATGAGGCAGGCCGGGCGGTCGCTGCCCGAGTACCGCACGCTGCGGGCCGACCAACAGATGCTGCAGGCCTGCATGACTCCCGAGCTGGCGTGTGAGATCACGTTACAGCCGGTGCGCCGGCACACGGCTGGCCGGCCGTCGAGCGGGAGACACGCCGGGTGATCGCTGAGGGACGCGCGGCCGACGCACACATACTCAACCTCGGCTACGGGTCCTGCCGCAAACCGACCCGGACATGCTGAACCGCATCGTGGAGCTGGCGCACTCGCAGTGAGCGGGGCCCGGATGGTCTTGGAGATGTGTGCGGAGACCGGTTAACTCAAGGATGTGAGCGTGCTAGGGGGCCTGCGCGGCACCTGGTTGTCGCAGCTGTCACCCACCCGCCAGGTGGCCGCGTGGGTCCTCGCCGTCGCCGGCCCCGCGCTGCTCACGCTCGCTGCCCTGGAGTTGCTGTCGTCGCTGGTGCTGGGCGGGTTCCTGTTTTGCACGCTGCTGGTGGTCATGGCGGTCGCGGTAATCGGGGGCACCTGGCCTGCGCTGGCTGGGGTTGTGCTCGGGGTCCTGGCGCGAGAGTTCTTTGTCGTTTTCCCCGTTGACATGCCGGGCGGTGACCTGCGGCCCAACCTGGTCTCGCTAGTCGCGTTCACGGTCGCTGGGGTTGCTGTCTCGATCCTGATTGGCGAGCTCGTTCGGCTCGCCGAAGAGCAGGCGGCATTGCGGCGGGTCGCGACGCTGGTGGCGCATGCCATCCCGGCGGAAGAGCTGTTCGCTGTGGTCACCGAAGAGGTGGGCCGGCTGGTTGCCGTCGATTTCGTCCGCCTGGGCCGCTCGGACTCCGACGATTCGCTCACCGCTGTCGCCGCCTGGAGCAGGACCGGTGACCACTTCCCGGTCGGCAGCCGGTGGCCCCTAGCCGGGGAACTCGCGATATCCGTCTCGCGGACCGGGCGCCCGGCCCGCCTGGACAACATTGCGAGTGCCTCCGGGCCGCTCGGAGTTGACTCCCGCGAGCAAGGCATCCGCTCAGCGGCCGCGGTGCCGATCACCGTCGAGGGCCACGTCTGGGGAGTGATGCTCACCGGGTCGAGCCTGAAACGGGCGTCGCCGGCCGGTACCGAGGCGTGTCTGGCCTGCTTTGCGGACCTGCTGGCGGCGGCGATCTCGAACGCCGACAGTCGCGCCGGGATCACCCGGCTTGCCCAGGAGCAGGCGGCGCTGCGGCGGGTCGCGACGCTGGTGGCGCACAAGGCGCCCGCGGAGGAGGTGTTCTCGGCGGTCGCCGAGGAGGTCGGGCAGCTGCTTCCGGTCGATTCGGCGAGCATATGCCGCTACGAATCCGACAGCACGCTCACCTTCGTCGCCCAGTGGGGCAGCGTAGTGGGCAGCCTTCCCGTTGGCAGCCGGTGGACCCTCGGGGGGCACAACCTCGGCACGCTTGTGTTCAAGAGCGGCCGTCCGGCCCGGGTCGACAGCTACGCCGATAGCTCCTCGGGTCCGCTTGGCGCCCCCATCCGCGAGGAGGGCCTGCGCTCGGCGGTCGCGACGCCGATCATCGTCCAGGGCCGCCTGTGGGGCGTGATCGCCGCCGGCTCGATCCTGGAGCAGCCATTGCCATCGGACACCGAGGCCCGCCTGGCCTCATTCACGGAGCTGGTGGCGACCGCGATTTCCAACGCCGAGAACCTCGCGGAGCTGACGGCCTCCCGGGCCCGCGTGGTTGCCGCCGCGGACGATACCCGCCGGCGGATCGAGCGCGACCTGCACGATGGCGCTCAGCAGCGGCTCGTCTCCCTCGCGCTCGCGCTGCGAGCCGCGCAGGCGGCGGTCCCACCAGGGCTCGGCGATCTCGGGGGCGAGTTGGCAGAGGTGGGCGGGGGGCTGGTCAGCGTGATGGACGACCTACGGGAGACGGCGCGCGGTATTCATCCCGCGATCCTGTCTGAGGGGGGCCTCGCTGCAGCCCTGAAGATGCTCGCGCGTCGCAGTGCCGTCCCAGTCGAGGTCATTGTGCACGCTGACGCGCGGCTGCCTGAGCGGATCGAGGTCGCCGCCTACTACGTGGTCTCCGAAGCACTCACCAACGCGGCCAAGCACGCGCACGCGTCGGTGGTCCAGGTCAGCGCGGCGACGACCGGCCAGGTCCTTCACCTCCACGTCCGTGACGACGGCACCGGCGGGGCTGACCCCGTCCGGGGCTCCGGCCTCATCGGGCTGAAGGACCGCGTCGAAGCGCTCGGCGGCACCATCACCATCGACAGTCCCGCTGGCGCGGGAACCTGCCTGCACGCCGAGCTCCCACTCGCCGGCTGACTTAGAGCCTGTTGGCAAATGGTCACGCTGCTTGTCGATCTTGTAGTTCGGGTGCCGGCGCTGCGGTGCGGGGTCTGCCCCATCGGGGATGAGGCGGCGTGCCGGAGTTCTTGCGGTCCAGTTGCCGGGTCATGATCGTGA